>JAFSZO010000014.1 GCA_017455605.1 Clostridia bacterium
CGAGTCGATGATGTCCTTCCCCGAAAAGCGCGCGCCCGCGTTGTCAAAAACCGCCGAGATCGCGCAGCCCGCAGGATTTCGAAACTCTCCTTCCAATAACATAGTTCACCTCTCTTCCCGACCCAATGATCGGATAAAAACAAAAAAAGCGCTCGCTCCGAACGCTCGGGGGTGACCCGAAACTTCGGAACGAACGCCTTTGTTCGTACATTCGGATTATAGCCCCGAGAGACGGCTCTTGTCAACGCTTTTCGGAAAAGTTTTTTATAAAAAATCCCGAAATAAAGGGCATTTATGAGGTTATTCAAACCGATTTATCGCCGAAAAATATTTTCGAAAAAAGTATCGAAATCCTCTTGACAACCCTTTTCGGGCGGTGCTAAAGTAAGGGCGTTGAAACAGCAAAGGCGCTGCGGAGTATTCCGTGGCGCCCTTTTTGTTTATAAGGCTGTTTCAGACGAATAGAAAGGAGGATATCTATATGAAAAGCGTACCTGAAACTTTCGGATCTTTGGTGTTCGGCGACGAGGTCATGCGTCAGCGTCTGCCGAAGGAGACCTACAAAGCGCTGCAAAAGACCATTCAAAAGGGACTGGAACTCGACAGAAGCGTGGCGGACGTCGTGGCGAACGCGATGAAGGACTGGGCGACCGAGCAAGGCGTGACCCACTTCACCCACTGGTTCCAGCCGATGACGGGCGTCACCGCCGAGAAGCACGACAGCTTCATCTCCCCCACCAAGACGGGCACGGTCATCATGGAGTTCTCAGGCAAGGAGCTCGTCCGCGGCGAACCCGACGCCTCCAGCTTTCCCTCGGGCGGACTTCGCGCCACCTTCGAAGCGCGCGGCTACACGGCGTGGGATCCGACGAGCTACGCCTTCATCAAGGATAAATGCCTGTATATCCCCACCGCTTTCTGCTCATACGGCGGAGAAGCTCTGGACAAGAAGACCCCCCTGCTCCGCAGCATGGAGGCGATCAACAAGCAAGCCCTCCGCATCCTGAAGCTCTTCGGCAACGAAGGCGTCACGAGCGTGAAGACCACGGTCGGTCCCGAGCAGGAATACTTCCTGATCGACAAGGCAATGTACGAGAAGAGGAAGGACCTCGTCTATACGGGCAGGACCCTCTTCGGCGCCCGCCCGCCCAAGGGACAGGAGCTCGAAGACCACTACTTCGGCGCGATCAAGACCCGCGTGCAAGCCTTTATGAACGAGCTGAACGAAGAGCTGTGGAAGCTCGGTATCCTCGCCAAGACCGAGCACAACGAGGTGGCGCCCGCACAGCACGAGCTCGCCCCGATCTTCACCACCACCAACATCGCGACCGATCACAACCAACTCACGATGGAACTGATGCGCAAGATCGCCGCCAAACACGGCATGGCGTGCCTCCTGCACGAGAAGCCATTCGCGGGGGTGAACGGCAGCGGCAAGCATAACAACTGGTCCATCTCGACCGACACCGGTGTGAACCTTTTGGAGCCGGGCGATACCCCGGACGAGAACGCGCAGTTCCTCCTCTTCCTCGCGGCGGTCATCAAGGCGGTGGATGAGTATCAGGACCTCCTCCGCATCTCGGTGGCGAGCGCGGGCAACGATCACAGGCTCGGCGCCAACGAAGCGCCGCCCGCCGTGGTCTCGATCTTCCTCGGCGACGAACTCCAAGGCGTCCTCGACGCGATCGAGGAAGGCAAACACTATGACAAGAAAGTGCGCAAACAACTGAAGATCGGCGTGGACGTCCTGCCGAAATTCCCGACCGACACGACGGACAGGAACAGGACCTCTCCCTTCGCCTTCACGGGCAACAAATTCGAGTTCCGTATGCTGGGCAGCAACGCCTCGATCTCCTGCGCGAACATCATCCTGAACACCGCGGTCGCGGAAGAGCTCGAGCAGTTCGCGGACGAGCTGGAAAAGGCGGAGGACTTCACCACCTCGCTGAACGCCCTCGTCAAAAAGGTCATCACCGAGCACAAGAGGATCATCTTTAACGGCAACGGCTACGACGACGAATGGATCAAGGAAGCGGAAGCGAGAGGTCTGATGAACCTGAAGACCACGCCCGACGCGCTGCCCTACTACGTAGCGGAGAAGAACCTCGCCCTCTTCAAGAAACAAGGCGTCTTCACCGAGACCGAGGCGCGCGCCCGCTACGAGATCGCCCTCGAGAACTACTGCAAGGTCATCCACATCGAGGCACTGACCGCCCTGCAAATGCTGAAAAACGACATCCTCCCCGCCGTGAGCGCCTATCAAAAGGAGGTCGCGGACGTGCTGTACGCCAAGGAGAGCTACAAGGTCAGCGCGAAGTACGAGAAGGCGATGCTACAAAAGCTGTCTTCGCAAGCCGACGCGCTCTATCTCGAGACCGACCTACTCGAAAAGAACCTCGCCAAGGCGGAAAAGATGACGAATTACTCCGAGATCTCCTACTTCTGCAAGGACGTTTTGATCCCGGAAATGGCGGCGGCGAGAGCCATCGCGGACGACCTCGAAACCGTCGTCCCCTCGGGAAAGTGGCCCTATCCCTCCTACGGAGACCTGCTCTTTTCCGTGAAATAAGGAGATCACTATGACAGTCGAATTTTGGTTTTTGATCGGCGCTGCGCTGGTATTTTGGATGCAAGCCGGTTTCGCGATGGTGGAAACCGGTTTCACCCGCGCAAAGAACGCCGGAAACATCATCATGAAGAACCTGATGGATTTCTGCATCGGGACGGTGGTATTCTCCCTCCTCGGCTATACGCTGATGATGGGCGAAGACGCGCTGGCGGGACTCGTCGGCGTGCCGAATATGGATCTGTGGCTGCATTTCAAAGAATTTATCGCGAATCCCGGAGAAGGATTCACCGATGCGTCGCTCTTCGTATTCAACCTCGTATTCTGCGCCACGACGGCGACTATCGTCTCGTGTGCGATGTCGGAGAGGACGAAATTCTCCTCCTACTGTATCTATTCCGCTGTGATCTCCCTCTTCATCTACCCCATCGAGGCGCATTGGATCTGGGGCGGCGGCTGGCTCTCGGCGCTCGGATTTCACGACTATGCGGGCTCCTGCGCGATCCATATGGTAGGCGGCATCGCGGCGCTCATCGGCGCGATCATGCTCGGCGCGAGAACGGGCAAATACGAACGCGACCTCGCGGGCAAGGTCATCAAAGTCAACGCGATCCCCGGACACTCCATCCCGCTCGGCGCCCTCGGCGTATTCATCCTGTGGCTCGGCTGGTACGGGTTCAACGGGGCGGCGGCGACGAGTGCGAGCGAACTCGCGTCGATCTTCCTCACCACGACCATCGCGCCCTCGGTGGCGACGGTCACCACGATGATCTTTACTTGGGTCAAAAATAAAAAGCCCGACGTGTCGATGTGTCTGAACGCCTCGCTGGCGGGACTGGTCGCCGTAACGGCGGGATGCGACGCCTTCGACGCACTGGGCGCTACGGTAGTCGGTCTCGTCTCCGGAATCCTCGTCGTGGTCGTGGTCGAAGTGCTCGACCTCAAA
>JAFSZO010000015.1 GCA_017455605.1 Clostridia bacterium
CGTTCGGTCCCAGAAAGCCGAATATCTCCCCGGGATAGACGTCGAACGTCAGATCGGTGAGTATTTTGCGCGAGCCGAAGGACTTCGACAGTCCTTTGATGTGGAGCACACTTTCGGTTTGACTTGTCACGGTTGTCCCCCTTTCTTTACTGTGAAATCGATCGTTTCAAGCGGCAAAGACTCCGTGCGCCGCGTTCGGCGGCGCATAGAGTCTTTGGATTTTTTAAAGTTCGATCTCGGACAGGCACACCCGTCTGCCGCCCTCGGCGCGGCTGCGAAGTCCGGCGACCACGAGCTTCATCAACTCGACAGACTGCTCGAACGGGAACGGCTCTTCGCCGGTGCGCAGCCAGTGGACGAACAGGTCGAGCTGCTTCTTGAAAGCGTAGTAGCTGTCGCCGCAGACCATATAGCGCGAGCCCTCGGTGCCGATGACGAGGATCCCGGCGCCTGCCATGCCGATCCCCTGCGGGATGTCGATGTGGCAGCCGCTCTCGTGCTCGATGTGCATCATCGAGCGCTCGTACGTTCCGAGGCTTTGGATGCTGACGAATCCCTTGCCGAGAAGCGGATACATCGCCTCGAGCGCGTGGATGCCGTACGTCTCGAACTTCTTCGACATCGGCGAGCAGATATAGCGAAGCTCGCCGAGCTCGTAGTGGTTATTATAGAAAATCTCGTACTCCTTGCAGTAGCGCATCGAGGACGAGGTGAGAAACTGCGCGCCGTTATTTCGCCATTCGAGGAACGTGCGAAGGTCCTCCTCCTTATTGACGAGCGGCTTGTCGATGAACATCGGCAGCCCCGCCTCGATGAAGGGACGGCAGCGCTCGACGTGTTCGTCTCCGACGTCAGTCGCGCAGATGACGGCGTCGACCTCGCCGATCATATCCTCCGGGCGGTCGACGACGTTCTCGATGAGCGACGCGCGGGCGACGTTCTCCGCCTCCTCGCGATCCTTCCATCCCGTGCAGCAGATGTGAGTGAGCTTCACGCCGGGCATACCGAAGGTATGCGGCGGCTGCTTCGAGAGGTATTCGGGGATGACCGGGAACGGGCATTTCGCCATTTCGACGGGGTCGAAGCCGTTGAACATCGCGCTCCACGAATACGGGTGTCCGTTGCCCTCGGTCATGCCGAGGATGCCGATCTTCAGTTCTTTGTTTCCGAGCGGTACTTTTGCCATTTTATGCTCCTTATCACATTTTATTGCGTTCTCTGTAAAGCTGAGCGAGGACCTGCATTATCCTCGGAATATCGACCTCGGCGAAGTCGCGGTGAAGCGCCGCGACAGTCTCCTCGGAGATCGCCTTCGTGTCGAAGAACCTGACGTTCGCCTTGACCTGATCGGGGTTGTCCGCGCCGAGGACGAGGCTCGAAACGCCCGGCAGATCGCGGATGAACGCGATCGCAAGCTCGGCGACGCTCATCCCCTCGCGATCGGCGTATTCGCGCAGATTGCGGATGCGCGGCGCGACCTCTTCGGCAAAGAACGGATCGGTCATCGTGTCGGGATCGAGGAAGAATATACCCTGCAGAAAGACGCTTCGCACGAACACCGTCATCCCGGCCTTACGCAGCTTCTCAAGCGCGCCGGACCGGATGAGGCGCTGATCGAAAATGCTCATCGGTATCTGCACCGAGTCGTATTCCGGGTACTCAAGGACGTGCTCGATGTCCTCGTATGTATAGACGGAAGCGCCGATGAGATCGGTGTAGCCGCGGTCGATCAGCGAGCGCATCGCCTTTGCCGCTTTGTCCCCGAAATTCGTTATATCGTCCGTCGTGTGGAGCATCACGTTATTGACGCGGTCGACTCCGAGGCGATTGAGCGAGTTCTCGAA
>JAFSZO010000001.1 GCA_017455605.1 Clostridia bacterium
CTGCGCTTTTTCAGCCACTGCTCTTTCAGTTCCAGCGCGGCGGGCAGGGCGCCCGAGACCTCCTCCTCGATCTCCCGCTTGACCTCTTCCGCCAGTGCCTCGGTCTCGTCGTACAGACGGTCAATGTATATCTGCTCGAATACACCGAAGCAGAGGATCAAGACCACCACCGCGATGGCGAGGATCAGCCGTTTCACAGCGTCTCTCCCGTGACGGCGTCCCCGACGAAAGGTTGCAGATAGAGCTTTTTTGCCTTGTCGAGGGTCAGCAGCAGGACGTCCTCGCGGCGCAGTCCGTGCCGCTCGAGCAACGCGTCGACCGCGCTCTCTTCGGTGCCCGTCAGCAGTAGGTTCTCGGTGAAGAATGCCCCTTCGCAGATGATCGGATAGGGCATACGGCTCTCGTCCACCTCGACCGAGAGGTCCTTGGGCGTCAGCGGCGCACATCCCGCTTTCGGTAGGACGGAGAGGGTGCCGTTGGTCTCCATGATCGCGTAGGCGACGTCCTCGGGGGAGAAGTAGCCCGCCGCACGCAGGGCATGGAGCAGGTCGGTCACGTTCATATCCAGTTTGTCGAGCAGGCGATGGTCGATCCCTCTGGGCGAGATCACCACGACGGGCACGCCGTTTAGGAAGCGATTGAATTTGTGGTTCTTGCTCGCGAGTTTCGTGATGAGGATGTGAAGGATAAACATCGTGAACATCGGGATGATCCCGTAGGAGAGCGGGATCGAGGTGTCGGACATCGGGATGCAAGCCAGCTCCGCGACGATCAGCGTGATAACGAATTCAAAGGGTTGCAGCTCCGAGAGTTGGCGTTTCCCCATCAGTCGCATGATGAAGAGCAGGAAGATATAGGTGATAATAGAGCGCAGAAAGACGGTCAGCATACGGGTAGTGTGTCGCATTCGCGGCGTTTTATCCCGTGCGCGCGCGATATATAAGGAATCGACCGTTCGTGCGCCATACAAACGTAAAAAATGAGAGAAAATTTCGAGCGGACAAATGCGGATAACGAACGGGGCATTTCCTCTTCCTCCGCGTCGTCTTTCCCCGTTCGGAGTCCCCGTTCGTGAAACGCAAGCAAAATCGGCACTTTTTCTCAAAGCGGGGAAAAGCCGTTTCGAAATTGTCACAAAACTTGTATTTTTGTACAAAAATGTTATATTATTAAAACATAGGGAAAACGCTGTAGTTTTTCGTAAAACAATCACTATTTCGTACAATAATCGATTTGCCGAGCGGATGGAAACATATGCTTTACGTTTTTCTCTTCTCGCGGAAAAAAGGTGTCACGTAGGCATTGACTTTTCGTGAAAACGTGGTATAGTGTGTATGTGAACAAATGTTCGTATTACTCAACGGCAAATTTCGAAAAACGGAGGGAAGACAATGGAAGATAAATATTTGGTTGCCAAGACGCTTCTGGAGTGCTACGCGCACTTGGACGATTTGTACGAGTCCTTGACTCGGAGGTCGGAAGCCGCCGTGCAGAGTGGCTTTTACGCGATCTTTCCGTCCGAACAGATGCGTATATACGAACGGATCATCTCGCTCGAAGACCGCAAAGTCGGTCTGTATAATATGAAATACCTCACGGAGGAGTGTTTTCGCCGAGGGAAAAGCGCCGCTCTATCCTTATTAAAAGAGAAATACGTAAACGGGGCGCCCAAGGAGGAGCTGATGCGGCGATACGGCGTCTGCCTCCGCACCTGCTATCGCTACGTGCGGAAGGGGATCGCGGACTTTACCGCGGAGCTGGAAAGGATAGGGTTCGATAAAAAGAAGATCCTATTGACCTTCGGCAACGAGCCGCTGTTTCAAAGTATGCTCGCGAAGGTGATCCGTTGGGACGACGACGAGAACGGGGGCTCGGCTCCGTCCGCTGTCGCGGCAGGGGAGGTCAATCGTCGTAGTAGTCCTCTTCGTCACGATAATACCGTTCCCGTGGGGAGCGGCGTCCTCGCTCGGGGCGTTCCCGCTCGTCCCTTTGTCTGAGGCGATCCGTACGTCGCCCGGGACGGAAGAGTAAAAACAAAACGATAACGATCGGCACGATCATGCCGATGATCAGCAAAAGGCGCACGAGGTCGAAACCGTCCGAGGGCGCCTTTTCCGTCGAAGTCTCTTCACTCTCGCTCGGGGTGGCGGAGGCTTCCTTGACGCTGTTCGGGTGGACGGGGGCGAAGCTCGATTCGAGCAGGTTCAGGTTCGCGGTCATCGCGGAATGGATGAAGTAGACCTGATCGGCGTAGCTGACGGCGAACCAAGTGTCGGTGCCGTAATTGTGCTGTTCTCCCTTGGTCTTGCCGAGGTAGAGCAAGTTCAAGCCGTAGGCTTTGACCTGCGTCTTGGACTCGAAGTTCGGCTTTTCGTACAGAAAGGTGTCCGGGTACGCCGAGACGGTAGTCGCGGTGTAATAGGGCGATTCGACGTCGGTCGTCGTTTTGCCGCTGACGTCGGAGATCTTGATGAGACCGCGAACGCCGCTATACTCCACGATCCAAAAGCCCGAAGCGTAATTCGGGTCCACTACCTTGACGTAGTAGGTGCGTGGGATCACGAAGAGAGGAGGGGTAACGAGCGTGTTGTCGTACAGATACACCCCGTCTCTGTCGATCTCGAGATAGGTCCCTTCCTCCGCGTAGGCGAGAGCAGGGACACCGACGGCGGCGACGAGGATCGCGAGTAGATTGATGGCGAAGTGTCGTTTCATGGGTCTATTATACACCTTTTCCCTTCAAAAGGGAATAGGGCGAGGGGCGAAAGGTGACGAAGTATGGATAAAAAAGATAAAATGCGCGAGCTGATCGGGCGGATCCGCGAGATCGAATCTCTGCAACGATTCCGCGCCGAACACGACAAGCTCGCTTCCTATAATCGCGAAAAGGTCCACCTAAAACAGATGGAGTTTCATCGTTGCCTCAAGCGCAATCGTTGGGTCTTCGGCGGCAATCGCAGCGGCAAGACCGAATGCGGCGCGGTGGAGGCGGTCTGGTGGGTGCTCGGCATTCATCCCTTTCGGAAGAATCGGCGGGACGTGTGCGGCTGGGTGGTCAGCCCGACCTATGAGGTGCAACGCGAAGTCTCGCAGAGCAAGATCCTCTCCTACCTTCGCCCCGACCTCATCCTGGACGTCACGATGCAGTCGGGCAGAAAGAGCAGTCCCGAAGGCGGCGTGATCGACTACATCACCGTTAGAAATGCCTTCGGTGGGACGTCGCGGATCGGGTTCAAGAGCGCGGATCAGGGCAGGGAGAAGTTTCAGGGAGCGTCCCTCGATTTCGTTTGGTTCGACGAGGAGCCGCCGCGCGACGTGTATCAGGAGTGTCTGATGCGCGTGATGGATCGTAAGGGGGACGTGTGGGGCACGATGACCCCGCTCAAGGGGCGCACCTGGGTCTACGACGAGATCTATCTGAACAAGAGGGCGAATCCCGAAGTGTGGTCCGTCACGATGGAATGGGCGGATAATCCCTATCTCGACCCCGCTGAGATCGCGCTCTTGACGAGCGCCTTTGACAGCGAGACGGTTGAGAGTCGCCGTTTCGGCAAGTTCGGCGACGGCGGGGGCTTGGTCTATCCCGAGTTCGACGAGAGCGTCCACGTCGTTGATCCCTTTCCCGTGCCGCCGGACTGGTACGATACTATCTCGATCGACCCGGGACTGCACAACCCGCTCTCCTGCCACTTCTACGCCATCGATCCGGACGGCAACGTCTACGTGATCGCGGAGCATTACGAGAGCGGCAGGGACGTGGACTACCACGCCGAAGCGATCTTTCGCATCGCAGATCGACTGGGGTGGCACCGCGACGCCAAGGGACGGCTGCGGTGCATCATCGACAGCGCGGCGAAGCAAAGGACTCTCTCCTCCCTCCGATCGGTCTCCGATCTCTTTTACGACAAGGGGATCCTCTGCGACACCTCGGTGGACAAGGATCTTTGGTCGGGCATCGCGCGTGTCAAGGAGCGCTTTAAGGCGCGCCCGCCCCGCATCGTGATCTTTCGTAATTGCGTGAATATGATCCGCGAGATCAAAGGCTACAGCTGGGGCAACGAGGACGCCCCGATCAAGCAGGACGACCACGCGATGGACGAGCTGCGCTACTACCTGATGAGCAAGCCGAAGCCCCATCCCCTCCCCGCGGCGGAAGAGTCGATACAGGCGAAGTATAAGAACAAGCTGATACGGAAAAGCGGGCGGAGATGAGATCGGCGCACGGCTCGCCGCGGCGTGCGGCGGAAAGAAGGGGGTGATGGCGATGACTGCCCCGTCGGGTCCCGGCGGGACGCCGCATAGGGACTCGTAGGGAAGAGAAAGGAGAGCGTATGGACAAAAAGTTGGCAAAATCTCTTTATAAAAAAGCGGTAGGATACACGGCGGTCGAAAAGACCCTCGAGTACTCGCCCGAGGGGGACCTCGTCAAAAAGAAGGTATCGAGCAAGCATTATCCGCCGGATATCACGGCGCTGAAAGCCTACTTGGATCTGATCGGCGAGGGGAACGACCTCGAGAGTATGACGGACGAAGCGCTGGAAAAGGAAAAAGAGAGATTACTCAAAGAACTGGAGGAATTGAAAAATGGAACTGACGAAACTTAGCGTGAATGCGCGTTGCGATATGCACCTTTGCCCGAATCTGGCGGCGTATCGCATACGGACGGGCAAAGGGAGCGTGTCCCGCTTCGTGGGCGGAGGGGGACTGTATCTGTGCCCCGATTGCCTCAGGGAACTGTACGAGACCGTCGGGAGAGAGCTCGTGCCCAAAAGCCCCGACAATCTGATCAAGAAAGCGATCAAGAGGAGAGAAGAGAATGAGAAAAGAAATTGACAAAAAGGAAAGCGACGCCCTCGCCGCCGAGGTCAGGGCGGATTTCGAGAAGCGCCGCGACGCGCGCAAGAGCCTCGAGATGCAATGGCGGCTGAATCTCAACTATTTTATGGGTAACCAGTATTGCGAGATCGGGCAGAACGGCGACATCGAGGACTACGGCAAGCAGTATTTTTGGCAACAGCGCGAGGTGTATAACCACACCGCCACGGTGTTGGAGACGCGTATCTCCAAGCTGTCCGCCATCAAGGTCGGGATGTCGGTGCGCCCGCTGACCTCGGATGAGACCGACAAGTCCGCGGCGGCGTTCTCCACCAAGATCCTCGCCTCGGTCTTCAACGAGATCAACCCGCAGAAGCTCATCAACGAGGCGAATATGTGGAGCGAGGTGACGGGTACCGCCCTCTATAAGATCGTCTGGGACAAGGACAAGGGCAGGCGGATCGGCAGGATCGAGGAGGGGGACGTGTACGACGGCGACGTGTCGGTCGAGGTCATCCCGCCCTTTGAGATCTATCCCGACAGCGTGACGAATATGCAGGTGGACGATTGCCGCAGTTTGATCCACGCCAAAGCCTACCCGACCTCGCTGATCCGTGACAAATGGGGCGTCGAGGTTGCGGGCGAGGATATCTGCGGCTTCTCGGTCACGGGCGGCTCGACCATCGGCGGACTCGGCTACAGCGGCTTCGTCCAAGGGATGGCGGAAGCAGATCTGACCGACCACGCGATGGTCTTGGAGCGCTACGAGGCGCCCAGCGGCGAGCGCCCCAACGGCAGGCTGGTCATCGTGGCGGGCAATGCGGTCGTGTTCGACGGGGATCTCCCCTACGTGAACAAGGAGGAGGGCAGGCGCGGCTTCCCCTTCGCCAAGCAGGTCGCGATCGTCTGTCCGGGCAACTTCTTCGGCACCTCCATCGTGGAGCGTATGATCCCGATCCAGCGCGCCTTCAACGCGGTGAAGAACCGCAAACACGAATACCTCAATCGCATGACGATGGGGGTGCTCGCGGTGGAGGACGGCAGCGTGGACGTCGAGAACCTCGAGGAGGACGGGCTCTCTCCGGGCAAGGTGCTGATCGTGCGGCAGGGCGGCAGAATGCCGCAGATGCTCGAGATCGGCTCGGTCCCCGTCGAGCTGATCCGCGAAGAGGAGCGTCTCTTGGACGAGTTCACCTTGATCAGCGGGGTCAGTGACCTGATGAAGTACTCACAGGCACCGACGACCAATTCGAGCGGCAAGGCGATCGCCCTTTTGATGGAGCAGGACGAATCCCGTTTGAAGATGACCGCGACCGAGATCCGCAGCGCGATCAAGGAGGTCGCAAAGCAGGTCTTGCGCCTCTACAAGCAGTTCGCGCTCGCCTCGAGGATGAAGCGGGTCTCTGGGGACAACGGGGAGATCGAGATGAAGTATTTCGACCGTAACGACCTCAGCAGCGACGACGTCGTATACGACGTTTCGGGGGATATCCTCGAGACGGCGGCGTCTCGTCGCAGTACCGTGATCGACCTGCTCAACCTCGGACTCCTGACGGATGACGACGGCAAGATGAACGCGGCGAACAAGACCAAGGTACTGGAGATGCTCGGCTTCGGCAACTGGGAGAGCGCGCGGGAACTCGACGTACTCAACCAAAACCGCGCGAAGGAGGAAAACGAGCGGGTGCGGACCGAACGCATCGACCCCGAAGAGGTGGACGACGACGAGATCCACATCGCGGAACACAGCAAGGCGCTGCTCGGCAAGGAGTACGACTATTCGCCCGAAGCGAAGGAGCGTCTGCTCGAGCACGTCAGACTGCACAAGCGCAGAAAAGCTCTCTTGAAGAGCATCGATCAAGGCGCGGGAGCGCAATAAAAAAAGGAGGAAGAAATTATGCAGGAAAAAACGGAACAAGCGGTGAATGCGCCCGAAGTCGCCGAGGAGAGCAAGACGCCCGAATCGATCACGACCCAAGCGGATAACGGAGAAACCGCCTCCGTGGGGAAATTCGCGAGTAGCGAAGAATTGCTCAAAGCCTACAATCGACTGGAAGCGGAATTCACGAAGAAATGCCAACTCTTGAAAGAGTCGGAGCGGAGAAGTGAGACTTCCGTCGCGCCTTCGGACGCGGAAGGATCAGCCCCTCTGTACGAAAGGGAAGAATGGGACGACAGAGTTGCATCTTTTCTGGAACGCTATCCGATCGCGGAGAATTATGCCTCCGAGATCGCGTCGACGTTGAAAGAGGACAAGGATCTCGCACGGCAGGACGCCTGTCTGGAGATCGCCCTCGCGAGAGCGGTCGCGAAAGGGTACAGACCCCCTGAAAGCGTAATAGAGGACGAGGCATTCCTCGAGCGTTACGTCTATACGAACGACAAGATTCGCGATAGAGTCGTTCACGACTACCTCGCGGGATTGTCTCCCCTCGTCGGCGCACCGCGCACCATTCCGCACGGCGGTGCCGCCGCGATCATTCCCCCCACTCGGGCGACCAGCCTCGAGGAAGCGGGGGTCATGGCGGAAAAAATGCTGAAAGCAAGGAGGATTTAATTATGGTTACCGTATCCGGTGCCGAAAACGCACTCAAAACTTTTTATCTCGACGTCGCGGCGAATCAGCTGAATACCGGCGTCAACCCCTTCTTCACCAAGGTGAAGCAGACCACGTCCGACGTGTGGGGCAAGAACATCGTGAAGCTCGTACCGTACGGCGTGAACGGCGGCGTGGGCGCAGGCAGCGAGACGGGGGATCTCCCTCTCGCGGGCGGCAATAACTACGCGCAGTTCACCCTGTCGCTCAAGAACCTCTACGGCACGATCGAGCTCTCCGACAAGGCGATCCGCGCGAGCGAGAACAACGCCGGCGCGTTCGTCAACCTTTTGAACGCCGAAATGGAGGGACTGTTGAAGGCGAGCAAGTTCAATTTCGCCCGTATGCTGTACGGCGACGGGACGGGCAAGGTCGCGGAGACCACGTCCTACACCGGCAATACCGACAAGAGGGCGATCAAGGTCACGAATTCCAAGAATCTCGTGGAGGGGATGTGCATTGACATTTACCAGAACGCCGGCACGAGCCCCCTCGTCTCCGGCAGACGCATCGTCTCCATCGATCGCACGACCAACGTCGTGAAGTTCGACGGCGCGGAGCCCGAGAACGTGATCGGCACGGGGCATTATCTGACCGTGCAGGGCAGCCTGAACAACGAGCTGACCGGTCTCGGCGCGATCTTCAACACCTCTGCGGATCTGTACGGTCTGCAGCGTAGCTCCAACAAGTGGTTGGTCCCCTACGTGAAGAACTCGGCGGGCGCGATCTCGAGCGGCTTGATCCAGACCGCGATCGACTTCATCGACGAGGTCGCGGGCGGATCGGTGGACTTCATCACGACCGCCTACGACGTCAGACGTTTCTACCTCGATTATCTCGCGCTCAGCCGCACGAATATCGACTATATGGATCTCGACGGCGGCTTCAAGGCGATCGGCTACAACGGCATCCCGCTTCTCGCGGATCGCTTTATGGCGAACGGCACGATGTACTTCCTGAACACCGCCGACTTCAAGCTCCATCAGCTCTGCGATTGGAGGTGGCTCGAGGGTGACAACGGCAGGATCTTGATGCAGAAGGCGGGCACCCCGACCTACACCGCGACGCTCGTGAAGTACGCGGATATGATCTGCGACAAGCCGATCGGGCAGGCGAAGCTCGCCGGCATCACCGCGGCGGAATAACGGGAGGTGGCGCGCGTGCGTAGAGAGAACGTGAAAGAGATCACGCGAGACGTATTCGATCTCGCGGATCGCATCAAAGAGGTGGACGAGGAGTATCGTCTGTACTACAACTTCGATCACGAACGATACGAGGTACGCAAGCGCGGCGAGATCGCGATCACCTGGACGGAGCCTCTGTCCGCGGCTTTGATCGTGAAACTCAGAGAAACGCACGTGCGCCGCCGAACGGAATTGCTTCGAGAGATCGAACGGGCGGAAGAGCAGGCGGAGCGAGACGCCGCTTCCCGGGCGAGGGAGCGGCTCGGCGTCGCGGTCGAGGGGTTTATGTCCTCGGCTTGGCGCAGTCGCTGACGTCTGCCTCCGCCATATAGGAGGGATTATGAACGTAAATGAAATCTTGAGCAAGGCGCTGTCTTTGCTCGGCATCACCGATCTGACCGTCGCGGCGGGGAATACCGACCCGAGGCAGGCACGGCTCCTGAACGCCATCGGCGTCGCGTATCATCAGCTCATCACCGAGTACGCCCCTCTCGAAAAGGAGGAGTCGATCACGGTCGCGGGCGGCGCGGCGGATCTGTCCGCGCTCTCGGAGACCCTATACGACGTAGTCAAGCTGACGGATGCGGGCGGTGAGGCGGTGCGCTGTCGTCTGCGGGGACGTACGCTCCTCGCGGAGGACGGCGCTTATCGCTTGCGCTACTACTATTTGCCGCAGTCCATGCCCGCGATCGGGGGCACGGTGGAGGTCGCCCCGCAGGTCACCCTCACACTCTTTGCGAGGGGAGTAGCCGCGGAGTACGCTTTCGAGTCGATGCTGTACGAGGAGGCGTTGTTGCACGAAAGGATCTACAAGGAGGGACTGATGCGCGTGCTGACTCCGCACGCGGAGAAGCGCGTCACGGTCAGGAGATGGATATGATCAGGAGTTATCGCACTACGAGAGTCACGCCTCCCCGCAGGAGACGCTACGTCCTCTCTCGTTTCGAGGGAGTGAATACCACCGTCGCGGAGGAGAAATTGCCGTTGCGCTTTTCGCCCAAGAGCTACAACTTCTCCCTTGGGAAAGGGGTGCTCGCGCCGGGGATCGGGGTCGCCGCGGGATATATCCGCAAGAACGGGACGAGCCATCAGATCAAGAAGCGCTCCACGACGCCGCGCTTCGTGAAGTTTTATCGCTACACGATGCACAACCTCACGAATCGCACGGAGAAACTGGTCGGATACGGCGCGGACGGCGCGCTGTACGACTACACGCTCAGCGCACAGTATCCCACTTTCGGTTCGATCGGGAACTACGGCGCCGTTCTGTCCGCCGCGCCTTATACCTACGACGGGATGGAGGGGCTCCTCGTCTCTACCGAGTCGGGGCTGTACTTCTTGCGCGATTTCGTGATGACGCGCCTGTCCTTCAGCGAGATCTTCACGTCCATGTGCGTGCACAACGACCGCGTCTATGCGACCCTCTTCCTCGACGAGTACAAGCTGTGTTTCAGCGACGATTTCGACCCGACGAATTGGAACCTTTCCCTCAGCGAGGGAGGATATATCTCCTTCGGGACGGAGATGGGACGGATCATCGAGCTGAAGAGTTTCGGCGGGATGCTCTACGTCTTTTTCGAGCACGGCATCGCGCGGCTGACCGCCTACAACGATCAGACCGAGTTTCGTGTCGGCAAGCTGTATCTGTCGGTCGGGACGATCTACAAGGGGACGATCGCGGACTGCGGCGACCGCATCATGTTCGCCGCTTCGGACGGCGTCTTCTCCTTCGACGGCGTCTCCGTTCAAAAGGTCATGACCGAGATCGAGGAGCTTTTCGAGGACGGCAGAGACACCGCCCACGCGGTCTGTCACGGCGGCAAGTATTATCTCGCCTGCAGCCTCGGGATGGACAGCGCCCTCTCGGGCGGCACGAACAGCCTCGTGGTCTACGACGTCTGGAAAAAAAGCTTTGAGATCGCGCACGATCTGAAGGTCTCCGCGATGGCGCCTCTCGACGTGGATACCGTCAGCGGCGTGCTCGCGGACGTCAGCTATCCCGAGGAATACCTCGGTCTCGTCGAGCCCTGCGGCAAGGTGGGGACCACCTCCACGCACAAGGTGTGGGTCTCCCCGCTCGTCACGACGGGAGAGGAGACGGGCCGGAAGATCCTCCGCGAGGTGCGCGTGCGCTCCGATACCGCGGCGACCCTCCTGCTCGAACTCGACGGGACGAGCCATACCTATGCGCTGACGGAGGGGCTCAACAAGGTGCGTGTGATGCGCGCCTTCGATAAACTGCGGTTCACCATCGCGTCGGACGAGGCGCTCGCGCGCATCACCGAGACCGAGATCACGGTGGATATCTTCGGAGAATGACTATGAACATAGAGAAAGCAACTTATTTGAATACCCTGCAACAGCCCGAGGATGCACGAAACGGGCGGGTGGTATCCGCTTACGGCGCGGGTCAGACGAGCGGCGGCGTGCGCTTCCACGTCAGAGGGCGCGGGGCGGTGCGCCTCATCGCGGAGTATCGCACGATCGGCGAGAGAGCGACCTTGAAACTGGACGGCGCGCCGATCGCGGTCACGGTCAGACCCTACACCGAGATCCTCCTGCGGCTCGACAAGGGAGAGCACCTCTTCGAGGCGACGAGTCCCTCCGGACACGGCGGGCTCACCTTGATCGCAGAGGGAACGGTGGTGTCGGAGGCGGGACCCTATCTCGATCGCGTCGGCGGCTGCGTCACCCCAAGCGGGTGCGTCGTCTACCTGAAAAAGGGGGACGGCGCCCTCGAACAATGCGTTTACGACGGCTCGAGCATCACGCGGAGCGCCCGCACGGAGCTATTTTACGACGAAGCGTATCTGTACGACGCCTCGCAGTCCGACTACACCGCGACCAAGCGCTCCGTCTCCGGCACGAGCACGGGCTTCACGGTGAGCGTCGGGGTGTCGACAACCTTTCCCTACCTGAATATCCGCGGGCTCGCGATGTGTGACAAGCGCACACTCTCCGCGGGGGCGGATTTTCTCGTCGCCTTCGCCGATCGGTCCTCGGCGTTGCGGTTCGTGCGGGTGGAGGACGGGAACGGCGTGCCTTCCGCCAATGTGTCGGAGGTCGTCGGCGAGGCGAGACGGGTGGTCAGCGCCGCGCGCGGATCGATCTTTCTCGCCGAGCGCCCCGACCGCGTCTGGACGGCGTATTGGTTCCATCCCCAAGGGGAGCGGACCCTCGAGTTCAGCGGCAACTCGCAGCCCTACGACGTGATCGAGATCGGCAGGACGGGGGGATCCGTTCCCTCCGCAACGGTCGATGCAAGCGGCGCGCCGATCCTTTACTACCGCAAGGAAGACGGGAGATTGATGTGCCTTGAGGGTGAGGAATTGCCGCGCCGCGTCGCCTATGCCGAAGCGTATCAGCCGACCCTTTCGGGCGGATTGTTGCAGGTCGAGGGCGAACTCGCGCCCTATCAACTGTAAAAGGAGGAACTATGATCAACGTGAAAGATTTGGTGCGGAACGGCTACGACCCGACCCCGTCCGCGCCGCGCAAAAACCGAGAGCAAGAGGTCGCCGCCAATGTCGACTCGCTCGGCGACGTCGTGGTGCGGAATAAGGTCAACTCAGTCGAGGTGATGGACGGACTGTACGGCATCGCGGAGGAGTATGACGCCGCCGTAAAGGCGAAAGCCAAGGCGTATGCCGACGCGCAGTACCGATACGAGGGCGCGAGCGATGAGTCGCTCTACGACGAGGCGAAGAGCTACGTCGACGGCGTCTATGCGGACAAAGCGGACAGCTTGACGAGCAGTCGCGACGAGAAGACGCGCGAGCTGACCGCCAAAAAGGAATCGGTCGGCGCAGACCGTGCCGCCGCGCTCCGCGCTCTCGGCAAGAAGTACGCTCGGGCGGAGAGCTCCCTTATGGAGACGCTCTCTCGCAACGGGATGATGCATTCCTCGGTGAGCGAGCTCTCTCGCGAGGGTCTCCGAGCCGAACGGGCGGCAGATCTCCGTGAGACGAACGCGACCTACGACAGAAAGGTCGAGGCACTGGATCGCAAGATCGAGCAGGCTGACGCCTCCTACCGCAGCGCGCTCAAGAACTACGAGATCAATTACGCGATCCGTTTGGAAAACAGGCTCAACCGCCTGAAGAGCGAACGCGACCGCGCGGCGAGCGACTACGAAAAGGAGCACGCGGAGGACAGGGCAAAGGCGTACGACCGTTACCTGTTTGCCGAGGAAACGGCGAACAAACAGTATGAGAACGAACACACGGATTACATGGGGGACAAGCGCCGGAATTATCAGGCGCGTTACGACTATTTGGTCGGTGCACTCAACGGCTACGGCAAGGACGCCGTCTCTCTCTTCCTCTCGGACAACGAGGGGGCGCTCCGTCAGTATCTCGGACTGTACTACGACAGATTCGTCAGGGAGGTGAGTTAATATGTGGGAACAGATCGTCGAAGCCATGGCGGCGAACGGCGTGTGGGCGCTCCTCTTTTTGGGGCTCCTCGTCTATCAGCTGAAGGATAGCAAGAAGCGCGAGGAGAAGTACACCGCCACCATCAACAGCTTGACCGAGGGATTATCCGCCCTCGAAGGGATCAAACAGGACATCAAGAGCATCATCGACACGATCGACTCCACCGTCCGCGTCGGACAGACCCTCTTCGGTAAGAAGAAGGCTACGATCGAGGAGCAGGACGGAGCTACGCACGATCGACGTGCTTGACGACCGCCGCGACCGAAGGCGCGGCAACAACCAACCACGCGGCGTCCGACCCTCTCTCTAAGAGGGCGGGCGCCGTTTTTGTATCGGCGGCGTATAAGGGGGCATATACGGCTCTACCGCGTCACTCGGAAGCAGTCACGTACGAGCAGTACGCTCCTGCCTCACTCGCTCGCGGAGCGTTTGTCTCTGCCCCCTTCTACGCCGCCGATGTTTTTCTATTCGTCGATAATTGGGAAAGAATATAAAATCATCGTTCGGAGCGTGGCGACCCGTAGCTCCACTCTCCACTCTTCACTCTCCACTCTCGCGGAGCGTTTGTCTCTGCCCCCTTCTATACCGCCGATGTTTTTCTATGCGTCGATAATTGGGAAAGAATATAAAAATCATCGTTCAGAGCGTAGCGACCCGTAGCTCCACTCTCCACTCTTCACTCTCCACTCTCGCGGAGCGTTTGTCTCTGCCCCTTCTAC
>JAFSZO010000016.1 GCA_017455605.1 Clostridia bacterium
GCGCCGAGGTCGAGGGCGGCGCCCAACGACTGTTTGACGAGAGTAGCGCCGTCGGCGGAGAAAGCGAAGTGATCGAGAGTGGAGATGGCACGCGCCACGGAGATCGCGGCATCGGTCGGCGGGACCTCCCCGTTCATCTCGTAGGGAGGGTCAAACCCCCAAAGGCGCACGAGCGGGAGGATCGCGGGATCGAAGGCGCCCTGCGACTCATCCGAGATCGAGAAAATGCGGGTCAGGAGCGCGCCCTCGGAGGGCGACAGCGCGATCGCCTCATGGGTGGCCGCGGCATTGATCCGCGAGATCAAAGAGCCGTCCACCCGAACGGAATACTCGCTCTCGACAGAATCAAACAAAGCGGCGATCTCCGAGTCGAGATCGCCGTCAAAACAGTAGGTCACACTGTAGGAGGAGCCCATCGAAAAGCCGCGAAGGGTACGGTCCATGGGGGCGCAAGCAGCGAAAGAAAGAAGCAAGGCGAGCAAAAGGAAGAATGCCGCCGCTCTCTTCATCATCCGCGCGCCTTACTGCGGAAGATCACGCCGATCGTGCCGGGGCCGCAATGGGTGCCGATCACGGGACCGACGGGATAGCGCCAGATCGTAGCATCCGGGAAGGATTCGCGGAGTTTCGCCTCCATCTTGTCCCCGCCTGCTTTGTTGTCCGCATCGAGAACGACGATCGGGTACTTATCGAGGTCGACGCCGAGGGACTTCACCTTGTCCGCCATAAAGGAGACGGCTTTATTTGTACCCGTCGCCTTGGTCACGACCTGCAGTTCGCCCTCATCGTTGACGTAGAGGATGGGTTTCAGCGAGAAGAGCGTGCCGATGGCGGCAGCCGCGGCGGATACTCTGCCGCCACGCTTCAGGTGGAAGAGGTCGTCCACGGCGAAGTATTCGGTGAAGGAATTCACGTTTTGCTCGAGGTACTCGAGGACTTCGTCCGTCGTGTGCCCTTCCTGAAAGTATTTGACAGCGTACCATACCTGTATGCCCGCACCCCAGCATATGCTCTTGGTGTCGAAGCGGCGGAAACGCGCCTTGGGATACTTCTCACGGAGGGGTTTCAGCGCCATCTCGAGGTGGTTGAAGGTTCCGGACATCTTGGAGCTGAAGGAAATGTAGAGCATATCCTCGCCCTTCTTGAAGTAGGGTTCGAGGATCTCGGTGTAGATCTGCGCGTTCAGCGCGGAAGTGATGGGCATCGAACCGCCGCGAACCGCCTGATAAAAGCCGTCGAAATCGGTATGCTCGCCCATATCGTAGAAATACTCTTTGCCGTCGATGGTGTACGGCATCTTGAACAGCTCGCACCCCATCTCGGGTAGCATGGTATGCCAAAGCTCGCAGTCGGTATCGAAGAAAAGTTTGCTCATATCGTTCTCTCCCTTTTCGAAAGATCTTTATTTATAATATAAATAAAAAATCGCCGCGTGTCAAGGGATGACAAGCGGCAAAAGTCGTCGATTTAGATGAAACGATCAAGACGCCGGGCAAGCAGTGGTACCGGTCGGCGCAGTCGTGGTGGTCCATGCCTCCTCACCGTCCGCCGTAATAACTTGAATACCTCCGAACTTCTTCAGCAATTTGATCTGTCCGTAGTAGTCACCGCAGTTGTCATCATGGAAATAAATGGTAACGTCATTGGAGATATCCTTTAACTGAGTTTTCCAAATGTTAGCACTGGCGGAAAAGCTCGTATAATCTTTCGGATAAAGTTCCTTCATGATATCGAACATTTTCGAGGTGTTTTTGATCTTACCGAGAGTCACCATATTCTCCCATTGCTCATTCAATCCTTTGATCGGATTCTCAGCAGCGGTCTCTTTGGCATTGTTGAGGAAGACCGAAACCGTCACGCCGACGACGGCACCGAGAATGGCGATGATCGCGATAACGACGATAAGCTCAACCAAGGTGAATGCTTTCTTGTTCTTTCTGAAATTATAAAACATTGTTTTCTCCTCCATTCAGAAGTAATCTATCGTTATTATATATTATCCTTTTATCCTTGTCAATACCGTTTCGGAAAAAAGAAGGGAAAAAGCGAAGAAAAGGCGGAAAGATAAGAGCGGTACTGCTCAGTCGAGGCAGAAAAACCCCCATTTTCGGCAACGCCGAAAATCAAGCCCCCTTTCCCTCCTCGGACGATCATCCTCGGAAAGGGTGACAAAGCTCGCTTCGCTCGCGAAAGGATAAAGTTGCTCGAGCCGT
Organism: Clostridia bacterium; assembly: GCA_017455605.1. Lineage (GTDB taxonomy): Bacteria > Bacillota > Clostridia > Christensenellales > CAG-1252 > CAG-1252. The sequence continues at coordinate 2,214 of JAFSZO010000016.1, forward strand.
TCACGTGGGATATTCGCGAATGGGAAGGAAAATGCGGATGCGAAAACATTATTATCTCTTTTGATACAAGGCGATCCCTCGACGACGGGGCATCCGCCCCTGCTCGGGATGACGATAGAGGTCGGTGCGCACTGCTCGAGTGAAGCATTTTAATCATTCGCTTTTATCTTTCAAGGTTTTTATGGATGAAATAAGGAAACGCCTGATCGCGCCGCATTCATTCTGTATCTCCTTATAAGCCTGCGCGTCAAGATATCCTGTTTCGAATAGTAATTCAAGCCAATACTCTGTTTCATGTGCTTCTTTCAGAGATATTTCAAGTTTTGATATAAAATCCTTTGTCCCTTGAGCATACTGCGCTTCGTAAACATTCGCACCGATAGACGTGCCGCTTCTAAGCAACTGATTTGTCAAAACGGATTCATGTCGGTCTTGTTTGATGCTTCTACACAGAACAACGATTCGTTTTGCAAGAGCCTTTGATTTTTCACGAAGAATACTATCTGACATAGGAATCACCTCATTCAAATTATAGCAAAATAATGGATTTTTTTCAAGTGAAATTGCCGCTAATGCGGCAGTTATATTATGCCTTGTGGCATAGTTATATTTCTCGCGTTTGCGAGAAGTTATATTATATTCGCCTTTAAACTGCGCGAAGCGCAATATAACTCGGCGGAAGCAGAATATAGTTTTATAGAAGGTGATATTGCCGCTAACGCGGCAGTGATATTGTCCCTGCGGGACAGTTATATTTTGCGGCAAGCCGCAAAGTTATATTATATTCGTTCCTCAACTCGTCCAAAGGACGAATATCACTGCGAAGCAATATCACTCGACCAAAGGTCGAATATAACTCGTTCCAAAGGAACGAATATAACTGAAAAATCCACGCTCGAGCGTGGATTTTTCTGGTGCGGAAAACGGGACGTCATCTCTTGCCGGGGTGGAAAACGCTCATACGCGTTTTGCGCCGACTCACCTACTCGGCAAGGTTCCTAAGTCGGCGCTACCCACCCGTTCAAGTCCCGCAAACAATAACAAAAAGCACTCGTTGCCGAGTGCCTTGGTGCGGAAAACGGGACTTGAACCCACACAGTATTGCTACCACAAGAACCTGAATCTTGCGCGTCTGCCAATTCCGCCATTTCCGCGAATGAAATAATTTTAGCGTAGGATCGGGATAAAGTCAATCAAAAGAACAAAACTTTTTTGTTCGATAACGGGGAATCGCATCGGTGACCCTACGAACGTAGCGCGCCGTCTCAGGATAGGGGATGGTTTCTTCGGTCACGCCACGCGCGATCCAGCCCATCACGACGCCCTCGCCCGCATTGTAGGCGGCGACGATCTGCCACTCTTTATCGAACGTCAAAGCGAGATAAGACAGATAATAGCATCCGAATCGAAGGTTCACGGCAGGGTCGCAGAGGTCGTCCTCCACGTAGGGGTCCACACCCAAGCGGTCCGCGATCCACTCGCCCGTCGATGGCATAATCTGCATGAGTCCGACCGCGCCGACACGGGAAACGGCACAGGGATCGAAGTGTGATTCCACCTCGATGATCGCCGCGACGAGAGCGGGGTCCACCCCGTATTCGGCGGCGTATTCGCCGATCCGGTCAGCGTAGCGCCTCAGTGCTATATCGCAGGAAAAACAACAAAATAGCAGGATTATCAGCGTTATTGTTATGAAAATTGCTTTAAAATAAGGTAGTATTGCCGTTCCACCGACTCGCGCAGTTCGTCCAATCCGCCGTGATTGAGGATCACGAAGTCCGCGGTATCCCGCAGTTTATCCTCCGCCGATTGCAGCGAAAGGATACGCTTCGCCCTCGCCTCCGTCACGCCGTCGCGCGCCATCACCCGACGGATCCTGTCCTCCTCGGACGCGTCAACGAACCAAATGAGATCGAACAGTTCACGGTACTCGGACAGCAGCGGGACCTCGTAAAAGACGACCTGCTCTCCCGCGTAGAGGGAGAACATCCTCTCGAAGATTAAGGGATGCGCGACGGACATCAAGAGGCGCCTCTTCCCCTCGTCGGCGTAGACGAGAGACGCGAGCTCCTTTTTGTCGATACTATGATTATGCACCACGGAGGGGAAAATATCCGCGATCCTGTCGATATACTTCGGATCTGCGAGGAGAGCCGCATTGACCTCGTCCGCGACGACCACCTTCGCCCCGAGAGCGCGGAGGATGGACGTGACGACGCTCTTGCCGCTGCCGATACCACCCGAGAGAGCCACCCTGAGCATCACTTCGCCTCCTTCCAGTTCCGCCCCGTCGCCACCGAAACGGTGAGAGGGACTTTGAGAGACACGACGTTCTCCATCTCGCGCTGCAAGACAGCGCGGGCGGCATCCGCCTCCGCGGCGGGACAGTCGAGGATCAGTTCGTCGTGCACCTGCAGGATCATCTTTGCGGAGAGTCCTGCCTCCTTCAGTCCGCGATGCACGCCGATCATCGCGAGCTTGATGATATCCGCAGCGGTGCCTTGGAGAGGCATATTCATCGCCGCACGCTCGCCGAAGCCGCGAACGTTGTGGTCGGACGAAGTGATCTCGGGCAAGGCGCGGACGCGCCCCATCTTGGTCTTTACGTAGCCGTTTTCCCGCGCGAAGGCGACCGAGGATGCCATATATTCCTTGATCTTGGGATAGGTCTCGAGGTATTTCTCGATAAAGGAACGCGCCTCTTTCACGGAGCAACCGATGTTCTTGGACAGACCGAAGTCGCTGATGCCGTAGATGATGCCGAAATTCACTGCTTTGGCGTCGCGGCGCATCTTGGGCGTGACCTCGGACTCCGAGACGCCGAAGACCTTCGCCGCCGTTGCCGCGTGGACGTCCATCCCCCGACGGAAGGCGTCGATCAAGCTCTCGTCACCGCAGAAATCGGCGAGCAAACGCAGCTCGATCTGGGAATAGTCTGCGGAGATCAGCACGTTGCCGTCGCTCGGTACGAATGCGCCGCGGATCTCCCGCCCTTCCGCCTCGCGCACGGGGATATTCTGCAAATTCGGTTCGGAGGAGGAGAGCCGCCCCGTCGAGGTCAGCGCCTGATTGAAGACGGTATGGATGCGCCCTTTCGCGTCGATCAGCGGCTTCATCCCGATCAGATAGGTCGAGATCAGCTTGGAGAGAGTGCGGTAACGCAGGATCGCACCGACGATCGGATGCAATTCCTCGAGAGATTCGAGGACGTCGGCGCTCGTACTGCGCTTTTTCCCGGTCGGGAGCTTCAGCTCATCAAAGAGGACTTCGGCGAGTTGCTTGGGCGAATTCACGTTGAAGGCTCTGCCCGCAAGGGCGTAGACGTTGTTCTGCACCGTTTCGAGCTCGGCGGAATAGCGTTGCATAAGCTCGTCGAGGGCGTCGCGGTCCACGCGGAAACCCGTCCGCTCCATCTCGTAGAGCACGGGGACGAGGGGAAGCTCGATCTTGTCGTAGACGGCGTCGGATCGCCCTTGACGCATCTTGTCACGCAAGCTGCCCTCAAGGGTCAGAAGTGCCGCCGCGAGAGCATCCTCGGGGAGCCCGTAACGGCGCGCGAGGTCTGCGGCGCTGTCGTAGTTCTCGCCGCAATCGGCGATGTACGACATCAGCATCACGTCGTCCGCGAGGAAAAGCTCGGTTTCGGAGAGCTCGAAGAGGCGATACGCTTTCTTTAGGTCGAAAACGACCGCACGCATCCCGTCCGTGCGAAGTACGGCAAGGAGCCGAGAGAGGATGGACTCGAGAGAGAGGGACTCCCCAAAGAGGTCATAAGCGTACCGCACCGAGACGTTGCGCGAAGGATCGCAAGAGAGATCGACGTGGTCCTCTCCCACGGAGAAAGCGATCGTGCGCTTCTCGCGGCACTCGGACAAAAAGGCGTCCAAAGCCGCTTCGTCCGTGATCTCGACCCGCTCGATCTCCCGCTCGGAGAGGTCGGACGCCAAAGGATCGGCAAAGGAGAACCTGTCTGTGAGCTTACGAAAGTCGTAGCCGTCCATCAGCTTCTTGGCGGCATACGGCAAGGGCTCGGAAAAGCGGAATTCGTCGAGGGAGTCGGAGGCGGCAAGGGGCGCGTGGCGTTCGATGGTCGCGAGCCAATGGGAGAAATCCGCGCTTTCGCGCCCTTCGGCGAGCTTGTCACGGAGCTTGCCCTTGACCTCGTCCAAATGCGCGTATAGGTTGTCGATCGTGCCGTAGCGGAGGACGAGATCCTTCGCGGTCTTCTCCCCCACGCCGGGGACGCCGGGGATGTTGTCGGAATGGTCGCCCATCAGCGCCTTCATCTCGATGATGCCGCCGGGGGTCAGCCCCTCTTCGGCGAGGACCTTGGGGGTGTAGCGGATCACGTCGCTGATGCCGCGCTTGGTGTGCAGGACCGTGGTCTTGTCCGAAACGAGCTGGAGAACGTCCTTGTCCCCGCTGACGATCACGGTGGGCATCGGACTACGCTCCGCGAGGGTGCCGATCACGTCGTCCGCCTCGTATCCGGGGAGTTCGACGACCCGTATGCCCATCGCGGCAAGGAGTTCCTTCATCGCGGGGACCTGCACGCGCAGTTCGTCGGGCATCGGATGGCGCGTCGCCTTGTAGCCGTCGTATTTCAGATGACGAAAGGTCGGCTGATGCACGTCGAACGCCGCCGCGATGTGGGTCGGCTTCTCACTCTTCACGAGGCTCGAAAGCATCGAAACGAAGCCGTACAGCGCGCCGGTGTAACGCCCGCTGCGATCCCGAAGGTTCGGTAATGCGTAAAACGCACGGTTTATCAAGCTGTTGCTATCCAATAATAACAGTTTCATATCATAATTATAGCGTATTTCGCGCCCGCAAACAATAGTTTCGGATTTATATTTTTCCTCTTTAACGATTTGACAATAAAAATGATTTTTTTTATAATATTATCAATATGGGATGGGAAATAGCTAAAAACGTATTATTGCTCCTTGCCGGACTCGGCGCGATGATGTTCGGTATGCAGGTGCTCAGCGACAACCTGACCAAGGCGTCGGGTAAAAAGATGCGCACGGCACTCTCACGTCTGAGTTCCAATCGATTCAAGGGAATCTTGATCGGCGGCACGGTCAGCGCCGTCATTCACAGTTCCGCCGCGACCACCGTTATGGTCGTGGGTCTGGTCAATTCGGGTATCCTCACCCTCTTTCAAGCGGCGTCCATCATCATGGGCGCGAATATAGGCACGACGGTCACGGGACTGATGCTCTCCTTGCAGTCGCTCCCCATCACCGAGATCTTCGCCGCTCTCGCCTTCATCGGCATCGCGATGCTCCTTTTCTGCAAAAAGCCTCTCGTCAAGGTGATCTCGTACATCTTGATCGGGTTCGGGCTGCTCTTCGTCGGGATGAACGTGATGAAGGTCTCGATGAACAGCATCATCGCGAATGCGCCCGCCATCAAGGACCTCTTTTGGAAGGTGAAGAATCCCTTCTTGCTCCTGCTGCTCGGCGCCGCCCTCACCGCCATGATGCAGAGCTCCACGACGATGACGGCGATCCTCATCGTTCTATCCACAAGCGGGCTGATTGACCTGCAAAGCGCGATCTACGTCGTGCTCGGTATGAACCTCGGCACCTGCGCGACCTCCCTCATCGCCTCGATCGGGGCGAACACGAATAGCGTGCGGGCGGCGATGTTCCACCTGCTCTTTAACCTGTTCGGCACCTTCATCTTCTTCTGTCTGCTGTTCATCACCCCGCTGCGCGATTGGCTCATCCGTTGCGTGTTATTCGGCGACGACATCAGCAAGATCGCGTACAGCATCGCGATCTTCCACGCGGTATTCAACCTCACGACGACGGCGATCCTCGTCGGATTCGTGCCCGCGATCGTGAAGATCGTATCCAAGATCGTCCCGGAGAAAAAGTCCAAGAACGAGGACGATCAGATGCACCTACGTTACATCGACGAAAGATTCCTCGCCACCTCCTCCATCGCGGTCGGCGAATGCAAGCGTGAGATCCTCTATATGGCTGAGCGCGCCTACCAGAACTACCTCCTGTCGATGGATAGCATCATCAACGTGGACCTCTCCAAAAAGGAGGAGTTCGACAAGCGCGAGGCAAAAATCAACTTCCTCAACCGTGAGATCGCGAAGTATCTGGTGAAGATCAGCGCGACGAACATCTCGGACGAAGACGAGCAGATCATCGCGACCTACTACCACGTCATCACGGATATCGAGCGCGTGGGCGACTACGCCGAGAATATCATGGAATACACCCAGCGCCTCAGCGACGACGGCAGCAAGTTCTCCCCCGCCGCGATCGAGGAGCTGAAAGACCTCAACAACTCTATCTCCAACCTGTATCTCTCGACCGTGCAGGCGCTCAACGCGCAGGACCTCAGCGCCCTGATGCAGGCGGAGATCTACGAGGATGCGGTCGACGACAAGAAGGCAGCCCTCTCCGCTGCACACATCGAGCGGCTGGAAAACAAGGAATGCACCGTGGAGAACGGTGCGGTCTTCCTCTCGTTGCTCAACGACCTCGAGCGTATCGCAGACCACTTCTTTAACGTGGCGAAATCCATCCAAGAATACACCCAAGGCATCGTGGTACAGACCGACAATATCGTGGTCGGTTGATCCGCAAATTACGAAGAATACATGGTAAAAAAAATCCCGAGATCGAACTCTCGGGATTTTTATCGATCGATGAACTATGAGATCACACGCGGGACATATAGGTGCCGGTGCGGGTGTCGACGCGGATCACGTCGCCCTCGTTCACGAACATCGGGACCTGGATCTTGTAGCCGGTCTCGAGGGTAGCGGGCTTGGTGCCTGCCGTAGCGGTGTCACCCTTGATCGCGGGCTCGCAGACAGTGATCAAGAGCTCGACGAAGTTGGGCGGCTCGACAGAGAACGCCTTATCCTTGTAGAAGGAAACTGTGACCTGCGAATTCTCCTTGATGAAGTTCAGCGCATCCTCGACCTGCTCGAAGTTCAAGGGAAGCTGCTCGTAGGTCTCGACGTCCATGAAGTAATAGAGCTCGCCGTCGGTGTAGAGATACTCCATATTCTTGCGCTCGATGTGCGCCGCGTCGAACTTGTCGGTCGGGTTGAAGGTGCGCTCGATCACGCCGCCGGAGATCACGTCGCGGATCTTGGTGCGAACGAATGCGGAACCCTTGCCCGGCTTTACGTGCATAAAGTCGACGATCGTATAAACCTTGCCTTCCATCTCGAAGGTGACGCCCTTTCGGAAATCACCCGCCATAACTGTAGAACCCATAGTATCCTCCTAAACTGTATAGATTTCTTTATCCGAACGGTCTATAACCGTAAGTTTACCGTTTTCGATCAAGACCAAGCTCTCGATCCTGACGCCGAACTCGCCTTCGACATAGATCCCCGGCTCGAGCGTGAAGACCATCCCCTCCGAGAGACGCGCCGTGCTTCTGCACGACAAGGTGGGTCCTTCGTGGATCTCGACCCCGACGCCGTGTCCGAGCGAATGATTGAACGCGCCCCGAAAGGGGCTGTCGTCGATCACCCTGCGTGCGGCGGCATCCGCCTCAGCGGCATTCCTGCCGCCCTGCTCCAAGTAGCGGATCGCTACGCGTTGCGCCTCGAGCACGAGGGCGTAAGCCGAGCGAAAGCGCTCTGTCGGCTCTCCGCAGAACACGGTGCGCGTAAAGTCGGAGCAATAGCCACGGTATTTCGCGCCGAAGTCCATCAGTACGCAGTCACCCTTTTTGAGGGTGCGATCCGAAGGAACGGCGTGCGGCATAGCCGCATTCTCACCGAACGCAACGATGGGATCGAAGGCATTGCCCGTGGCGCCGCGACGCATCAAACGCATCGTGATCTCCGCCGCGATCTCCTGCTCGGTCACACCGACTCGAAAGAGGGGCAACACTTCCGCATAGACCTCGTCGACCATCGCTTCGGCGCGTTTGATCACCTCGATCTCGTCCGCGCGCTTTACAAGGCGCATCCCCAAGACCAAGGGGGAAAGGTCAACCGTTTTGTCTAGCCCATCCGTGCCGATCAGTTGTGAGACAGCGGCGAGAGTCACGTGATCGTACTCCAAACCGACTCGATCCGCGGAGGCGACGACCTCACGCAAGAAAGCGAGCTGCTCCGAGCGGGAAAGGATCCGCACCGACCAATCTCCGAGGAGAGCGGTCTTGACGAAAACCTCGTAGCGGGAATCCGTCAGGAAGAAACACTCTCGCGGTGTCACGACGATGACGGCATCCGACTGATCGAACCCGCTGAAATACATCAGAGAGGCGGGCGAGGTCAGGATCGCACAGTCACAGTGAGCGAGCAACACTTCGGCATTCATACCGTTATTATAAACGAAAATACCTCATTCTGTAAACAGTTATTTATTATTACACTGCTTTAAATATAGATTTTTCATCGTTTTTGCGTCCGCAGACTGCGTTCCCGCCGATTCGGACAGTACCCAAGGCTCAAGCTTGTACTCGTAAAATAGCTCCGCAAGGGGTTCGAATTCGGGACCGTAGACGGAGTCATCAAAGGTCAAATGACGGATCTCCCCGCCCTTGCCGTACTCGATCTTGGAAAAGTGTACGTGCATTTTCTTGACCTTTTCCTCTCCGACGCCGTCGATCAGGCGATCCAAAACGGCACGGTAGTCGTCCTTACCCTTGAGGCTGCCGTAGGTGCGTGCGTTGAGGTGACCGAAATCGATGCAAGGCAAGATATTATCCGCGACGTTCACGATCTCCACGATCTCGTCGAGGTCGCCGAGCTGACCGATCTTGCCCATCGTCTCGGCGCAAACGTAGCGATCCTCGTATCCGCCGAGATAGAACTCCTCCATGAAATCGTTCATCGCCTTAAGTAGGCGGTCCATCGCCTCTCTGCGAGGGGCACCCAAGGGAGAACCCGGGTGAAAGACGGCGCGATCGCCGCCGAGATATTTCAGCGCGTCAAGGGAGGAAAACAGATAGCCGAAAGTAGCTCGAAGCTTCTCGGGATCCTGCCCCGCGAAGTTGATGAAATACGGCGCGTGAACGGAGATGCCGACGCCCTCACGGCGAAAGGCGTCGCCGATCTTTTCGGCGGTGTCGCGCGTCAGGCGGACGCCCCTGCCGAAGGAGTATTCAAAGATATCCAATCCGTTCGCCTTTACGAACGCGGGGACTTCCACGCTGTGCGAAAGCCCTGCCGCGGCGAAAGCGATATCTGTGCCTGACGGTCCGAACTTAATCATGACGGTAATCCTCCCTTGCCCTGACGTCGGATTCGATCATAAGGGCGAGCTCCCGCTCGGAAGCAAAGGATCGGATCTCACGGTGATAGGTCAAAAATTCCACCTCGACCTCGCGATCGTATAGATCGCCGTAAAAATCGAGGATATAGGTCTCAATGTTCTCGGTCTCGTCACCGAAGGTCGGATGTCCGCCGACGTTCGTCACGGCCGGAAGTCGCGCCCCGTTCAAGACAACGTTCGTAAAATACACGCCGCGCTTCAAAGGGAGGTCGCCGAGGTCGAAATTGATGGTTGGGAAACCGATCTTTGCGCCGTCTTGCCGCCCCGAGCGGACAGTCCGCTTCACAGAGAAGTGCCTGCCGAGGCATTCGTAAGCTTTGCGAAGGTTCCCTTCGGCGAGGCAACGTTTGACGAGATCGGTGCTGACCTCCTCGCACGAATCACCGAACTCCTCATTCGGCTCCCACCACTCTTGGATGCTCCATTTCGAGAGAATATCGGAGATCGGACCGAAACGCGCCAACAGGTCGCAAGGGGTGCCGAGGGCGCCTTTTCCGAAGGAAAAATCATTGCCGCAGGTGAAGCCGACGATGGCGAGATGATCCGAGAGGTAGTCGAGAAACTCCTCAGAAGACATAGACAGAAAGGCAAGGTCTGCTTCGACGAAGAAGACCCGATCCACGCCGAGCCGTTCAATGAGCTCCATGCGCTCGGAGAAGGTATAGAGCGGGCGTTTGTCGATGCCGATCAAGGGGAAAATGTTGTTTTTAAAGAGGAAAACCGACGCCGGGACGCCATACTCGCGCGCGAGTTCGACCGCCCTGCCGATCACGGCTTGGTGACCGATGTGGATCGAATCGAAGAAGCCGAAGGCAACGATCCCCGCATTTGCGTTCTTTTGGTCGCGAATATCCGATACGATCATAGGTCCCTCGCTACGACGCGCAACACGCCTTCCTTGACCTCGCCGATCCCGTAGAATTCGCCTCCGACGAAGACCGAAGCGAGCCCGTTCTCGAGGGAAACGGATTGCTTGACGCCGTTCTCTATCTTCGTTCGTAGTTTTTCCGAAAAATCCGCACGTTGCAAAGAAGCACCGAACGTTTCGAGAGTAACGAAGCCGTCCGTGACGTCGCTTTGTATCCGCTCAAGGGTGACGGCATCCTCAAGGCGCATCATGCCGTTTTGGGTACGTTCCAACGCCGCCATGTAGGCGGGATAGCCGAGGGCGGCGCCGAGGTCGCGACAGAGGGAGCGGATATAGGTTCCCCCCGAACATTCGACCTTAAAACGGAAACACTCGTTCGACTCGCGAGACAAAAGCTCGAGAGAATACACCTCAACGTGACAAGGTTTCAGATCGACCTCTACCCCTTTGTATGCAAGACGGTAGGCGCGCACGCCGTCCA
>JAFSZO010000017.1 GCA_017455605.1 Clostridia bacterium
CGGGGCGACAGGGTGATGCTCGTGCTCAAGCGCCATTACCAGTTCTGGTACGCGGTACTGGCCCTGCACAAGATCGGCGCCGTCGTGATCCCCGCCACCAATCAGCTCCTCGAGCATGATTTCGAGTACCGTTTCAATGCGGCGGGCGTCTCGGCGGTCATTTGTACCGCGGACGGCGACACGGCGAATCAGGTGGATCTCGCTCTGCCGAAATGTCCTACCGTCAAGCATAAGCTCATCGTCAACAGCACGAAAGAAGGTTGGAGGACGTTCGACGAAGAATACCCCCTCTACAGCACCCACTTCAAGCGCACGGCGGACTCTCCCTGCGGGAAGGATACGATGATCATGTATTTCACGTCGGGCACGTCCGGCTATCCGAAGATCGCGGTGCATAATTACAAGTACGCACTCGGTCATTTCCACACCGCCAAGTATTGGCATAACGTGGATCCCGACGGTCTGCATCTCACCATCTCCGATACCGGTTGGGCGAAGGCGATGTGGGGCAAGCTCTACGGGCAATGGCTCTGTGAAGCGGCGACTTTCGTTTACGACTTCGATCGTTTCGACGCGGCTACCATCCTGCCGATGTTTGCGAAATATCATATCACCACTTTCTGTGCGCCGCCGACGATGCTTCGCATGATGATCAAACAGGACATCTCGAAATACGATTTCTCCTCCGTGAAGCATATGACCACGGCGGGCGAAGCGTTGAACCCCGAAGTGTATCGCCAATTCGAGACCTTGACGGGGCTCCAGATCCTGGAAGGGTTCGGACAGACCGAGAGCACGATGATCATCGGCAACCTCGTGGGTGCGCCGCATAAGATCGGTTCGATGGGTAAGCCCGCGCCGATCTACGACGTGTCATTGATGGATGCGGACGGCAAGATCGTCGGCGACGGCGAAACGGGCGAGATCGTTATCAGCCTTAAAAACGGATCCCCGAACGGACTCTTTACCGAATACTACCGCGATCCCGAAAAAACCCGGGAAGCCCGCCACGACGGATATTATCACACGGGCGATCTCGCCTGGCGCGACGAGGACGGCTTCTATTGGTACGTCGGCAGAGCGGACGACGTTATCAAGTCCTCCGGCTACCGCATCGGACCTTTCGAGATCGAAAGCGTCATTATGGAACTCCCGTACGTCTTGGAATGCGGCGTTTCCGCCGTCCCGGACGAGGTCAGAGGGCAGATCGTCAAGGCGAGCATCGTCCTGACAAAGGGAACGACGCCGTCCGACGACCTCGTCAAAGAGATCCAAAATTACGTCAAGCAGCACACAGCGCCGTATAAGTATCCGAGAGTTGTCGTCTTCCGAGACGAACTCCCCAAAACGACGAGCGGCAAGATCCAAAGGAACAAACTTTGATCTCGGCGTTTGTTGACAAAGTTATAAAACGAGTTTTATAATAAACAAATACGCCGAAGGTAAGGAGAAAAAGAGAAAATGTGGGAAAAGCGCGTTACGTTGATCTTGGGGCATTACGGAAGCGGGAAGACGAATATCGCCGTCAACCTTGCGCTCGCCCTGAAAAAGACGCGCGATAAAGTCGCGATCGCCGATCTCGACATCGTAAACCCCTATTTTCGAACCAAGGACAGCCTTTCGGTCATAAACGAAGCGGGCATTCGCTTGATCTCGTCCGAGTATGCGAATACCAACCTCGACATTCCCGCCCTTCCGCAAGATATGTACGCGGTGACGGACGACAAGTCTTTGACCTGCGTTCTCGATATCGGCGGAGACGATCGCGGCGCGCTCGTCCTCGGCAGGCTTCGCCCCGCTCTCGTGGCGGAAGGGGATTACGAGATGCTCCTCGTTGTCAACAAATATCGCCCCTTGACCAAGGACGCGGCTTCCGCGCTCGAAGTGATGGCGGAGATCGAGGCGGCGGCGAATATGCGCTTCACGGGCATCGTCAATAACTCAAATCTCGGCGCGGAAACGACGGCGGAAACCGTGCTTTCCTCGCTTGAATACGCGCGGGAGATCGCGCGGCTGACCTCTCTCCCGATCGTTATGACGACGGTCAGAGAGGATCTCGTCGAAGAACTTCAAGGCAAAGCGGAAAACCTTTTCCCGCTGACCTTGCAGAAAAACTTTATAGAAAGCAAAATTTGAAAAAGGAGATGGCTTATGGCAAAACTGACTTTCAAAACCGACTACTGTAAGGGCTGCGGACTATGCGTGGACGTTTGCCCGAAAGACGTTCTGCGTCTTGCTCCCGACAA
>JAFSZO010000018.1 GCA_017455605.1 Clostridia bacterium
CAGACCGTTTAAGAGATTATTATACGTAACTATTGAAAATGACATCGAGGCAACTCGGTGTCATTTTACGAAGATAAAGAAAACGCACCACCCGCTTGCGCGGTATAGTGCGTCATGCTTGATTATAGGTTTCAGATCGAGCGATTACAGATCGTCCTCATCGTCGCCGTCTTCGTCTCCTTCATCCTCCTCGACGTCGTCCACGTTGTCGTCGAATCCGAAATCTTCCTCTTCGCCCTGATACTCTTCGATCCCGTTGTCTTCTTCCTCTTCGGTGCCGAATTCCTCGTCGGCGAGAGCGGTGTCGTCGATCACGTCTTCCTCATCCTCGTTCTCGATGTTCTCGCTTTCCGTCTCTTCCTCTTCATTGTCCCAATTCTCTTCGGTGTCGTCGACCTTGCCTCCGAGTTCCTGCTTGCAATTCTCGCAGTAGTCCATATCCTCGGAGATCGGCGCGCCGCATCTCGGGCAGGTCTTGGTGTAGACGTCGTCGTCCTCTTCCTCCACTTTGATCCCGCGCAATTCGTCCTTGCAAATGCTGCAATATTCTTCTGTTTCAAGGATGTAATTAAGTTGGCAGCGCGGACATAACTTATAAGCCGGCATTCGTAACCCTCCTTTCGGCGCTATCACGCCTTCGTTCCACTATTATATGGATAAAAGGATTATTTGTAAACAGTTTTTTTGTATTTTTAAAAAAAATTTTCTCCCATTTTCGAACGTGCGCTCTTCGCGCGGGTAAGAAAAAGCGAAAAACGCATACTGTAGGTATGTATTACAACTACCACGCCGTCGCGAAACGGCTGATCCGCGAGGGGAAACTCGTCGCCTTTCGCCGAACGGAACGTTGGGGATCGATCGCCCCCGCTTTCGTCCTGTTTTTTACCGACCACCGACCGATGCCGATCCGAGAGGAGCGCGTCCCCGAGTACGTCGCCCTGATCGAGGAGAGCCCTTCGGCGCGCCTTGTGCGAGGCGGGAAAGACGTGAAGGGTGCGCCTTGAACGCTTCTCGTATCGGGCTTCCTCCGCTTCGCGTCGCTCCGATACAGGAACGAAGGATGGTTGTCGCCGGAAACGAAGCGATCCGTAACTCCACTCTCCACACTCCACTCTCCACTCTCGCGAAGCTCCGCAATTCCTAATTCCCAATTCCTAATTCCTAATTGAAAAAGCGCCGCTCACGCGACGCTTTTCTCGGTTCGTTCTCAAATAGACGAGACTCAGTCGTCGTCTTCCGCCTCGGCTTCGTCCATCTTCTCTTGGTCGGCGGCAGTCACTTTCGCCACGCGGGTGACCGCGGCGTCCTTGCCGGAGTAGACGTCGATGTCGGCGAGCTTTACGCGCGCCATATAGTCGTATTCGTCATCCTGAATGAAGTAGAAGTAGCCGTCGAAATACTCCGCACCGGTGAAGGAGGTCATCGCCTTCTCTCCCGTGGTGTAGGCGTAGTGCGCGTTGGACAGATTGTCGAGAGGATAGTAGAGCATCTTGCCGTCGCTGTCCAGATAGTAGAACGCACCGTTCTCCACCGCCAGCAGGGTGCCGACGCTGAGCTCTCCGAAGGTGGAAACGGGAGTGCCGTCGGTGTGATAGATCGCCGTATTGGAGCCCGTCTTCACGACGCCCTCCGCGTAAGAGATCGGGGTGATCGAGGACAGATCGGAGGTGGACAGCTGCTTTTCATTCGACGCGGTAAAGACGAAATCGGTGCCCGCCGCGAAACGATAGGCATAGGTGCCGACCACCGTGCCGGAGGAAGATGTGCCGACGTATTCGGTCTTGGTGTAGTAGATCGCGAGAGCGTTCTCCTCCACGGAAGAAGCGAGGACGGAAATGCTGTACTTGCCGTCCGAGAAGGTATCCGCATCGATCAAGGTCTTGGCTTCGCCGCCGCGGGGCGCGATGGCGTAGAGGGTGTTCGTGCTCTCATACGAGAGCTCGGAATTCTTGGTGTAGAGGACGTAGTCCGCCACGGGCGTGCCTGTCGCCGCGGGATCGTAGGTCTCGTTCTTGATGAAGTGGACGGAAGCGACGTCCTCGGCGATGCAGTCGCCCTTGTCGCTCTTCTTGAATTTCTTGGCGGTGAGATCCTTGCTGTACAATTTGTTGTCGGAGCTGTCAAACCAGACGAAGGCGCTCTGCGTATACTTGTACTTCACGGAGGTATCGTCGATCTCAACGATGACCTGCGTGTCGGTACCGTCGATCTTCGTACGCATAAACTGGAGCGTATCGGTCTGCACCGTGCCGGAACGATCGGTCTCCGCGGAGGGGCTGACGTAGTAAATCCATTCGCCGAAGATCGAGATGCCGACGTTCTCCGAACTCGCCATCACGCTCTTGGGCACAACGACGACGTAATCGTCGCCGAGGGTGCCGTCCGCATGGTAGCTCACGCGAACGATCGCGCCCTTCACGGGGGTGCCGAACCAGTTATCCTTGGCGTTCGCCGTCAAATAATCGGTATAACCGTTGATGAAATAGAGGTAGTCGCCCTGCTTCACCACCAGACCGCCGTTGCTCGCCACCACGGCGTTCTTGTCGCCAACCTTGTCGAGGGCAGTCGCCTTGTAGCTCTCGCACGCCGCGAAGGTGCAAAGGGCACACACCAGCAGGATCACACCGATCACCAATAACCAAACTTTTCTGCGCATCATCGAAATCTCCCGATATACTATTCTGTCCGTTTGGGGGAATATACTATTCCCTCGATTAATAATTATAGTATAAAAAAGCAAATAATGCAATTGTTTTCTCATATAAAATGCGCGAGCGGCGTGCGTGGCACAGCTCCCGAAGGGAAGGAGAGATATGATCGTCAGCAAAAAAATGATATTGAAAGACGGCGCGGGCGCGGCGCGCGGCGTGCTGACCGTCCGACGGACGGAAAACGGATGGCGGATCCTCCTGCCGAAGGAGATCCGTGCCGTCGCCCTGTCCCTCGAGGGAAGGATCGTCCCGCTCCAAGGGACCGAGGCGTTTCCTCTGCTCGCGCAGACGGGGGACCTGTCCGTCCTCTGCGAGCGAGAGGGAGAACCGCTCTTCGCGACCACGCGGACGGGAGAGGCGGCGACCTTCGCGAAATGGCAACTGATCGAAGCGGCAAAAGTCCCTAGCCGTCCCTATGCGGAATGCGGGCGGAACAGCGCACAGCATTCCGCAACGTCGAGCGCAGCGAGACACATCATGCTTGCGGAGCAAGTACATCATGTCGCCGAAGGCGATACAAAAGGAATCGCGGAAGCGCAAACCGCGCTCCGCAGTGTCGAGTGCAACGAGACACATCATGCTTGCGAAGCAAGTACATCATGTCGCCAAGGGCGAAACGAAACAAATGCGGAATGCGGGCGGAACAGCGCACAGCATTCCGCAACGTCGAGCGCAGCGAGACTTGCTAATGCGGAATGCGGAATGCGGAATGCGGAATTACGGATGGCGCCTTGCGACGATGATCGAAACGAAGAATGTGGGATCGTAAGGGAAGGGTCGTCTACGGACGAAGCGTGCTTTTCTGATGCGGAGTGCGGAATGCGGAATGCGGAATTGTCCGAGGATCCTCGGCAGACGATCGAAGAGAAAGAGGCGGCGACCGACCCCCTCGCGAGGGCAAAAAGCCGGATCGCAGAGGGAGAACCGTTCGACCTATTTCGTGAGGTGATGCCGAACGCCGTTTGGGCGAAGATCGAGAGGGAGGAATGTTCCTTCCTCGTCGGCATCCTCCGCGACGGCGAGGTAGAGCGCGTACTCTACGGCATCGCCGGCAGGCGTGCCTATCCCCCCGACGAAGACAGACTGTGGAGCTTCTTCCCTACCGAAAACGAGGAGGAGGGGTACTACCTGACGGAGGGGGATTTTAATTAGGAATTAGGAATGAGGAATTAGGAATTGCGGACGGAAAAGGCATGATCGCTCCGAATCATCCGCTTGCGAGCGAAGGGAACTCTCTCTAATGCGGAATTCGGAATGCGGAATGCGGCATTGCGGACGGCGTTCCATATTCATTTGTCATCCTGAACGGAGCGACAGCGAAGCTGAAGGATCCGATCCGCTTGCGAGCGCAATGAGCTATACTCGTCCTTGTTTGCGTTCGCGATAGCTAACGTATCACGACCAAGAAAAATCCACCGAACACATCGGTGGATTTTTCTTGCGGGGGCGGGGAAACCGCCCCCACTGTCCGTCTTGATAGAATGTCGATTATTGCTGTATATTACTTTTTCTGTTGAAACAACTTCGCGATATCATCACGGAAGAGATCAATAAGCATCTTGCCGTAATCAAGCACCTTGTCCTTTACGCCGTCGCCGGAGAGGACGTCCAAGATACCCTCCACAAGCTTTGTCGCGGGACCGACGCCGGTCTCCCTTTCATCCGCGGCGAAAATCTCGGAAGCAGCCGCCTTCTGCGCATCGGTCGGGATCAGCTCCTCCACCTCGTCCGAATTGTCGTTACCCCACTCGGCGTGGAAGTTCGACAGGGTGACCTCGGTGCTGTTGACGCTCGCACCGGTGGAATCCTTGATGTCGACCAGTACGGAAGCGCTCCAGCTCTTCTCAGCGTCGCCGCTCGTCGCATCGAAGATGACGCTGTAGGTGCGGTTGCTCTTCAAGGTCAAGGTGAAGGTGATGGTGAACTTGCCTTCTTGGCTGCCGTCAAAGAGGAGCTTGTAGTTGTTGTCACCGTACTCGACCTCGACGTAGACCTTGTCGGTGTAGCCTTCGCTGTTCGCCTCGATCTTCACGATCTTGAGGTCCTCGATCGCCTCGAGGTCGTCCTCGCTGATGACGGGGATATCATTGCCATCCTTGTCCTTCGTGCCGAAGGTGCTGTTGATCGCATCCACGATGGTCTGAATGGCTTCGTCGTCCACGTTGACGTGGATGGAGAAGGGATCCGCGCTGAACCCGATCACACCACCCTGCACGAGGGTCTCGTAGATCGCCTTGACGCCGTCGATGTAGGCGTTAACGTCATCCATCACGTTCGCCTCTGAGGCGTCGCCTTCGCCCGAATCACCGTCCGTTCCGATTTCATCAGCAGGAGGATTGAGGAAGTACTTCACCAATTCCTGAACGAGCTCGTTGCCGAAGATCACTTTCGCCACCGGCTTGGCAGGTCCGGTGGGATCGCCATTGCCATCCTTCTTCTCGTCGTCGATGAAAACGCCGTCTTCCGTGTTGTAGTCGAGACCGATCCAGTTATCGATGCCGATCCAATGCAGGATCTTGTCGACGTCAAAGACTTGTTTGGATTTGCCCTGTCCATCGGTAACGGTCTTGTACAGATCGAACTTGTACACCTTCTCGCCATTGTCTTCGAGGCCAAACGCAGTGCCGCTGACGCAGAGGAGCTTGCTCTCCTGCTCGTAGCTGACGGAGAGGAAGTTGGACCATTCAGCCGCCTTCGCCGCCGCGTAGGTCACCTTGCCGCTGTGTTGCTTGATCACGAGCGCCGCTCTCGCCGAGCTGTCAAAGCCGTTCTCGATGACCTCGAGCGGGTTGACGTCAGTCACGAGCTCGAAGTGGAAGGTGGAGTTGATGCCCTTCTCCTGTCCTTCGACGTGATTCACGTAGACGTCACCGCTCATGTTGAGATTGGTCGGGCTGAAGTAACCCTTGCCGTTCTCGGCGTTCTCGATCGCCTTCTCGGGAACGACGTCAGCAATGGTCTCGTCGGTGAGGAAGCTGAAGTCCTGCGCATAGATCGCGAAACCGACGGAGGGAGGATCAAACTTCTTCGCATCATCGCTCTCGTCGTCGGTGAAGTAGAGGACGCTCTCCTCGGGGATGTTCACGGCGAGCTCGAAATCGGAGAGCTCGTACGCATCCTCTTCGCCCGTGACCTTCACACTGATGGAGATGTGACCGAAGAGACCGTGCATCGTCGTGAGGTCGAGACCGAGATCATCGAGGAAGTCGAGGCTGTCGCCGATCGGGAGCATGGACATAATGTCGGAGACCTGACCCAACACGTCCGCCAGGTTGATGTCGAGCAGGTAACGAGTGCCGTCATCGCCCTCTTGCACGTAGGCTTTCGCGAGCATATCGACTATGCCGACGACCACCGAATCGTATTCGGCAGCCTTCTCGCTGATGGCAGTGAGCAGCCCGGAGAAGCCACCCTCCGCGTCTGCAAAGGTGCCGTCTTCCGCCTGATCCTTGACCTTCCAATTGCCTTCGCCGTCCTTCAAGACGCCTTCGAGGTAGCCGAGGATGTCGGCATATTCGAGATACTTGTAGGTATAGGTCTCAGCCCCGTTCTCGTCCTTGGTCAGGAGCTGGAAGTAGAGCCTGCTGTCCTTCGCGGTCGCGGCACCCTTGTAGTAGACGCCCGCGATCTCTTTGCCGGTCGCGCCGTTCACGATCACGAGGCCGACCTCGGTCTTGGTCTTGTCCTTGACGTTGACGTTGCCCTTCACACGGAGGCCGTAGTTCTTGCCGAAAGCGTCGAAACCGACCGTCCCGTCCAGGCCGAACTCGCCGGTGACGACGTTGCCGGTCACCTTGTTCACGGTGTTCACGAGCGCATCGGAGATCGTGTTGAGCGTGGTCTCGATCGCGTCGGGATCATCAAATAATTCGTAGTCGCTCGTACGGCTGTTCTGCCCCGCCCAGTTCGTGTAAGTGACGGTCATGGCATTTACCGTATGAGTCTTGGTCACGGCACCCTGTTCATAGGTCATCGTGACGGTATATTTGCCATCCTGCGCATACTTCACGCTAAAGGTCGGAGTGTAGGCCTTGTCACCCACGAGCTTGAACTTGATCTTCGCGACTTGGTTCAAGTCATTTTGCAAGAGAGTCCTTTGGTCCTCCAGCTCTTCGGTGGCGTGCGCCTTGACCCAGTCTGCCAGATAGGCGTCCAGAGCGGACTCCTTCTCCGCTATCTGCTGCGCATCCACACCCGCCAGTCCGCTTGCCGGCTCGGAAGGACCGTTGTCCTTCTTGCAGGCGACGAACGTGAAGACGAGGACTACGCAAAGCAGTATCGCTAAGGCAATTCCCAGCTTTTTCTTCATAGTCGATAAACCTCCAAAAAAAGATTTTTGTATTTCCATATTATCACACACGCGCGCGCTTGTCAAGATGCAAAGCGAAATGCGTTTTGTTAAATTATTCTAACCCTTGCGCGCGAGTTGGGGCTCCCTGTCGCCGAAATACTCAATGAGCATTTCTACTGCGACGACTCTCGCCCCCTCGCTTGCCTCGCTCTGAAACTATCGTTTCATTCGCGCTTGATCGTAGCGTTCATAGGCTCGTTCGCGTTGCTCTTGCTTTCTTTTGTTCGCAATGGCTATTCGCTCCGCAG
>JAFSZO010000002.1 GCA_017455605.1 Clostridia bacterium
GATGACGCACCTCTTTCCCATCATCAAAGAGGCTTTATATTCGGAGAAGGAGATCTTTCTCCGCGAGATAGTATCAAACGCCTGCGACGCGGCGACGAAGCTGAAGCGTCTCATTTCCCTCGGCGAAGCGAAGGACGTGAACGCGGACGACTTCAAGATCAAGGTCATCCTTGACGCCGACGCGAAGACGATCACCGTGGTGGACAACGGGATCGGTATGGACGGCGAAGAGGTGCGCCGGTATCTGTGTCAGGTCGCCCTCTCCGGCGCGCTCGAATTCATCGAGAAATACGAGGGCAAGGATTCCGACAGCGCGGGCGACGGGATCATCGGTCATTTCGGTCTGGGATTCTACTCCGCGTTCATGGTCAGCGAGACGGTCGACGTTTACACGCGCTCGTGGACCAAAGCCGCTCCGGTTAAGTGGACCTGCAGCTCCGACGGCGACTGGGAGATCGGCGACAGCGACGAGGTCGAAGACGAGTTCTTCGACGAGCGCGGCACGGCGGTCGTTATGCACATCGCCGAGGAAAGCTCGGAGTATCTCTCGGAATTCAAGCTGCGCGACGTACTCGACAAATACTGCGCGTTCATGCCGGTGCCGATCTATCTCGAGATCGTCGGCAAGGAAGCCGAGAAGGACGCGGACGGCAACGAGAAGCCCGTCGAGCCGATCAACGACACGAATCCGCTCTGGCTCCGCACGCCCTCCGACTGCACGGAGGAAGAATACACTCAGTTCTACCGCAAGGTCTTCGCAGACTACCGCGAGCCGCTGTTCCACGTCCATCTGCGCGCGGACTTCCCGGTGAAATACAACGGCATTTTGTTCTTCCCGCGTATTTCGACGGAATTTGAAAACCTCGAGGGGCAGATCAAGCTCTACTACAATCAGGTATTCGTCGCCGACAACATCAAGGAGATCCTCCCCGAGTATCTTTTGATGGTCCGCGGAGTGATCGAGTGCCCCGACCTTCCGCTCAACGTATCGCGCAGCTATTTGCAGAACAGCACGTATGTGACCAAGATCGCGTCGCACATCACGAAGAAGGTCGCCGACAAGATCGGATCGATGTTCAACGAGGATCGCTCGGCGTATGAGAAGCTCTGGCGCGATCTCAAGGTGTTCGTTCGCTACGCTTCGATCAGAGACGCGAAATTCGCCGAGCGCGTGCGCGACTATGCTCTGCTCGAGAAGACGGACGGCACGTTCGTCACGGTCGGCGAATATCTCGACGCGGCGAAGGAAACGAACGAGAACAAGATATATTACACGACGGACGCCGCCGCGCAGAGCGCGTACATCAAGATGCTGACCGATCAGAACATCGCCGTCGTCGAGCTGAGCGGTATGCTTGACACGCAGTATATGCAATCTATCGAGACCGAACGCGAGGGCGTGAAATTCCTGCGCGTCGACGCGGAGGTGGCGGATGCGATCTCCGGAGGCGAGGCGGATGCGGACGAAAGTCTCACCGAGCTCTTCAAGAAGGTCTGCGGCGAGGATACCGCGATCGAATTCAAGGCCTTCAAGGACGCCGAGACTCCGGCGATCCTGACCGTCTCCGAGGACGAACGACGCTTCGGCGATATGATGCGTATGTATTCGGTCGGCAAGGGCGCCGATATGCCTGAAATGCCGCAGAAGGCGACGCTTGTCCTCAACACCGCCTGCCCGATCATAGAGCGCCTCAAGGAAGGCGGCGAAAAGAGCGAGATGATCGCGAAGTACGTCTACTCGCTGGCGCGCCTCTCGAGCCGCAAGCTGAGCGGCACAGAGCTGGGCGAATTCCTTACGGACTCTTATCGGATCATATCAGAAATACAATAAAACCAAAAACGAAGGGAGCGCAAAAATGGAAAGGTATCAGAGCGAATTTGACAAATGGAAGGGTGAGGTGTCTCTCGACAAAGCGTCGAAAATAGAGCTTCTCAAGCTGACCGAGGTCGAGAAAGAAAAGCGTTTCAAAGAATATATGGATTTCGGCACCGCAGGGCTTCGCGCAAAAATGGGCGTGGGAACAGCGTTTATGAACCTTTACACCGTCGCACACGCCACAGCGGGACTTGCAAAGCTGATCTGCTCGGAAGGCGAAGAAGCAAAAGAGCGCGGCGTTGCGATCGCTTACGATTCGAGAAACAACAGCCCGGAATTTGCACGTCGCGCCGCCGAGGTATTATCGGCAAATGACATCAAGGTCTATCTTTTCGACAAACTGCGC
>JAFSZO010000019.1 GCA_017455605.1 Clostridia bacterium
ACAAGGTGCTCGATCTCATCGCGCACATGAGCAAAGTCGACGCGTAATCATTGACCTTAGATGGGCGGGGCGATCCCCGCATGACAGGAGGAAGTATGGGTAAGATCAAACTCACGACCGTGCCTTTCCAAGGGACGGAAGCACAGGAAAAGGAACTTCGCGCGAAACTCGCCGAGATCAAGAAGCTCCCCGGCGCTTTGATGCCCGCTCTTCAGGCGGCGCAGGGCGTCTACGGATATCTGCCTGTGGAGGTGCAATCCATCGTGGCGGAGGAGCTCGGCGTCCCCCTCGAGAAGGTTTTCGGGGTCTCCACCTTCTACTCCCAGTTCACCTTGAACCCCCGCGGCAAGTATCAGATCTCGGTCTGTCTCGGCACCGCGTGCTACGTCAAGGGTTCGGGAGACCTGATCAACGAGGTCAAGAATATCCTGAAGATCGACAACGACGAATGCACACCGGACAGGAAGTTCTCCCTGCTCGAGACGCGTTGCATCGGCTGTTGCGGTCTCGCGCCCGTGCTCAGCGTCAACGACGAGGTGTACGGCAGGATCACAGCCAAGGACGTGGCGGGTATTATTGCGAAATACGACGCTTGATCCGAGAACGCTAATCAAACGGGCTTCGCATTCTTTCGGGTGCGAAGCCTTTTTATACCTTGACAATGCCAAGGACATAGAATATAATGATATCAATACGGTAAGGAGATATATCAAATGAACGTATTTATGGGGAAAGTGAAGAGAACGTCCGAGTTCATCTCAATGATCCTCTTTTTCGTAGCGGCGTTTTTTGCGTTGCTGTATTATATCGGCAACTTCAACGCGGACTTTATGCCCGTAATCGGCAATCTGTTCGCGATGTTCCTGCAGGTTGGCATTTGGCTGGTCGTCCCCATCTGTATCGTGATAAAGCGGAGGAGCTACGCACGTTGGGCGGCGCTCGCCGTGGCGCTCTACTGGCTGATCACTACGCTGTTCTCCTTGCTGGAGAATGCGGGGCTCGCGAGCAGCGGACAACCCGCGCTTACGATCTCGGTCGGCGTGTTCTCCTTTTTGACCGCGTGCGCCTTGATCGTGATGACGGCGTTCGCTCTGACGGCTTTGACGCGCAAGAGCGGCAAGATCAAGATGATCGCGGCGTGCGTTTACGTCGGCGCTCTGGTCTTTTACCTCGTGCTTTTCTCGCTTCGCGTAGCGCTTGCGGCGAAGTGGAATATGGGATGGAGCGTCTATTTCGAGCTCCTTTGTGATTACCTGTTGATCCCCTTTGCGATGTTCTTTATCGCCGTGGCTTTCGGATTCAAGGAGGAGGAGTTCGTTCTCCCCTGCAAGAAAAAGGTGGCTTTGTCCGAGGAGTCGGTGGCGAAGAGCGAGGGGCCGATCGGTGGCGAAGAGCGCGTCTCCTCCGAGGAGCCTTCCGTTGAAGAGACCGTCGTTGCTGACGCGGTCGAAGAGGACGCAAAGCCTGCAGAGGACGTTGCCGAATCCCCCTCGTCGGAGGAGAAACCGACCGACGCGGAATAAACGAATCGACGCAGTGAAAGCCGCCTACATCGAAGGGCGGCTTTTTCGTTTGCCCCGCAGATCGGGTCGCGGATATGCCGCTTTTTCGGTCCGCTCTTGAAAGCAAAAGTCCCTACGCAGTCCCTACGAGGTGCCTCGCTGAGCGGAGAAAGTCGAAAAAAGGGGGTTTTCCGTTGCGAAAATGATAGGAATTAGATTGCATATTTAATAATAATGTGTTAGAATCTATTTTGAGCGTGTTTACGCACGCGCGTATGCTTATGGAATTGTCGAAACACATGGTCGATCTGATCACGAATAGCTTCGAAGCGATGGCGAAACATATCCTCGTCAGCTTGTCGTTTTTCGGCGATTGGGTCACTCTCGAGGTCTCGGACGACGGCACCGGCGTTTCGAAAGAGTCGGTCGAGGCGGCTATGCGCGGAGAGAAGGCGCCTCGCGGCAGAGGTCTCGCCCTGTTGCGTGACGCGGCGGAGCAGAGCGGCGGCGACATCTCCGTTTGGTCCGAAGAAGGGCACGGCACCGGCGTGCGTGCGGTCTTCGGCAAGGACGTACCGCTCGGCAAGGTCGGGGACGCCTTGATCGTCTTTTGGCAGGAGATGCCGATCACGGTCATCACGCTGTCGGCGGTCACGGAGAAGGGCGCGTTCGTCTTCGACAGCCGCTTGATCGGGGAGCGCTACGGCGACCCCTCGGACATCCATACGATGGTGAAAGTCCGCAAGGACGTGAACTATACTCTGACTAATCTATTTGGAGGAAAGTGAAATGAAAAGCATCGCAGACATCAACGCTATCAGGGAACAGATGCGGTCCAAGGTCCTGATCCGCGATAACACGAAGGAGGGTGAGACCCACGTGTTCGTCGGGATGGGGACGGTCGGATTGGAGGCGGGTGCCGTGGAGGTCTTCAACGCCTTCGTGGACGAGATCACCTCTCGTGAGATCAAGAACGTTCGCATCTCCCGTTCCGGATCGCTCGGCGCGGCGGATAAGCAGCCCTACGTCGAGATCGTGCTCCCCGGCAAGGCTCCCGTCGCGTACGGAAAGCTGACCGCGGACAAGGTCAAGATCATCGTGGAGAAGCACGTTTTGGGCGGAGAGCCTGTGGCGGATTATATCGTCAAATAAAGGGAGGAAGGTATGTACAGAAGTCACATTTTGGTATGCGGTGGTACGGGCTGTCACTCCAATAACAGCGCGAACATCTTAAAAGCATTCAACGAAGAACTCGCTAAGGCGAACCTGACCGCCGACGTCCAGACGGTGCAGACCGGTTGCTTTGGTCTGTGCGCGGTGGGTCCCGTCGTCATCATCTATCCCGAGGGCGCGTTCTACAGCTGCGTGAAGGTCGAGGACGTCCCCGAGATCGTCTCGGAGCATCTCGTGAAGGGCAGGCTCGTCGAGCGTTTGCTCTACAAGGAGAAGGCGACCGGCAAGACGGTCAAGGCGCTCTCCGACACCAATTTCTACAAAAAGCAGACCCGTGTGGTCCTGCGTAACTGCGGCGTGATCAACCC
>JAFSZO010000020.1 GCA_017455605.1 Clostridia bacterium
CCGCTCTGCCAGAGCACCCTGTATTCGGTGGCGATCCTCGTCTTCATCGACTACTGGAACATGGTGGAGCAGCCCCTCATCCTTCTCTCGGATGAAGAGCTCTATCCGCTGTCCGTCTTCCTGTCGAAGATCAATCAGGGCGATACGGGCGTCGCGCTCGCCATCGCGGTCATCTACATGGTGCCGCCCGTCCTCCTCTTCCTCTACAGCGAAGACTACCTGATCGACGGGATCTCGTATTCCGCTTCGGTCAAAGGCTGATCAACCCCCACAAGAATCCAAGGAGAGTCCATCTTATGAAAGATTCCGCAGCCCGCAGAGCATGGGTCAAAAACATCGCCATCATCTTTCTCGTCATCCTTCTGCTGCTGACGTTTTTCTCGCGTACCATTCTGAACTATTCGCTGCCGGAGGTGTCGGCGCAGTACGCGCAGTACGCGACGCTCACCACGGCCGTCAAGACGCAGGGAACCGTCAAGGCCAACGAGAGCTACAACGTGGTCTTCGAGGAGAAGGAGGCCGACGGCGGCACCGTCCAGAGCCGGAAGGTGATTTCCGTCTTCGTGAAGGAAGGGGACACCGTCGCAAAGGACGCCCCGATCCTCACCCTCTCGGGCGGCCCGTCCACGCAGCTCGAGGCGGCGCGGAAGGAATACGAGCAGAAGCAGCGGGAGTACGAGCTCGCGCTTCTCGACAGTGGGATCGAGGATAAGAATTCCGAAAAGAGCATCACCGACAAAAAGCGCGACATCGAAAAGGCCGAGGACAAGCTCGCCGAATTGAAGGACGAATACAAGGAAGCGCTCGCGGGCGGCGACCCGGTCAAGTCCATCAAGAACGCCATCGACCGTCTCAAGGAACGGAAAAAGGGCTATGAGGCCCAGATCAAGACGATCAACAGCCAGAGCAAGGAAACAGCCTCCTCGAAGAAGGCCGTCAACAAGCAGATCGAGGACATCGACAAGCAGATCGCCGACGTGCAGAAACTCCTCACCGAGGCCGAAAGCAAGCGGGACGAAGCGGAACGCAAGCAGAAGGACGCCGAGAGCCAGATTGTAGAAGACATCCTCTCCCCGCTCACGGTCTCGCAGAAGCTGGCCATCGCGCAGGACGAATACAACACCGCCGAAATTACATACAGTAATCTGAAGTCGGAGGTCGAGCTCAAAAAAGCGGAGGCCGACCGGATCGCCGACATCGTGGACGCGATCTCCGTCAACCAGGGAGACATCAACAAAGCCAACGAACTGACGAATACGATCAAGAACCTCGAAGAGCAGATCGAAAACGCGGAAAAGGAAGCGCGCCGCGCCGAGGAGGATTATTACGACACGCTCCGGGATTATGAGAAGGAACGCGAAAAGAAACTGGACGCGCTCCTGGAAGAATACGCCGCCACGACGAGAAGGCTGAACATTGAAATTGACGATCTGAAGGCTTCGAGCCAGACTCCCGCCGAAATCGTTGAAGGGGAAGCTGCGGAAAATCCGGAAAATGCTGCCGGGACCTCAAACGACGCGTTGATTTCCGAAAAAGCGAAGCAGATCGCAGAAGCGGAGATCAATTACAACAAGCAGTCCGAAGAGGCGTGGGAAGCCTACTACGAACAGGCGGATGCCCTCACCAAGGCCTACAAGCGCGCCTCGGAGGACCGGGACGCATCGCTCTCCTCCCTTGACCGCCAGCTCGCGGATGCACAGGCAAAGCTCTACGTCATCGATATGCCCGAGGTGGACGACGTCATCAATTACGAATTCGGCTACGACCTCGGCGAAGCGCAGAACGCCCTTTCCAAGGCGAGGGATGCGCTGACGAAAGCGGAAACGGACTTCCAGACGGCGGAGCAGGTTTACGAGAAGGCCAAATCCAACCTCGAATCTCTGAAAAAGCAGTCCGCGGCGGAAGGTATTGCCGCAGAGCATGAAAGCACCTACTACTACTACAAGAATCAGGCCGACGGGTATCAGAGCCGGATCGACGCCCTGAATCAGCAGAAGAGAGCGTACGAGGACCGGATCGACGCCATCGACGACAAAGTGGAGGCCTACACGGATCAGGTCAGCGACATCAACGACCTGATCTCGGACCTCAGCGACCAGATTTCCGACAAACAGACCGAGCTCTCCGAAGCCGAATCCAAGAAGGGCCGCGATCCCGACGAAATCGATAAGGACATCAAGGCCCAGGAAGACAGCATCCGCGAATTGAAGGAGGAATTCGAGATCCTCGAAGCCTCCGAGGGCCGGAAGGGCACCGAATCCGATCAGAAGCTCGAACTCCAGAAGAAGGAACTGGAAGAGCTCGAAAAGAAGATCGAGGAATATGAGAATGCGCCGGAGAACACCGAGGTCCTCGCTCCCATCGCGGGCCGCGTCGTGTCCGTCTCCTTCGTCCCGGGCGACACGGTTTCGAGCGGCAACACCGTCGCGTCCATCGAGATCGCCGACAAGGGCTACGTCGTGGAGATCAGCATGCCCGCCGAGGAAGCCCGCCGCATCCAGGTCGGCTCCCCCTGCACCGTCACCAACTCGTGGTGGTATTCCAACATCACCGCGTCCGTCGCCCAGGTCCGCTCCGATCCCAAGAGCCAGGGTAAGAACCGCATCATCGTCATCAACGTCTCGGGCGACGTTTCCGAAGGACAGTCCCTCGACTTCTCGATCGGCGACCGCAGCCAGTCCTATGACAGCGTCCTGCCGAATTCCGCCATCCGCGACGACAACGACGGCAAGTTCGTTCTGACCGTCGAGGCGAAGAAGACCCCGCTCGGGAATCGCTACGTCGCCAAGCGCACGAACATCGAGATCCTCGCCTCCGACGACACGCAGTCCGCAGTCAGCGGGCTCTACGGCAGCGAATTCGTCATCACCAGCTCGACCACGCCGATCACGGACGGTCAGCAGGTCCGCCTCGCAGGCGATTGATGCGGGGGAATCATGAGCGATAAAGTCAACAAGAAAATCCTCAAGGCCTCGGGCATCGTCGCGCTCGTGATGCTTGCCGCGCTGCTCCTCATCGGGATCATCGAGCTCATCGTCCTCGGTATGCGGGGCAGGCTCGGGTTCCTTGACGCGGGCAAGCGGTGGTCCGCCTCCGGGGATCGCTTCGCCGTCGTCTCGCTTTACGCCGAACAGAGCGCAGGCCTGACGGGCGACGACGCGCTCGGATGGGCCCGCTCCATCGACGCGAAGCTGCTCGAAGCCTCCGTCACCCCGAAGGAGGGCGCGCGCTCGTGGACGTACTGCTACGCCGCGGACGACACGGTATCCGTCCGGGGGACCAAGGGCACCGTCAATGCCAAGACCCTCGCGGTGGGCGGCGACTTCTTCGTCTTCCATCCGCTCTCGTTTGAATACGGCGGCGGATTCCTCATCGACGATTCGATCCCGCGCGGCGTCGTGCTCGACCGCGACCTCGCATGGCGGGTCTACGGCGCGGAGAACATCATCGGCATGACCGTCGAGATCGGCGGGGAAGAGTTCGTCATCGTCGGCATCGCGGCGCGGGAATCGGGTTCCGGAC
>JAFSZO010000021.1 GCA_017455605.1 Clostridia bacterium
ATAGCCCTTGCGATCGAAGAGAGCAAGAGCGGGGCGAACGAGCCTATGAACGCTACGATCAAACGCGAATGAAACGATAGTTTCAGAGCGAGGCAAGCGAGGGGACGAAAACTGTCGCTGAAGAAATGCTTTTTCGAGCGTTTCGGCGACAATGAGTCCCAACTCGCGCGCAGGTAGCGGAGAGTGGTGCAGAGACGAGTGCTCCTTAATGCGGAATTCGGAATGCGTAATGCGTAATGCGGAATAAAGGGTCACTTCGTTCCAAAAAGATTTTATATCAATTGGATCAATCTCATTATAGAACAGTCATCGGCAGCGGAGAAGGGTGTGGAGGCGAGCGGATGCGTGTATTATCCAATCACGCGAGGGCGGAGAGTGGTGCAGAGACGAGTGCTCCGCGAGCGAGAGTGGCAGGAGCATACTGTTCGTATGTGACTGCCTCCGAGCGAAGCGGTAGTGAAGTATATGCGCCGCTATCCGCCCTCGCATGGGAATGTTTCCGTCGGGGCTTGCATTCCTCCCCCCATTTATGATATAAGTATATTACGCGCCCTGTTTTCGGCGGCGCACCGAATGATAACGACCCTATAAGGAGGAATAGAATATGAAACTCGCAGAAGCATTACAGGAAAGGGCGGATCTTGTCCGCAAGATCGCGCAGCTCGGCTCGCGCATCAATGACAACGCTCTCGTGCAGGAAGGCGAAAAGCCCAACGAGGATCCGAAGGCGATGCTCGCGGAGCTTCGTTCCTGCGTGACGCGTCTCGAGAAGCTGATCGCCGCGATCAACTACACGAATTGCTCGGTAAAGGTCGACGGCGTCACGTTGACGCAGATGATCGCGCGGAAGGACACGTTGAGGTCGCTTCAGAGCGTTTTACGTGCCGCGATCGAAGCCGCTTCGCAGAGCACCTATCGGGCACGCGGCGCGGAGATTAAGATCGTGTCGACCTTGGACGTCGGCGCCCTTCGCAAAGAGTCCGACTCCGTCGCCAAGGAGCTCCGCTTGCTGGATAACAAGCTCCAGCAGGCGAATTGGACCTTCGACCTCATCGAAGAGTGATAAAGTCGGTAGTTTCTCGTTCGTGAACATCACGCGGCAACGGCGTCCATCGGTTGCAACCCCCTAAAGAGAAAAGTACAGGGCTACTTGTGAGTCGGGACGATATCCCCTTATCGCGTAAGCCCTATCGTGCATAAATGCAAAGTGTACTTTTTACAACGTATCACCGGGTATTTGTTCGAGAAACGAGGGTGGGGACGGGGACCTTTATCACGAAAAAACGCAGGATCGCTCCTGCGTTTTTTTGTGTGTCGGGCGGGGTGGTCTCAGTCGATCGCCTTGCGGAGGGTGCTCTTCGCTCCGATCTCGAAGGTCGTCTCGAAGGTCGTCGTTTCGGCGTAGACGATGATGGTGTAGGTGCGGTCCTCGTCGCCGTTGTTTTCGGCGGTGATCTCGCAGCCGCGCTTCGTCACCTTGCAGGAGAAGCGGTTGGTCACCGTCTCGCTTTCGTTCAGCGTGAGGGCTGCGGCGTCCTCCGCATAGAGGTCCACGCGCAGTTCCTTCGGCAGCTCGTCGGTGAGACTCGTGCAGTCGGGCTGATACGCCACGCCGCCGCCGACACGGACGTACATCGGCAAGCCTTCCTTCTTGAATCGGGGCGCGTCTGCGGTGATCGTGCACTCGCCGTCGAAACGCTGCTTCGTCCACAGGTTCACCCAGCGACCTTTGGGCAAGTAGACCTTGCGCTCTTCCGTGCCCGCCTCGAAGACGGGCGCCACGAGGAGGTGATCGCCGAGGTAGCATTCGTCGTCCACGGCGTAGAGCTTGAGGTCGGGATCGTCGTAGAAGAGGGGGCGGAGGATCGGCTCGCCCGTCCTCGATCCGTGGATCGCGTAGGAGTAGACGGTGGGGAGGAAGCGATAGCGGAAAGTCAGGCAATCGCGATACAGCTCCCGCGTCTCTTCGGGGCAGTTCCAAGGCCACTTCGCCGAGGAATTCTCGCCGTTATGCATCCGCGGCATCGGGCAGAAGATCATACTTTGGCACATACGACGCGCGATGTTGTCCACGTCGAATTGCATTTCGTCGGGGGTGAGGTCCTTTCTCTCTCCGCGCATAAAGCCGCCGAGGTCGTAGCCGCAGAGGGTGAATCCCGCCATACCCGCGTTGATGACGTACCACATATCCTCTTTGAAGCGGTGGATGCCGAACTGCGTGTCGCCCGCCCAGGGGAGTGCGTACCGTTGACTGCCGATACCGCCGCCGCGCGAGAGGGACATATGGTGCGGCACGCCGTTTTCCGCCATGATGTCCGAGATCGCTCTGTTCCACAGCGCGCCGAAGAGGTTTCTCGACGGGATGCCGGGCAGCACTTCGCCGCTGACGCGGTCGGAGTGGTCAGTCCACCATTGCGTGACGCCGTCCTTGATGCGGGGGACGAGGAAGGTCTTGTAGTATTCGATGCCGCGCTCGGTCGCGACGTCGGGCACCGTCTCGGTCTTGACCTGACGGAGCAGTCCCTGCGCGATCGCGGGGATCGCCGTGGAGGGCTTGAACGCGCAGGAGTTGATGTGCAGGACGGTCTTGATGTTGTCCTTCATCAGTCCCTTGATCATCCCTACGCCGTCGCCGAAATCGGGGTGCCAGTTGTAGTCGTCCGAGGGGTATCCCCAGCCGCTCGTGTAGTCGCGGATAAAGTTCACGCCGCCGCGCCAGGGTCCGTCGATCACGATCGCCTCGCAGGGATAGCCCTCGCGGCGCATCCTGCTCGTGTCGTCGATCGCCCCCTGCGCCCGTTCGAAGCTCAGACTGCTGCACCAGTACCCCATCAGCCATTTGCTCGGGAACTGATTCGTTCCCACGATCTTCGCGTAGCTCCTCGTGATCTCCGACGTGCAGCCGCAGAAGACGAAAACGTCGTAGTCGCCGCCCGGCGCGTGCAGGAACCATTCCCTTTCGTCGGTCTTCGCCATGTCGAAGTAGACGTGCGGCCACGGGTCATTGAAGAAGAAGCCGTATCCCGCCGAGCTCAGGAAATAGGGGATCGGGAATCCGCCGTAGTCGCCGACTTTTGCGCCGCCTTTTTCCGCGAAGATGTCCGCCGATTCGCCCGTGCGATCCACCTTGTAGATGCGCGCGCCGAACCCGGAGTAGCGCTCCTCGCCGATGCGTTCGAACTCGGTGTAACTGCGCATGCCCGAGTACTCGGCGGGTCGGTCGGAGAAGCGAGCGCCGCCGTTCTTGGTTTTCAGGAGGGTCTTGCCCTCCGCGGTGCGAAACTCGTATTCGTTCGAGTTCATATCGTAGACGAGGGTCAGCCGCGCGTTGCGGAAGGTGATGACGCCGTCCTCGAGGGTGTAGTCGTAGGGAAGGGGAGCCCAATCGGTCCGGATGAGGCCGAGCCGTTCGGTCACCGTCGGCTCCATCGTGCGCCCCGGTTGCGTGATGCGGAGGCGTAGGGTGTTGTCAAAGCAGTTCTCGATGACGATCGACCGCCCCGAGGCGGTGATGATCGTGACGCCCTTTTCGTGGCGATATTCCCCCTTCAGCTTCAGCTCGGGCGTGACGTAATCGTCCGTTTCGAGCAGGTAATCTTCGTATTCGGAGTCGTAGAGTGCGTCCGGATGGATCTTCAGCAGTTTCTTCATTTCCTTCTCCTTTCTCGTCGTGAAACGACGACGCGTGTATTATACGATACCGCGTTCGATATGTCAATTTTAATGATGGGATAAGCGCCGTAAAGGTGTTGCCGATCACGGCGAAAAATGCCGATTTATTCTTTTGATTTTAACGTTCGAATGGAAGCGATCAGAATAACGCGGACTTTGGTGCATAAGCTATCTGTTTTTTCGAAAGAAGCCTCGTCTATCAAATCAGCATCTTTTATCATTTGTAACCATCGACCTGTTTCGAATGCTTCCTTTAGAGCGATTTCGAACTTGGATATCATATCCGCCCTGCTTTGCGGATGTCCTGCCTCCGCGATGTTCGCCGCTACGCTCGTCGAACTCCTTTTGATTTGATCGGCGAAGTTCCGTTCCTTCTTGTCGAGTAGCTCTTTAGCCAAAAGAACGCATTGCTTTGCAAGGTCTAATGATAATACACTTAATTTATCTTTTTTCATAAATCCATCATATCATATTCGATGGTTTTAGTCAAAAAATGTCGGCTTCAGTTGATCCATAATAAACAAAGGACACAAAATCTTCGCATAGCTAAAACTAATGCTTGCGAAGCAAGTACATAATGTCGGCGTCAGCCGATACATAATGCCCGAAGGGTACATAATGTTCGCAAAGCGAATACATAATGCTTGCCACAGGCAAGTACATAATGTCGGCGAAGCCGATACATAATGCCCGAAGGGTACATAATGTTCGCGAAGCGAATACATCATGTCACCGAAGGTGATACATCATGTTTTGCGAACGAGGATAGATGATTACAGTTGTACCACCGCAGAGCGGTGGCATGATGTACACCCCTACGGGGTGCATGATGTGTATTTTGCTCACGAGTTCGCAAAATACATAGCACCAAAAAATGCTCGGCACGATTGCCGAGCATTTTTTGGAGCTAATGGCCGGATTCGAACCGGCGACCTGTTCATTACGAGTGAACTGCTCTACCAGCTGAGCCACATTAGCAAGTAGCATTATTATAAACCATTTTTTCGGAATAGACAAGAGGTTTTAACGCCCTTTTTTCAATTCTTCCACAAAAATGTCCATTCTTTCCATCGCGCGCTCCAGCCTCTCCATGCTGTAGGCATAGCTGATGCGGACGTGCGAGCGGTCTGTCTCGCTGAACGCGCTGCCCGGCACGACGGCGACCTTCTTGTCGTAGAGCAGTCTCTCCACGAACGCCTCGTCGTCGAGCCCGAGGTGGCTTACCTGCGGGAAGATGTAGAAGGCGCCCTTCGGCTCAAAGCAATTCAGCCCCATATCGAGGAGCGCTTTGTAAATGAACTTACGCTTGCGGTCGTACTCGAGGCGCATCTCCTCCACGAAGTCGAAGTCGGTCTCGAAGCCGTGCTTTAGGAGGGCGATCAACGCCTCTTGCGCCATCGTGGGCACGCACATGATCGCGAACTGATGGATCTTGTATACCTGTTGATAGATCTCCTTCGGCGCGGCGAGGTAGCCGAGACGCCAGCCCGTCATGGCGAAGCTCTTGCTGAATCCGCTGAGGAGCACGGTGCGCTCCTTCATCCCGGGCAGGGCGGCGATGGACGTGTGCTTGATGCCGCCGTAGGTCAGCTCGGAGTAGACCTCGTCCGTCACGACGATGAGGTCGTGCTTCTTGATGACGGGGACGATCGCCTCCAGCTCTTCGCGCGTCATGATCGCGCCGGTCGGATTGTTCGGGTAGCACATCAGGAGGACCTTGGTCTTCGGGGTGATCGCCTTTTCCAGCGCTTCGGGGGTCAGGATAAAGTTGGTGTCCTGCGTGGTCTCGACCACGACGGGGACGCCGCCCGCCATCGTGACGGCGGGATAATAGGAAACGTAACAGGGGTCGGAGACCAGCACCTCGTCGCCCGGGTTCAGCAGGGCGCGCATCGTGATGTCCACCGCCTCGGAGACGCCGATGGTCGGCAGGATCTCACAGGAAGGGTCGTACTCCAGCGCGTACTTCTTGTGGATGTAGTAGCTCATCAGCTCGCGGAGCTCCATGATGCCGCCGTTGGAGGTGTAATGGGTGTGTCCGGAGAGCAGGCTCGTGACGCCGCCGTCGATGCCCTCTTTGGGGGTCACGAAGTTCGGCTCGCCCACGCCGAGAGAGATGCAGTCGGGCATGGTCGCCGCGATGTCGAAATACTTTCTGATGCCGGAGGGCTTCAGCCCCACGATCTTGTGATTCAAATACTTGGTGTAGTCCATAGTAATCTTTATTATAGCGTTGCGTCGGATATTAGTCAATGTTTTTGCCGAAAAAGGGGTTTGCGGATCGCAAGCGACGAGGCAGGTATTGAAAATCCGTGCGAAACGTGTTATCATATAATAACGCGCGCTCGACGCGTTTGCTCCCGTTTCGGTCGGAGGAAAAGGAGAAAAGAATGGCAAAGGTCGAATACGTAAAGGACTATGCGGGAAGGATCCTGCGGATACACGAATACGCGCCCAACGGCGACATCACCGTGCGAGGTTTTTCTTCCCGTCTCATACTCGGCTATTATCGTGCGTCAAGGGACGTCACGACGGATTTCAGCGGGCGCGTCCTGTACAGAGGCAACGCGATCGGGATGCTGAAATAACGCTTGAAAAAGGGAAAACGAATGAAATGTTACGTTGTTGAAGATATCAAAGAATTGAACGATTTCTCCGACGCCCATCCGCGGGGCGAGGTCTCGGACGCCGCGCGGGCGGAGGTGATGCGCCTCGTCGTGGGCGGACGTCTCGAGGAGGACGACAGCTACGACGATTATGATGGCTTCAGCCATCATGAGGTAAAAAGGAGTATCACGCATCGCTTGCTCCCGAAGAACTGCATCGTTGTGGGCGATCGGGTGGTCGGCTATTATGAGCGTAGCCTCTTCCGCATCGAGTCCTTGGCGTCGGATCTCGAGGTGCCGAGGGAGTGGGCGAAGGTGAAGCTCTTTTACGTGCCTGCCGAGCCGCGGACTCTCTTCTACGGCAAAGAGGCGAAGTATGACCCTCTCGTCGTGCGCGTCGACGTGCCCGAGGGAACGGAGAGCATCGGCGGCTTTGGTTGCTACCCGAATTTGTTTGAATTGCATCTCCCCGCGAGCCTGAAAAAGGTCGAAGGGCATTCGGCGTTCGACCGCGCTTTCTGTCTTGACAAGGTGGTGTTCGGCGGCGGCGCGGAGGAATGGTGCGGCATCGATTTCTCGGACAAGAACTCAAATCCTTGTTGCTACGGTGCCGAGTTGCTCTTTGGCGATACGCCCGTGAGCGGGGTCGAGGTGACCTGCGAGCGGGTCGCGCCGTACGCCTTTTACGGCGTGCCGCTACGCGCCGTTCGTTTCTCGGGTGCGGTGCGTGAGATCGGTGCGTATGCTTTCTCGAAATGCGTTATGCTCCGAGAGATCGACCTCTCTCCGTGCGATGCGACCCTCGGCGAGGGGGCGTTTTCGGAGTGTAGCGGTTTGACGGAGGTATCATTACCAAAAGGGATGAAGGCGATCGCGAAGGATGCCTTTTCACATACGACCTCCTTGCAGAGCGTCACGATCCACGAGGGGGTGACCGAGATCGGCGAAAATGCCTTCGCGCGCAGCGGCTTGACCCGGCTCGCTCTGCCCGCATCGCTCCGCGTGATCGGGAAGAGCGCATTCTCTTCCTGCGACGGTCTTTCCTCGGTCGAGCTGCCCGTCGGCGTCGAAGTGGTGGGGGACGAGGCATTCTATTCCTGCAATGGATTGACGCGCGTCACGGCACGGGGCGGCGCCCTCACGAGGATCGGCGAGCACGCCTTCGCTTATTGCAGCGGACTGGCGGCGTTCGACTTTCCCGAAGGGTTGCGCGAGATCGGCGGCGAGTGCTTCTCCTACGCGGCGTTCACGGGCGAGATCACGCTCCCCGCGAGCTTGCAGTCGCTCGGCGGCGCCTCCTTTTCGCATTGTGAAAAGATCACCTCATTCGAGGTGCCTGCGTCCGTGCGACGTATCTATTCCGATCTGGACGGCTGTCCCGACCTCGTCACCCTCTCTCTGCCGCACGATCTCGAGTATCTCTCTCTCGAACGCACCTACCGCGCCGGTCCTTTGACCGTGCGTTACGACGGTACGCGGTCGGAATGGAAGAGCAAGGAGATCTACATTCGAGTGAAAGGAAATGCGCCCGTCACGGTGTTATGCTCGGACGGGGAGATCCGCTACGAGAAATCGGCTCGGTGAAAGGAGAACGGGGTATAAAGTGCCAACAGGCACGTCTTCATCGGTGAAACATATATTTGTCAAATGATCCTTCCGGAGGCATTGACCGCGAGGTGGGATTTATGATAGAATCATAATACGGCGTTTCCGCGAGACGGGGGCGGCGAAGTTTTACGAGGGGTATTATGACAGAAGAAAAGACTTGGCAAAACAAACTGACGGAGAATCGCATCATCATTATTTGCGGTAAGCTGATGGCTCCGCAGGTGGCGAGTATCGTTTCCTCCCTGTTGGAGCTCAGTGCGCAGAACGATAAGGAAGACATCAAGCTGTACATCGGCTCGACCGAAGCGTTCTATCTCGATATGCTCGCGATCTACGACACGATGCGTTCCATCCCGAACGACATCAGCGGGACCTGCATCGATGGGGCGAACGACTACGGGGCGCTGCTACTGGCGGCGTGCACCAAAGGGAAGCGTTACGCTTTGCCCCACGCCACGATCTCCTTTGAACAACCGTACGGGATGCTGTCTCCCGGACCGAACCAGCAGACCGAGATCGCGATCGAGGCGAAAGAGGTGACGAACACACGAAAGGTCTTCGAAGAGCTGATGGCTGAAGTGACCGGGCAGGACGTGGCGAAGATCCACACCGATTGTGAGTTCGGCGTCGAACTAAGCGCCGAAGAGGCGAAAGCATACGGGATCATCGATCGGATCCTCGTGAAAGGAGAGTAAGGGATGGATAAGCAGAGGATCGTTTTTTTGAACGGATCAGTCACCGAAGTGTCGGCGATGGAGGTCATCATGCAACTGTTGTCCTTCGAAGATGAGAACGACGCCGCCGAGATCCGTTTGTATATCAATTCCAACGGCGGGTCCATCCCCGCGGGGCTCGCGATCTACGATACCATTCAGCTCATCAATGCGCCGGTCGCGACGGTGTGCTACGGGATGGCTGCGTCTATGGGCGCCTTCCTCCTATCTTGCGGCGCGAAGGGGCGCAGGTTCGCTTTGCCGCACAGCAGGATCCTGATCCATCAACCCCTTCTTCAGCTCAAACAAGGCGCGTGCAAGCCGCAGAGCTTCTTGCAGCGTGAGGCGGAGAGCATTCTGCATGCGCGTGAGGAACTGGAGAGGATCATGGCGGCGAACAGCGGCAAGTCTGTCGAGACCCTGCACGCCGATTGCGAACGGGACAACTGGATGAGCGCCGAAGAGGCGAAAGCGTACGGCTTGATCGACGAAGTCATCGTGAAGTAGTTCGGAGAGCCCGTTGCTTCTCGGCGATGGGCTTTTCTTTTATGCGGACGAGCGGTCGCCGCTCGCGCCAAGGGCGAAAGGGGTAGTATGGAATCGATAACGAAAGAAGAAAAAGCATTACGTGATTTTTTGTTGGACATTCGGAGCCTTGATCCGTTAGAAGATAAGTCGACGTTCAACTATTTCGACGTTTTGAAGATCTCGCGGGCGGAGATTCGGCACAGTAATGTGTTGGCGTGGTTGCTCGATCCCAACGAGAATCACGGCTTGGGCGCGGCGGTCCTTACGGACCTCAACGCTTATATCGCGAGGACCTTTTTTGCGAATGAAACAGCGACCGTGTTTAAGTTGCAAGCGATGGATTATTCCGACGTATTGCTTTATCGCGAGTGGCAGAACATAGACATCTTGGTCGAGTCTACGGAAGCGAAATACGTGCTGTGTATCGAGAATAAGATCGGCACACAGGAGCACGATGATCAATTGAATCGCTACTATAAGATCATAGAAAGTAAATACGGGAAAGACTATCTGAAAATATATTTGTATTTGACGCCCGAAGGAAGCCCGCCGATGAAAGATAACAACGACGCTTGGCGTTCGTTGAAGTATGAAACCTTGATCGAGATCATAGAGAATGAGTTGGATAAAATAACGATCGAACCGCGCAGAAAAGACTTTATCAAGACCTACGTCGAAACGCTGAGGAGAGAAACGATGAACGATACCGAGATCATAAAGATATGTCAGGAGATCTACAAAAAACATAAAGGTGCCTTGGACCTGATTTACGAGCATCGTCCCGACAAACAGCAAAATCTGTTCGAGATCATGAAAGAGTGGTGTTTCGCGAAGAACGGGAACGGTATCATTTTTGTGGAGAACAAGAGCTCTAAGAGCTATTGTCGATTTAGGACGCCTACGATGGACAGGCTCATCCCGGACAGTTCCTCGATCAGCGGATGGGGGACGAACAACCATTATTTTTATGAAATTATGTCTTGGGTGGAGAAAAGCGGAGAGATCAGATTCAAATTGCAATTTGTTCTCAGCTCTCAAAACCTTACGAATGATGAGCGGGAAAAGCTGGAGAAGATAGACAAACTCTTTAACCCCAAAGGTCTCAAGCCCGATTGGCAATGGCGAACTGTCTATTCGACCGACGTGCATACGATCAAAGAAAGTGAGCTCGAATTGGACGCCGAGAAAATCTGCGAAAAATTGGATAAGGACCTGCAACTGGTTAGCAAGAACGAAGCGCTGATTGAAGAGCGGATCGGCTGAGATGGACTACGAACTGATTCGCAGTGATCGGCGTACCGTGAGCGCGCAGATCAAAGGGGGAAAGCTCATCGTTCGGGCGCCGAGGCGGATGCCCGAGTCTCAGATCAATGCCTTTCTCGCTAAGCATAAGCGATGGATCGAGACGCATTTGGCAGCGTCCGAGGAGCGAAAACGCGCGGCGGATACCCTCCCCACCTTCACCCCCGAGCAGATCCGCGTGCTCGCCGAACGGGCGAAAAAGGTGATCTCCGAACGTGTCGCCTACTACGCGCCCAAGGTGGGCGTGTCCTACGGCAGGATCACGATCCGATTCCAAGGGACGCGGTGGGGCAGCTGCTCCTCCCTCGGCAACCTGAATTTCAATTGTCTCCTGATGCTCGCGCCCCTCGGCACCATCGACAGCGTCGTCGTGCACGAACTGTGCCATCGAAAACAGATGAACCACTCCCCCCGCTTTTACAGGGAAGTCCTGCGCGTCTATCCGAACTATTACGAGGATCAGCGCTGGCTGAAGGAGGAGGGGCATCGTCTCCTCGTCGCGGCGAAGAGGAAAAACGGGGATTGAGGACGAGCTTTTCGATCATATCGTGAGGTCACAAAGGAGGAAAGGATGGAATACACGGACGCATTCGTCGCCTTTTGCAAAGGCAATCTGGACCTGAACGGCGAACACTATTCGGCGCCGTACGAGTCGTTGCCCGCCTGTTTGATCGATTGCATCTATTCGTTGCAGTCGAAGTATTTCAGCGTGACCGTCCCCGTGGTGGAGCGCTATGCCGAAAGGTTTATGCAGGGCGATCGTTTCGCTGCGGGAGATACGCTCCGCAGTTTCGTCGAGCAGGTGGACGGGGCGGGCGGCGCCGTCGCGTTCGCGAGCGCGGTGCTCAGGAACAGGCAAAGACTCTCCGGCAGATCCAAGGCGGAAGTCTGCTACGACCTCGCGAAAAAACTCTTGTCCTTAGGAATAAATACGAAAGAAGATTTTCAGGCGCGCACCGACGTGGAGGTGCTCGAAGCGGTGATCCGTTCCGTGCGAGGGGTCGGATCGGCGGCGATGAACTATCTGTTTATGTTGGCGGGCGATCCCGATCGTTGCAAGCCGGACGTCCACATCCACCATTGCGTCAGGGACGCGCTCGGGCGGGACCTATCGGACGACGACTGTCAGAGGCTGCTCGCGAGCGCCGTCTCCGAGCTGAAAGCGGAATATCCGCATCTGTACGTGGCGCGGCTGGATAGTATCATCTGGCAAAAATATCAGATCGGAAACAAGAAAAAGTAAGAGCTTTTATTTCTCTTTGTAGTACAGCATACAGTGGCAATAGCCTTCGTAATTCGGGTCGGCGATCTGCTCGCGGAACTCCTTGCACATACATTTCGTGTCGGGGGTGCGTTCTCGGCGGCAGGGACAGTATCCGCCCGATTGTTCGAGTCCCTGTTTGACGATATCCACGACCTCTTGGTTTTCGTTGAATCTTATCTTCATAGGTATGCGCTCCTTTTTTATAGTATAGCCGACTTCTCGCCGAAAAACAAGCACCTTTTCCGCCCGAGGCGAATAGACTGTGAGTAGAGAAGAGCTACATACTTCGGTATGTCGCGAGGGGCGGACGTCCCCCGTGCATAAGGAGAAAACCTATGTTTGGATGTTGTAACAATCTCTTCTCGAATACTTGCCGCTGTAATAACGGCGGTACCTCTTGCGGCGGAGGGGTGCCTTCGCCGATCCCTGTCTTTCCGCCGATGCCGCCCACGCCTACGCCGACTCCTCCCGCGCCGCAACTCCGCGGATTCGAAGCTACCTTTACCGCAGGGGCGGGGGCTACCGTTGCGGACGGCTTCCCGATCCCTTTCAACAACCTCGTATCGAACAACGTACTCGGCGCATCTTTCGTGACCGGCGCTGTCATCTTGAACCGTCCCGGCACCTACCTCGTGAATTGGTGGGTCGCAATGGGGGAACAGGGTGACGTGGCGACGCAAGGAGCGGGGGGTCCGTCTCAAATAGGCTTCTCGACCACCTTGAACGGCGCCGTGGTCTCCACTTCTTACGCTCCTTGCGGAACGGGGCAGATCAGCGGAAGCGCCTTGGTCACGGCGCAGAGCACGCCTGCTACGCTGCAAATCGTCAACGGATCGGGTGAGAACGTGGTTCTTGCGTCCACCACCACGCAAGCGGGGGTGGTGGTGACCCAACTCGCCTAATGTCCCGTACGCAAAGAATGCCAAATCCCGTCTTTTAACCTCGGCGGCGATGGGGAGTAAAACGCTACGCTCTCCGTCGCCGCTTCCCTCTCGGAATCTGTAAAAACAGAAGAGAATAGGGTGGGATATTCGCTTGCAAGGGGCATTGACAGAATCATCGAAAAACGGTATAGTTAGAGTAAAGACAAAAGGAG
The DNA here is from genome assembly GCA_017455605.1 of Clostridia bacterium. Taxonomy (GTDB): domain Bacteria; phylum Bacillota; class Clostridia; order Christensenellales; family CAG-1252; genus CAG-1252. Next base: position 12,790 of record JAFSZO010000021.1, read on the forward strand.
AGA
>JAFSZO010000003.1 GCA_017455605.1 Clostridia bacterium
GAACCCCAATGCGACGCTAACGCTCCGAATGATCCGCTTGCGAGCGAAGGGAACTCTCTCTAATGCGGAATTGCGGACAGCGTTCCGCAACGTCGAGCGTAGCGAGATACATCATGTTTGCGTAGCAAATACATCATGTCGCCGTAGGCGATACGAAAGGAATAAAGGGTCACTTCGTTCCAATCGATATTTCGCTACCGCGAAGGCAGAAACGAAGCAGATGCGCCCTGATACGCAGCCGCTTTGCCGAAGAATCGAGCCTCGCGCGCAGGGCGCGCTTTCATAATATATATTTTATTTAATTTTTAAAAACGCTTTACAAGTATGTTATCTATAAAGTATAATGTCCGTACCTGCCGAAAGTCGGCGGGGTCCTTACTTTTGCGGAAAGCAAAGGTCAATCAGTCCAAAAGGAGGTAGAAAATGAATAAGTACGAAGTTTTGTACATTCTGCAGGGTGACGCATCCGACGATGCCAAGAACGCTTGCGCCGACAAATTCGCCGCTTTGATCGCCGAACTCGGCGGCACGGTGAGCACTGTCGACAAGTGGGGCATGAGAAAGTTCGCGTATCCCATCAATTACAAGACCGAAGGCTATTACGTTCTTATGAATTTCGAAGCCGAATCCGCCGTTCCCGCGGAGCTCGAGCGTCAAATGAGAAACGACGAGAACGTAGTTCGTTATATGGTCACGAAGAAGTAATCGGAGGAAAATTATGAACAAAGTATTTTTGATCGGCAACCTTACCAGAGATCCCGAGTTGTCCAACACCAACAACGGCATCCCCGTTTGCAAGTTCACCCTTGCCGTCAGCAGGAGATTCGGCAACACCGAGACCGACTTCCTTCCCGTCATCGTATGGAGAGGGCAGGCGGAGAACTGCGGCAAGTTCTTGAAGAAGGGCAGCAAGGCGGCAGTGGCGGGCTCCATCCAGACGCGCACCTACGACGCGAACGACGGCTCCAAGCGCTACATCACCGAGATCGTTGCCGACGAAGTGCAATTTCTTTCCACCAAAGGAGAAGGAGAGATCCCTCCCGCAGTTCCCCCGCAGGGCGGCTCCGGCGCGCGTATCGGCGGTTCGGCTGTGACGGACGACGATCTCCCGTTTTGATCAATCAATTAGTAATAGGAGTGTAAAATGAAGAATATGGAAGACAAGGGCGCAAAGCGTCCCGGTAGAAAGCCCGCCAAAAAGAAGGTTTGCGCTTTCTGCGTGGACAAGATAAACGAGATCGACTACAAAGACGTTGCGAAACTCAAAAAGTACATCACCGAGAGCGGCAAGATCGCTCCGAGGCGTTCCACCGGCGTGTGCGCGAAGCACCAAAGGATCCTCGCCGCGGCGATCAAGCGCGCGAGAGTGATGGCGCTTCTCCCCGAACCCGGTTCGGACAGAGACTGAGAAACGGAAGCGCAACCTTCGACCCGTTGCGCTTTTTCTTTGGACCCCCGCTCTCGGGCGGGCGCGTCGCGCCCCAATGGCGCAAATAAGGAGTAATTATGGCTGATATCATTCTCACTACGGAAGGATACAAGGAAAAAGAGGCTGAGCTTGAACATCTCATTAAGGTGAAGCGCGCGGAGGCGGCGGAGCGTGTCAAGACAGCGCGTGAATTCGGTGACCTCAGCGAGAACGCGGAGTACGATGCGGCGAAGACCGATCAGGGCCTCATCGAGGCGCGCATTCGCGAGCTCGAGGAGACCTTGAAACGTGCGAAGATCATCGACGGCGAGGCGATCGACACCACCACGGTCAGCGTCGGCTGCTTCGTGAGGATCCACGACCTCGACTACGACGAGAAGAGCGAATACAAACTCGTCGGCAGCGCGGAGGCGAACTTCGCCGAGAACAAGATCTCGAATGAGTCGCCCCTCGGTGCGGCGCTCATCGGACACAAGGTCGGCGAGACCATCGAGGTCAAGGCGCCGGCGGGCGTGTACAGCGTCAAGATACTCGGCATTCGCAAGTAACTCGGTCGCGCATCCGCCCGCAAAGGGAGGGTGCGCGTTTTTTTAGCAAGACATCCCTTGTGAGTCCCTTGCGCGGGGCTCATCGTTTCAGGAGGAAACCATGGCGGAAGAAATCATCGGTTCGGAAAACATATCCGAAGCAAAACAGGTCAGAATGCAAAAGCTCGCAGGCCTCGTGGCGGCGGGCAACGACCCCTTTACCGAGGTCAAATACGACAGAACGGCGAATAGCGCCGTGATCAAGGCGAACGCCGACGCGATGGATGGGACGGAGGTCTCGATCGCGGGGCGTCTCGTCTCTCGTCGCATCATGGGCAAGGCGAGCTTCGCTCACCTGCTCGACGGTGAGGGCAAGATCCAGATCTACGTGCGCCGCGACGACGTCGGCGAGAATGAGTATATGGCGTTCAAGCAGCTCGACATCGGCGACATCATCGGCGTGAGCGGCAAGGTCTTCCGCACGCAGACCGGCGAGATCAGCGTGCATGCGGACGGCTACAAGCTGCTTGCGAAGTCGCTCCTGCCCCTCCCCGAGAAGTTCCACGGATTGCAGGATACCGACCTTCGGTATCGTCAGCGCTACGTCGACCTCATCGCGAATCCCGAGGTGAAGGAGGTCTTCATCAAGAGGAGCAAGATCATCTCCACCATCCGCAAGGTCCTCGACGACAAGGGCTTTATCGAGGTCGAGACCCCGGTGCTGAACACCCTCGCGGGCGGCGCGAATGCCCGTCCTTTCGTGACGCATCATAACACGCTCGACATCGATATGTATATGCGCATAGCGACCGAGCTGCATCTGAAGAGGTGCATCGTCGGCGGCTTCGAGAAGGTCTACGAGATCGGCAGACAGTTCCGCAACGAGGGTATGGACACCAAGCATAACCCCGAGTTCACGACCATCGAGCTGTACCAAGCCTACGTCGACTATCACGAGATGATGCGCATCACCGAGGAGCTGTATACCGCCGCGGCGATGGCGGTGAACGGCTCGCTCGACCTCACTTACCAAGGGCAGGAACTGCACCTGCAGACCCCGTGGGAGCGCCTGACGATGGTCGAGGCGGTGAAGAAGTACACGGGGATGGACTTTGATCACGACGACCTCGCGGGTTTGATCGCACGCGGCAATGCGATGGGGCTCGATATGCCCGCGGATACGTCCTGGGGCAACGCCCTCTACAATATCTTCGACGCCTTCGTCGAGGAGAAGCTCACGGGTCCCGTCTTCATCACCGACTATCCCGTGGAGGTCAGCCCGCTCGCGAAGCGTAAGCCTTCCGACCCGCGCCTCACCGAGCGTTTCGAGTTCTTTATCTGTGCGTCCGAGGGTGGCAACGCCTTCAGCGAGCTGAACGATCCCCTCGACCAGCGCAAGCGTTTCGAGGCGCAGATGGCGGCGAAGGCGCAGGGCGACGAAGAGGCGCAACCCTACGATGAGGATTTCTGCACCGCGCTGGAGTACGGCATGCCCCCGACGGGCGGTCTCGGCATCGGCATCGACCGTATGGTGATGTTCCTCACCGATTCGCGCTCGATCCGCGATGTGCTTCTCTTCCCCACGATGAAACCCGACAAAAAATAGCGGGCGAGTATAGCGGGCAAATACTGCACTACATCTGCAAAGGCGGGTAGTTACGTACGACAAGTACGCGCCTACCCGCCTTTTTGATGAGCGTTTGTTTTTGCACCACTCTCCTCGCCCGCTGTAGATATACGAGGAGTACGCGCCCTGCGCGCGAGTCAAAGCGCATCATTGCCGAAAAGCGTGATGCGCTTTTCTAATGCAATTCTCTGCGCTTTCTCGCTTGCCTCGCTCCGAAACACTGTTTCGTTCGCGCTCTGTCGTAGCGTTCATAGGCTCGTTCGCGTTGCACTTGCACGCTATGCTTGCAAGTGCTATTCGCTCCGCAGCCCATCTCCGCTACGATAATAGGATGAAGTAGAAGCCCATTCGGAGCGTCAGCGTCGCATTGAGGTCCCCGAAAGATTGAGCGTTTTTTAGGGCGACGGTAGCGACCCTTAATTCCTAATTCCTCATTCCTAATTAAAAAGACTCCCTTCGCTCGACATTGCTCCCGCCTTCGGCGTCCGCATCCCGCATTCCGCATTCCGAATTAGGATGCGTTCGTCTCTGCCGCCAACACCCCACAAAATCTGCGATTTTGCGTGGACCCCAGCGGCGGCACGCCTTCTCCTCGCCCTTTGCGTAGCAAAATTCGAGCAGAGCGAGTTATCATTTGAGCGTAGCGAATTATCATTCGACCGCAGGGAGTTATCATATCGCGTAGCGATCATCATTCGACGGAGTCGACTCTTCCTCGCCCGCTTGGTATTGCGATGGTTTGTTTTGTTTTTCTTTAAAAAACATTTGGAGCGAAGCGACCCGCAATTCCTAATTCCTCATTCATAATTCCTCATTCATAATTCCAAATTTGTGTAAAGTTACACGTTTTTCGGAGTTTGAGAATATGTTTCTTGTTCCTCCCGTCCCCTTTACACGCCCGCGCGGGGCGTGGTATACTTAATAATAGCGCGTGGGTGCGCGGAGGGAGCCTGTCGTGGTTTGGTCCAAGATCAAGGAAAGTCTGATATCGGTGCTGCCGATCGCGGCGATCGTCGTGGTCCTTTCTTTGACGTTGGCGCCGATGGAGGGCGGGGCGATCCTGTCCTTTCTCGTCGGGTGCATCCTCGTGATCGGCGGGATGAGTCTCTTCGCCATCGGGGCGGACGCGGCGATGATCCCGATCGGAGAGCTGGTCGGCAGCGCCACCACCAAGACGCGCAACCTGACCGTCGTCATTGTGGTCTCGATCCTCATCGGCGCGATCATCACGATGGCGGAGCCCGATCTTTCGGTACTTGCTTCGGGACTGGAGGCGCACATCAACAAGTGGGTGCTGATCGCCCTCGTGGCGGTCGGCGTAGGCATCTTTCTCGCTCTGTCGATGCTGCGCGTGATCTTCGGCGTTTCTCTCCGTCTACTCCTCTTGATCTCCTACGGCGCGGTCTTCGCGCTCGCGCTCGTCCTGACCCTTCTCGGCAAGGAGCCTTTCCTGCCTCTCGCCTTTGACAGCGGCGGCGTGACGACGGGGCCTATGACCGTGCCCTTCATCATCGCGATGGGGCTCGGCGTGGCGAATATCAGCGGCAAGTCGGGCGCGGATAGCGGGTTCGGCTTCGTCGCCCTCGCGTCGGTCGGACCGATCATCAGCGTGATGCTGCTCGGCTTCTTTATCGACGTGACCAAGATCGTCCCTTCGTCCGAGGTGATCGAGGGCGGCTACTTTAGAGTCTTCGGATTGACCTTTCTCGATCAAATGAAGGACGTGGCGATCTCCATCGGTCCCATCGCCGCCTTCTTCCTGATCTTTCGCTTTACCGCCAATCGTAATATGCCGATCCGCACCTTTTGGCGTATCGTCTTCGGTCTGTTGTACACCTATTTCGGGCTCGTGATCTTTATGACCGGCGCACACGCGGGCTTTAGCGAAGCGGGCAGGGCGATAGGACTTGCTCTCGGGGCGAAATATCCCTACGCGCTCTTGCCGCTCGGCGTTCTCATCGGCTTTATGATCGTCGCGGCGGAACCCGCCGTCCACGTCCTCAACGAGCAGGTCGAAAAGATCAGCGGCGGCACGATCAAAAAGCATCGCGTGATGCTGACGATGATGTTCGGCGTCGCGATGTCGGTCGGGCTTTCGATGCTCCGCGTCCTTTATAGGTTCAGCATTTGGTGGTTGCTGCTGCCCGGCTACGCCCTTGCGGCGGTCTTTGCCATCTTTACGCCGAGGACCTACACCGCCATCGCCTTTGACAGCGGCGGCGTGGCGAGCGGTCCGATGACCGCCACCTTCCTCTTGCCCCTTGCGACGGGCGCTTGTGTCGCCCTCAACGGGGAAGAAGGGATCTTGCGCTTTGCCTACGGGCTCGTCGCGATGGTCGCGATGACTCCCCTCATCGTTTTGCAGGTGCTCGGCTCCTTGTCCGCTTTGCGGGCAAAGATGGCGGAGCGTATGCTCAAAAAAGTGCCCGCCCCCCCCGCGGAGACGCCCGTCGTCCCCGCACCCTCTGCCGAGATCCCCGCTGCCGCTGCCGAAGCAGCCGCCTCTGCGGACGAGATCGAGGTCATCGACCTGTAAGGAGGTTTTTGCTTTGGAAAGGAAAGTTAAGATCTATTTGCTCCTCGTGATCGCCGAACGCGGCAAGGGAGACCCGATCAACGCACGCCTCGCCGGAGACGTTTTCGGGTTCTCGACCATTCTCGGGAGGGGCACGGCAAAGAAGGCATGGATGAACCTCATCGGTATCGGGGATATCGAGAAGGATCTCGTCGCGTTGATGTTGGACGAAACGCAACTGCAAAACGCGCGAGGCGTACTGGAAGAAGAGTTTAAGATAGGCAAGGGCGGCGGCGTGGCGTTTGCCCTTCGCGTGCAGAGCATCGCGGACAAGAGGGTGCTGGAATACTTCACTGCGAAAACGGAGGTAGAGTGATGGAGAATAACGAGATCAAATGCAGTATGGTCGTGGCGGTCGTCAACAAGGGCTTTTCCGAGACCCTGATGGACGTTGCCCGCGCAAACGGCGCGACGGGCGGCACCATCCTATCGGGGCGCGGCACGGGCGGTGAAAAGGCGCAAAAGTTCTTCGCGATGGCGCTACAGGAGGAGAAGGAAGTCGTGCTGATCCTCGTCAAAGAGGAGATCCGCGCAGACCTGATGCGCGCCGTTGCCCGCGAGTTCGGGCTGGACTCTCCCGGCGGGGGCATCGTCTTCTCTCTCCCCGTTGAGGAAGCGATCGGACTCACGTTCGTTCCTTTCTCGGAGTAAAAGTCCTTGGCTCTCACGGGAAAACGTGGTACTATATACCCATAAAGGAGACTTCTATGAAAAGAACGTTTATTAAAGATCTATTCGATGCTATGCCCGAAGCGGGCGCGGAGATCGCGGTTTGCGGTTGGATCAAGACCATTCGCAACGACAAGTTTATCGAACTCTCGGACGGCACCTGCTTCAATAAGCTGCAGGTCGTCGCCGAGCGCGAGAACCTCGCGAATTACGACGACGTCGTGCATCAGAACGTCGGCGCCGCCGTGCGTGTGAAGGGCAAGTTCGTCCCGACCCCCGAGGCGAAGCAACCGTTCGAGCTGCTCGCCACCGAGATCACGGTCGAGGGTACTTCCACCCCCGATTTCCCCATTCAAAAGAAGGCGGCGTCCCTCGAGTTCCTGCGTGAGCAGGCGTATCTGCGTCCCCGAACCAATACCTTCAATGCGGTCTTCCGCATCCGCAGCGTGCTGGGGCAGGCGATCCATCGCTATTTCGCCGATCATAACTTCATCTACGTCCACACTCCCATCGTGACCGCGAGCGACTGCGAAGGGGCGGGCGAAATGTTCCAGATCACGACCCTCGACATGGCGGCGCCCCCGATGACCGAGTCGGGCGAGATCGACTACTCCAAGGACTTCTTCGGCAAGAAGGCGAACCTCACCGTCAGCGGTCAGCTCAACGTGGAGACCTTCTGCATGGCGTTCAGCAACGTCTACACCTTCGGCCCCACCTTCCGCGCGGAGACCAGCAAC
>JAFSZO010000022.1 GCA_017455605.1 Clostridia bacterium
CCGCCCCACCTTTGATCGTGCCGACCTTCTCAAAGCGATAACGAGGAAGGACAACGCGGTCGTATGCGGAAAGGAACTCTTTCCGAACGCCGTATGCTGTACACGCGACCGCGAACGCGCATAGATAGTCCATATCGAACGCCGCTCCTCGGGAGCGCGCGGGTAAAGGATATCTTTTCCCGCGGACCGTGATCGCTCTGTCCGAGAGGCGGTAATCGGCGCGCTCGTCACGCACGGAATACCGCACGCCGCTAAGATCGTGCTGGACGGGATCATCCCCGTTCAAAACCGCTATCTCCGCGCGCTTCGCAAGGGACAATTTGAGCCGTTGATAGCGTTCCACGCTCCCGTGGCGGTCGAGGTGATCCTCTCCGACGACGGTGAGTGCGGCGACGGCGGGACGGAAGACGGAGCTTTGCTCGATCTGAAAACTGCTGACCTCCACCACGACGGCATCCTTGGGGCGGATGACGTCCAAAGCGGAAACGAAGGGAGTGCCGACGTTGCCCACCAAGTGCGAACGCCCGACGGTAGAGAGCATTTCGTGGAGGATCGTGCAGGTCGTGGTCTTGCCGTTCGTACCGGTGATGGCATAGATCCGTTCCGAAGGACGATTTATGTACGCGAGATCGAGTTCGGACAAGATCGGCACGCCTCGCTCTTTGAGGGCGCACGCAACGGGGTTCTCGAGCGGAAACCCCGGGCTGACGACCGCAAAATCCGACGTAACGGATAAGTCCGAAAGACCTTCTCGGGCGATCGAGTCGTCGTAGCAACGGACCGACGCTCCGCGCGACTGTAAAAACCGTTTGACCGCCTCGCCCGTTTTACCGAGACCCAAGACGATCACCCTTTTGTCAGCGTATTCCATACACCCCCACGACGGTCGAAGCGATCGCGAGAATGCCCATAAGCAGCGTGACCGCGGAATAGATCGCGCAGATCTTCGCCTCGCCAAACCCCTTTTTCTCCAAATGATGATGATACGGCGCCATCAGGAAAACACGTTTTCCGTGCGTCAACTTAAAGTAACTCACTTGCACGATAATGGATATGCCCGAAACGACGTACATTATGCCGACGAAAAGCACCAAAAACGGTTGTTTGGAAAAGAGCGCGATCGCCGCCGACGCCCCGCCGAGCGCGAGAGAACCCGTGTCCCCCATAAAGATCGACGCTTTGTTCGTGTTAAATAAGAGAAATGCCGTCAATCCGCCCGTTAGGGCGAAGTCAAAAAGGAGCAAGCTCCCGTCCGAGCCGCCCGAAGCGAGCGTCGTCAGCACGATGACGACGGCGTAGGTGAAGAGGTAGACCACCGAGCAGCCCGACGCCAGTCCGTCCAGTCCGTCGGTCAGGTTCACGCAATTCGCGAGCGAGAGGTAGAGAAAGACCGCAAACGGAATATACCAAACGCCGAAGTCGATTTCTCTGCCGAAAAAAGGAAAATACACGCCGCTCCCTATGGATGGCGTTTTGAATGCATAAACGGCGACGATGACGGCAATGGCAGCTTGTCCGACGATTTTTTGATACGGGCGCAAGCCTTGGTTGTCCTTAGTCCGTATCTTGATGAAGTCATCCAAGAAACCGAGCACGGCGAAAGAGACCATGACCAAGGCGGCGATCGTCCCGACCGTGAGTCCCTGCGTAAAGGTCAGAGCCAAGGTGGTGAAAAGGGTCGGGAAAAGGAAAATCAATCCCCCGAACGTGGGCGTCCCCGCTTTGGCGGCGTGCTGCTCCACGTAGGAGAGGATCGGTTGCCCTGCCTTGAGCTTCTTCGCACCCGAAATGACGACGGGGGCGAAGAGCAACGCAAGGAAAAAAGATACGATAAAGGCGACGAGCGCAAGAAGGATCGATCGAGAGTCCAAAATACCACCTACCGAAAAGATTTTAGCAAGAAATCGAGATCGTTATACGGGATCTTTTGTCCTTTGATCTCCATCGTCCGCTCGTGACCCTTCCCCGCGATCACGATGCGATCCCCCTCCGAGGAGACTTCGAAGGCACGGCGGATCGCCTCTTTTCGATCAAGGACCACCTCGACCTCGCTGTCCTCAACGACCCCCGCGAGGATCTCGTCGGCGATCTCTTGCTCCTCTTCGCCGCGCGGGTTGTCGTCTGTCACGATGGTAAGATCGGAGTATTCCGTGGCGATGCGGCCCATGATCGGGCGTTTGCCGCGGTCGCGATCACCGCCGCATCCGAAAACCGTCACGATCCGCCCCGTACCGTCGCGTCTGAGGACCGAGAGCAGGTTTTCCAGTCCGTCCGGCGTATGGGCGTAATCAACGATCACACGGCGCCCCCGTAAAACGACGCTCTCAAACCTGCCCGGGACAGGGTTCATCTCTCGCACGGCTTGCGCGACGACGGGGAGATCCACACCGAGATACATCGCCGTCGCGGTCGCCGCCATCAGGTTGTAGACGTTGAATCGTCCGCACAAGGGCGTCTCGATCAGAGCGATCCTGTCGTAGGCGTTGATGGTAAAGGAGAGCCCGTTCGCGGTCTCATCCACGTTGATCGCAAAGACGTCGGCGGGATTATCCAGCCCGTAGGAGATCGTCGGCACCGTCTCGGCGCGCAAGATCCTGCGACCGTATTCGTCGTCCGAATTCACGACGGCGATGGCGGTATTCTCCGGCTTGAAATAGGACAATTTCACGGCGGCATAGCGCTCCATCGTCCCGAAGAAATCCAGGTGATCTCGCGTCAAATTGGTGAAGATCGAGAGATTCGCCTTGATGCCCGCAAGCTTTCGATAACAGATCGCGTGCGCCGAAGCCTCGATGAAGACGTACTTGACCCCTTTCGTCACCATATCGGCAAGGGACCGATGGAGCTCGACGGGATCGGGAGTAGTGAGCACCCCTGCGCTGCGTTCTCCGACGACCTTATACCCGAGCGTACCGATCGTGGCGCAAGGTCTCCCCGCGCAGGCGAATATTTCCGAAAGGATCTCGGCGGTCGAGGTCTTTCCGTTGGTCCCCACGATGGTGACGACAGTCATCTTTTCGGCAGGGTCGCCGTAAAATTTCGCGGCGACTTTCGCGAGCGCCTCCCGCGTATCCTTTACGAGGAACGTAGGGACTCGCACCCCTTGGATCTCCCGTTCCGCAAGGATCGCCGCGGCGCCCCTTCTTACCGCTTCGGCTACAAATTCGTGACCATCCGCATCACCGCCCTTGAGACAGACGAACAGCGCGCCCGCGAGACAGGTTCTGCTGTCGAAGGAGATCGAGGTAATATCGACCTCATCGTAATGAACGATACCGGTGACGACGACGTTTTTAAACAGCTCCGTTACTTTCATACACCCTCCTGTGATAACGTGACAAGCCCGACGGCATGATCGTTCGTGATCTCTCCCACCGCAGGATATTGCGCGATGACGACGCCCCCGGTCCCTCCGATCTCGAGGCGCAACCCGAGCTTTTCGGCGACGCGCGCTGCCTCTCCTGCGGAAAGACCTACGAGATCGGGCATCTCGAAATAGGTTTTGGGAGAGATCTCCTCCGTCGCGGCGATCTTTTCGTATTCAAACAATTTGGAGAAGATCTGACCGACGTAGGGTGCGGCGACCAGAGAGCCGTAGTAGCGATACCCGACGGGTTCATCCACCATAAAATAGACGATATATTTCGGATGTTCCACCGAACTGAATCCGATAAAGGAAGAAACGTATTTACCGGCGGCGATCTTGCCCCCTTCGTACTTTTGTGCGGTGCCTGTCTTCCCCCCGATCGAGTACCCTGCCACGCCCGCGAGTTTTCCACTGACGAGCGAGACGACGTTTCGCAACAGTTTTCGCACGGTTGCGGAGGTCCCGGAGGAAAGGACGGAACGACCGACGGCGGGATAATTCCTGACCACGGTGCGCCCTGTCGCATCCTCGACGCTCTCCATCAGGTAAGGCGTCACCAAGGTCCCGCCGTTGACGGCGGCAGCGGTGGCGCGAATGAGCTGCATCGGGGTGATCGCGATCGCCTGTCCGAAGCCGATACGCGCGACGTCTACGGGCTTGAGAGAGTCCTTTTTCAAGAGGATCGAGGAGGTTTCGCCGAGGAAATCGATCCCCGTTTTTTCGGTCAAACCGAACAAGGAAAAGTATTCGTACATACGATCTGCGCCGATCCGTTCCGCAAGGTCCATAAACACGCAGTTACAGCTGTTTTGCACCCCTTCGGCGAAAGTTTGACTGCCGTGTCCGATGGATTTCCAGCAGCGAATGCGCTTGCCGTCTACGACCCGCCCTCCCGCGCAGTAAAAACGGTCTTTTTCACTGACCACACCGAGGGACAGCGCGATCGCCGTGGTCATGATCTTAAAGGTGGAACCGGGCTCGTACACGGAGCTGATCGCGTTGAGCTTCATCTTAGCAAAAAGCGCCGATACGTCGGAGCGATCCGGCGTGTTCGGATCAAAGGAAGGCGCCTGCGCCATCGCGAGGATCGCACCCGTCTCGGCATCCATCACGACGGCGTTCGCGCTCTTCGCGTTATACTCGAGAAGTGCGGATCTTACCGCGTTTTCCGCAAAAAACTGTATCGAAGCGTCGATGGTCAACCGAAGGTCCAATCCGTCCGTAGCGGGAAGGTAGGCGATCTCATCGGTTAGTTCTCTGCCGACGAGATCGGTTTCGGTAAGCTCTTTGCCGTCTTGCCCACGCAGATAGGTATTGTAATAACTCTCCAATCCCGCTTGTCCGTCCCCATCCGCTCCGACGAAACCGAGCAACTGCGAAAGGTACTCGCCGTAGGTATAATAGCGTTCCACGTCCCTACCGAAATACACCCCGTCGATCCCCGCGTCAACGATCTCGGTCATCTGCTCCTTGGAGAGCTTTTTCGCGACCGTGATCTCGGAGACACCCTTTTTCGATATCTTGTCATAGATCTCGTCGTACCCTTTTTCGAGGACGGTAGAAATCACTTCGGCGCTTCGCTCAACGGAAGAGGTTGCGTTCGGTCTCACGTACAAGGTATAGGTGGTATTATTGCCTGCAAGCACGGTCCCGTTACGGTCAAGGATCTCGCCGCGTATCGCGCCGAGCGGGACGTCTCTCGTCCATTGATCGAGAGCGCGCGCCTGTAAGGAACGTCCTTTGACCACCTGCAAATAAACGAGTTTCCCCGCTACCGCTAAAAAAATAAAGGTTATCAGCACCATCGTTGCGAATAACCTTCTTTTGATTTGAAATTGTGTCGGATTCAATCGACTCGTCAGCCTCCGAATACCCCGTTCAACCAACTGCAAAGTTTGTCGAAGCCTTTTTCTTCTTCTTTGGTAGCTACGGTTTGTTCGGGTACCTCGATGGCGACCAGCTCGCCGCTCTTCAGCATAATGTAATTCTCTCCGCCCTGCGCGACCTTTACTTCGGGAACGTATTCCGCAGCGGAAATGTCGGTCGGAGCAAGTAAGACGTCATCCACCATCGCCGTCAAAGACTCTGAGCTCATCGGCTTGATCTCGGCAACGCCGCTCCCATCCACGCCGATCACCGCCATCGTGATCGCGATGACCGCAATGAAGGCGACCGCCATGATCGCGGCGATCATCATACGCCCTTTGCGAGAAGGACGACGAGAGGCGTTCTCCTTGCGCTCAAGCAATTTATCATAGTTGTTACCCGCACCTACCGCAGAGGCGCGATAACGATCGAAACGCGCTTCGTCCGCGCGTTCGAGACGACTGCGTACGGCAGGTCTCTCCAAGGAGCTCTGTAGGGAGTTGCGATAAGATTCGGGAGTGCGGTTGCGCTCCTCGTCATACCCCCTCTCATAGTCGTAACGTGCGTAACGAGTACGGGTCGAACAGTCCTCTCTTTCCGATACGTTCCAGTCGCGTTCGTCTCTAAACATTGTATTCACTCCTCCTACTTTTATTCCTACACTTTTTTCTCTGCGACCCTGAGTTTCGCGCTTTTGGATCGGGGATTGTTCTCGGTCTCTTCATCCGACGGCAAGATGGGCTTGTTCGTCAGGATGGTCACTTCGCTGACCTTTCCGCAGGTGCAGATCGGCGATCGCGGGGGACAAATGCAATCCAACGCCGCATATTTGAACGCTTGTTTTACGATCCGATCCTCCAAGGAATGGAAGGTGATCACGGCGATCCTGCCTCCTTTCTTCAGCAGTTTGATCGCGCCGAGCACCGCTTCGTACAGTCCGGATAGCTCTCCGTTCACCTCGATGCGGATCGCCTGAAAGACCCTTTTCGCGGGATGGGAGCCACCGTATCGCGCCTTGGGCGGGATGCTCCGCTCGATGATGCGCACGAGAGCCGAAGTGCTGTCGATACGAGCCGCTTTACGCTCGCGAACGATATTCGCGGCGATCTTCCTCGCGTAGGGCTCCTCGCCGTATTTGAAGAAGACGTCCGTCAGTTCCTTTTCCGAATAGTCGTTGACCACCTGCTCTGCGGTCAAGCCCGACTCGCGTGACATCCGCATATCCAAGGGTCCGTCGAATCGGTAGGAGAATCCGCGCTCCGGGGTATCGAGCTGATAGGAGCTGACCCCGAGATCCATCAGGATGCCGTCAAGCGCCTCGCCCTGCCAGTTTGCAACGACATCCTTGAAGTCCGACTTGATGTAGGTCGGCGCTTCGCCGAGACGTTCCTTTGCGTGCGTGAGCGCATCCGCGTCCTTGTCTACCGCGTACAGGCGTCCGCTCGTCAGCCTCTTCAAGATCTCCGAGCTATGCCCTCCTCCACCCAGCGTGCAATCGAGATAGCTGCCGTCTGCCTTGACGGCAAGGGAGTCGATGACCTCACCGAGCATCACCGGAATGTGGCGAAACTCGCTCATTCCCCCTCCCCGACGCCTTTGATGACGCGATTGGGGTTGTCCTCAGCCAAGGTCGCGAGATAAGTGTCTTCGCGCCAGATCTCGAGACGGTTCGCCATACCGACGAAGAGCGCCTCATTCTTGAGCCCGATCAGGTCGCGCAGGATCTGCGGGATCTGAAAGCGGTTTTGCGCGTCACCCTGAAAGCGGAAGGTATTCGCGAAAATGTAGCGCTGCCTGCGATAAGCGGGATCACCCGACTCCATCTCGCCGTACTTGTCATACATCTTGTCGATGGTGTGCTCATTATAGATCACCAAGTTCTCTTGATCGCCGATGCTGATCCAAAGTTTCTCGCCGAGAAGATCCTTGATCTTCGCGGGAATCCTGATCCTGCCTTTCTCGTCGATCTGATGACGATATGTACCACTGATGAAATCGCGCAAGGTATACTATCCCCCTTTGCCCACATTATAGCACATCTCGTCCATTTTTATCCACTATTTTTTGAAAAAATCGAAAAAAAATTTCCGCAATCCATATATTGCGATCAAAGGAAATATTCACCACAATATATTGTGGTTTTTAAGCAAAAACCGAGTGGACGAAAATTTTGAAGTTTCGCCTCAAAAAGCGAAATTCTCGAGTGAAACGCCTTTGAAATGCCTTGAAATCACTCCGAAAAGGACCCTCGTGGTCAGAAATGGCGAAAAGTGGAAGGTCAATCGGAGATGGGCACGAGAGCGAAATCGACGAGGTCGCAACTGGTCAGATAATAGGTCGCATTGTCGAGAAAGACCTTGCGTTTGGCGTAGACGTTCCCGTGCAAGTGTCCGTACACGACCTTCTCGACGCCGTACTGACGAAAGAGAGCCGTCACGGGGGTGGACTGCATCGTGAGATCGAAGGGAGGATAATGGGTCATGCCAATCACGACGTCCCCTTCCTCGCGCATCTTCGCCATCTCTTTGAGCGAGAGCTCCAGTCGGATCAGCTCGCGCGCGCAGATCTTTTGATCCTCTTCGGCGTCACTTTCCGTCGTCCAACCGCGCGTACCGCAAAACAGATAGTGCCCGATGCGAACGACGTCGTTTTGCACGAGGTAAAAATCCTGCGGCAGGATCCCCTTCACCTTGGAAAGAGACTGCCACCAATAATCGTGATTCCCCTTCAAGATCACCTTTTTACCGGGGAGAGCGGAAACTCGGCGAAAGTCCTCTTTGACCTCCTCCAAGGTCATCGCCCACGAAAAGTCTCCGGCGAGCAGGACGACGTCCCCTTCCCCGACCTTCGCGCGCCAGTCTGCGGATATCTTGTCGAAATGTCCTTCCCACTTTTTGCCGAAAACGTCCATCGGCTTGTCCACGGAGGAACCGAGGTGAAGGTCAGAAATCGCGTATATCATATTATTATTTTAGCATAACCCGCGCGCGTTTTCAATACTTTCACGCAAACGCGGGTCATGCTTTTCCCTTATCTCGGGAAGAGAGGCAGATCGAAGAAGCCGTCGCAGATCTCTTCCTGATACTCCTGACAGGGCGGTATGTAGCAGTAGCCGTAAGAAGGAACGAGGAGCTCGACGTCCATCACCACTTTCAAGATCACAGTCACGCAGAGAGTGATGGAGAACTGCCCGTCCGACAGATAGCTCCCCTCGGCGGAAACGGCGTTCACGACAGCGACGATCTCGTAGGGGATCACGGACGGCTCGGGCACGCGCAAGAGCACGTCCCTCTGGATGGTGAGACTGCTCGTACCCACGGCGGACGTACCGTTCGCATCGGTGAAGGAGACCGAGAGCGGGATCTCAACGCTGCATTGCACCCTACTACACCCCGGTGTCTCCGAGGTAGGCGTCACGACGAGATCGCCGATCGTCCCGACGGAGGAGGAACTCCTCGCGCCGACGAAGGTAAAGGGCTGTTGCACGTCCGCGGGCGTCGTGCCGGACAAAGTGATGACCTGATCCGTCAAAGTCTCCTGCTTGATACAAGCGTCAAAGACCTTTTTCACTTCGATACAGACCTTTTCACACAGTCCGTTGGCGGGATTTCCCGCGATCGGTCCGGGCATACGGTCGGGTCGAACGTTATTGGAAAAAGACATAAAATTACCTCCTTTGATAATTACTACTGAATTATATGAAAGGAGGCGCGGTTTGGTGCTTTTCGGTTTAAAACGAGAAAGATCAGAGGTATTCGTCCAACTTGGCGAGGATCTCCTCACGACCGAGCCCGGACAGCGCGGAAGCGACGAGGATCGAGCCCGAGACAGCGCCAAAAGCGCGTTCTACGACGGCGATCGCCTTTCTCCTGCCCTCTTTGGAGAGTTTATCTCCCTTGGTGGCGACGACGAAATAAGGAATGGAATAGTAATCGAGATACTCCGCGAGTTGCAGATCGAGATCGCTCGGCTCGTGCCGCAGATCGACGATCAGCACGACCGCCTTCAGCCGAGGAGCGTTTTGCAAATAATACTCAATGAGCCCTTTCCAAGCGTTTTTCGCATGATCGGAGACTTTGGCATAGCCGTACCCGGGAAGATCGACGAAATACAATTCACCGCCGTTCACGGAAAAATAATTCAGCATACGGGTCCGCCCCGGTTCGGAAGAGGAACGGGCGAGCTTTTTGCGCCCCGTCAACAGATTGATCAGAGAGCTTTTCCCGACGTTGGAGCGACCGGCAAAGGCGATCTCGGGCGAAGTGGCTTCAAACAATTTCTTGGTCGTGACGCTCGTCACGTATTCCGCATTCTTTACGATCATAAGGAGAGCAAAATGCGGTAGACTTCGGCGACGGTATCCACGAAGGTGAAATGCAAACGTTCGCGCAACGCTTCGGGGATGTCCGCCACGTCCTTCTTATTCTCCGAGGGGAGGATGACCTTGTCGATGCCGTTACGCAATGCGGCAACGCATTTCTCTTTCACCCCGCCGATCGGGATCACGCGACCGACCAAGGACAGCTCTCCCGTAATGGCGTAGTCTCCACGAACGGGTTTCTCCGTGATCGCAGAGAGGATCGCCGTCGAGATGGCGCATCCCGCGGAGGGTCCGTCCTTCGGCACGGCGCCGTCCGGGAAATGGACGTGCAGATCCTTGTCCGAAAGATCCGCCGAAACGCCGAGCTCCTTCGAAGCGAAGGCTCGCGCGCTTGAAAGCGCGATCTCCACCGATTCCTTCATCACGTTGCCGAGGTTGCCCGTCACGATCTTTTTGTCCTTTCCGGGCATCACGAGGCATTCGACGTCGAGGAGTTCGCCGCCGTTCTCCGTCCAAGCCAGACCGTGCACGACGCCGACTCTGCTATCCTTCGCCGCGTCGCTCTCGAGAAACTTCGGCACGCCGAGATACCGTTCGAGATCGGAAGCCGTCACCGTAACCCGATCCGCCCCACCGCAAACGGCGACGGCGCCCTTGCGCAAGATCTTGCCGATCAGTTGCTCCAAGCGGCGCACGCCTGCCTCGCGGGTATAGAAACGGATGATCGCGTCGATCGCATCCTCCGTCACGACGCATTTTTCGGCGTCGAGGTGGTATTTCGCCAGTTGTTTCGGGAGGAGGAACTTTACCGCGATCTGATGCTTCTCCTCGGGCAAATAACTGCCGAGCTCGATGATCTCCATACGATCGAGCAAGGGACGAGACATCGTCGCGAGCGAGTTCGCGGTCGTGATGAACATGACCTTGGACAGGTCGAAAGGCAGATCGATATAATGATCCTGATAGGTGGAATTCTGCGCGGGATCAAGCACCTCGAGGAGTGCGTTGGAAGGATCCCCCTTGTAGTCCGCGCCGAGTTTGTCGATCTCGTCGAGCAGGAAGACGGGGTTGGACGTGCCCGCTTTCTTGATGCCGGCGATGATCCTGCCCGGCATCGATCCGATGTAGGTGCGGCGATGTCCGCGGATCTCCGCTTCGTCGTGCACGCCGCCGAGAGAAGCGCGAACGTACTCTCTGCCGAGGGCGCGTGCGATGGAAGCGACGATGGACGTCTTGCCCACGCCGGGAGGTCCGACGAGACAGAGGATATTCGTGATCGTCCCCTCCCCGAGCGAATGCACGGCGAGGTATTCGAGGACGCGGTCCTTTACCTCTTGAATGCCATAGTGGTCCTCGTCGAGGACGCGGCGCGCCGCCTCCACGTCAACGGTCTCCTCGCTGCACTTCCCCCACGGGAGCGCGAGAACGGTGTCGAGGTAGTTCTTGCAAACGAAACTTTCCGGGCTCCCCGTCTGCAGAGAGAGCATCTTATTCAGCTCCGCGGTCAACTTTTCCTTGACCTCGTCTGAGGCGTTGATGGCGGCGATCTTTTCCTCGTATTTTTCACGTTCGTCGTCACCGCCGTAAAGCTCTTCGTTGATGACCTTGAGCTCTTCGCGTAAATAGTACTCGCGCTGGCTCTTGTCGATATTCTCCTGCACCTTCTTCTCGATTTCGTCACGGATCTTGCTCTGATCGAGCTGTACGCCGATCGCCACGGCGATCATCTCGAGCCGCTCGGAGAGCTTTTTCGCATAAAACAGAGCGTTGGTGTCCGCCGCGGGAAAGGCGGGGCCGAAGCGATTGATCCACTTGTTCGGATCTTTGATATCGAACGGGGCAAGATCGCGATAGACCTTGTCGGCATTCTTCGCCGCGATCAGGCGGTGAATGCCCGAAGAAATGATATTGCCGTAGGACGCGATGGTGTCCTCGTCACAATCCTTCTCGTAGGGATAATCGACGATCTTGGCAAAGGGGATCTCGTTGAAAAAGGCGACGTCTACGAGGGTGACTCGGAGCAAGGAATGTCCGTAAAACGTCTGAACGTCCTGCTTTGCCTCGACGGAATCGATGCGAACGAGGGTGCCGATGCCCGAACCGTCCTTAAGCCCGTCCGTCGCGACGAAAAAGGAGCCCGCGAGGAGCAACGAAGTGTACTTCTCCTCATACAGGCGCTTGTCGATATTCAGCGCGACTTCGGCATCGGGCAGGATCGCCTTGCCGAAACCGACGAGAACGGGATATAAATCTTTGAATTGATTCTCGCCGACGAGAATTGGTTCGTTTTCAGCCATCTTCGGTACTCCGTGGGAAGGTTACGCCGTGCGCTTACGAACGACAGTCGGAGGGGCGATCTTTTTGATCGCATCCGCCGTGACGATGACCTTCTCGACGTCCTCCGATCCGGGGATCTTGTACATCACGTCGAGCATCACGTCCTCCAAAATGCATCTGAGTCCGCGCGCGCCCGTCTTGAGCGCGATCGCCTTCTTTGCAACTTCGCTGATCGCCTCCTCGTCAAAGTCCAATTCGACGTGATCGAAGTCGAACAGCTTTTTATATTGCTTGGTAAGGGCGTTCTTGGGTTCGGTCAGGATCTTGACGAGAGCGGGCTCATCGAGCGCATTGAGTCCCACGACGATGGGCACCCTGCCCACGAATTCGGGGATCAAGCCGTACTTGATGAGGTCATCCGGTTGAACGTCCTTGATCATATCGGCGTAGGATTCTTCGGCGGTCTTCACGACGTCCGCGCCGAAGCCGAGCCCCGAAGTAGATTTGCGCTTGCTCACGATCTTGTCAAGACCGACGAATGC
>JAFSZO010000023.1 GCA_017455605.1 Clostridia bacterium
CACGAAGAAAGGCGCGGCGGACGACCTTGGAGCAGAGACCGACAGCACGGCTTGCAAGGATCTGATCAAGGACGCGAAAGCCGCCATCGACGATTTGTACTACGACGAGGAGAAAGACCTCGACGCGAATAAGGCGTTGCTTGACGTCATCGTCGCAGACCTTGCCGACGCACTTGCCCTGCAACGTGACAAAGAAGCGTTCGAGGCATACAAACCCACGAAGAAAGGTGCGGCGGACGCTCTCGCGCTGGAGGGAGACAGCGCAGCGTGTGAAGACCTGATCGCAGACGCGAAGGCCGCCATCGACGATTTGGACTACGACGAGGAGAAAGACCTCGCCGCGAATAAGGCGTTGATTGACGACATCGTCGCAGACCTCGCCGATGCGCTGGCTGCGCAGCGTGACGAGGACGCTGCGGATGCGGTGGACGCCTTGATCAACGCGATCGATCCTGTGATTTATCCGAGCAGTAAAGAAGCGATCGATGCCGCTCGCGAGGCGTACGATGCGCTCACTCCCG
Organism: Clostridia bacterium; assembly: GCA_017455605.1. Lineage (GTDB taxonomy): Bacteria > Bacillota > Clostridia > Christensenellales > CAG-1252 > CAG-1252. The sequence continues at coordinate 522 of JAFSZO010000023.1, forward strand.
AGCAGAAAGCCCTTGTGGACGACCTCGGTGACCTCGAAACTGCCGAGGCTACCTATGCGGATTTGAAGGCGGATCACGACGCCGCGGATGCGGTGGATGCCTTGATCGATGCCATCACGACTCCCGTGGAGTACCCTGCGAGCAAGGACGCGATCGACGCCGCGCGCATCGCGTACGATGCGTTGACGCCCGCACAGAGGGAGCTGGTCGACGACCTTGCCGACCTCGAGGCTGCGGAAAATGACTACAAAGTGGCGGAGGTGGAGGCACTGATCGAGGCGATCGGCACCGTGGAATACAGCGCGGAGAGCAAGGCGAAGATCGACGCGGCGATCGCGGCGTTCGGCGCTTTGACGGAGGAGCAGAAGACGATGGTGGAGAACCACGTCACCCTGCCGAGCGCCGAAACGACCTATCAGCAGCTCGAGGACGCCGCGAAGGCAGGCGAGGTGAAGGCGCTCATCACCGCGATCGGTGAGGTGAAGTACCCGGACAGCAAGGAGCCGATCCGCAAGGCGCGCACCGCCTACGACGCACTCACCGCCTCGCAGAAGGAGATCGTGGACAACTACAACGTGCTTGAGAGAGCGGAGCAGACCTATACTGCTCTCGAGAAGGAGGCGAAGGCGCCCACGGGCTTGCCCACGAGCGTGAAGATCACCCTCGTCGTGTGCTCTCTGATCGCCCTCGGCATCGCCGCGTTGCTCGTCTTCCTTTTCACGCACAAGAAGGAAGAAGACAAAAAGAAGGAGAAAGAGAACAACAAGAAATGATGAACGCCGATCCGGGCCTCCCTCGGATCGAGCTCACAAAAACGAGAAGGCGCCGAACATTCGACGCCTTCTTTCCTTTTCTGTCGGGGATGATCCAATGGGGAGTCAGCCCTGCGTCTCGCTCTTTGCGTCGAGCGTCTCCGCAGACGCAGGCGGTTTCGCCTCGGGTGGTGGTTCGAGAGGGAGCAGGCGATGACTGGTCAGGTCGATGGCGAACGCGCCGAGCGGCGCGGTGATGATGATGGAGAGCACGGCGGCGGTCAGCACGACGGGGCCGCATCCGAGTCCCATTGCGAGGGGGATTGCGCCGAGAGCTGCTTGCACCGTCGCCTTGGGGATGTAGGCGATCGCGCAGAAGAGGCGCTCCTTCATCGTGAGGGGCGTCTTGATGAGGGACAGGAAGACGCCGCCCATGCGGAAGAGAAGGGCGAGGAAGATCACGCCGACCATCACGCCGCCGTTTTCCGCGACGTATTTGAGGTCGACCTCGGCGCCGACCAGCACGAAGAGGATGATCTCCGCGAGCACCCAGATCTTCTCGTATTTTTTAGACAGGCGCGACGAGCGGATGGGATCGAGCGCGTTGTAGATCACGCCCACCGTCACGACGGCGAGCATCGCCGAGAATGGCACGTAAGGGGCGAGCGCGTTCTCGAGGGTCACGAAGAGGAAGGCGAAGGAGATCATCACGATGATCTTCACCGTGTCGCGGGTGTGCACGTGACGGAAAAAGAGGACGAGGGCGTAGCCGACGCCCGCGCCCACGGCGATGCCGAGTACGATGGAGACGGGCACTTCCCAAAAGATGCTGAAGTCAAAGGTGCCGCCCTTCGCCATCCCCACGAGGGCGGTGAATGCGACGATCACGAAGATGTCGTCCATCGAGGAGCCCGCGTTGACCATCTGCGGGACGGAGTGCAGGGTGCCGTAGCGCTGTTCCTGCAGGGCGATCATGCGCGGCACTACGACGGCGGGAGACACCGCGGCGATGACCGTGCCGATGATCGCGCTCTCGAGGAGGCTCGTCCCCACGAGGAGGGTCGCGAAGAGCATATAGCCGAGGATCTCGGTCATGGCGGGGACCATGCAGAGCAGCACGGCGGGACGACCGACGATCTTCAGATCCTTCAGGTTCAGCGACAGTCCCGCGCGGGTCAAGATGACGATCAGCGCGATCTCGCGGAGGGAGGCGCTGACCTCGAGGAGGGGACCCGCGATCAGGTTCAAAAGGTGCGGTCCCAGAATGATGCCGACCAGCAGCATTCCCAAGAGCGGCGGCAATTTGCAACGGTGAAAGATCGATCCGAGCACGAGAGAGGAGAGCAAGATCAGTGCCAAACTGGTCAAAAAGTCGATCTCAGGCATCTCGCCACCTCCTTTTTCCGAAAATCATTACAAGTGTAGGACCGCGCACGGGAAAAGTCAAACGTTTTGCAGGGCGCAAAGCGCCCTTTTTTAATTAGGAATTATGAATTAGGAATTAGGAATTGCGGGTCGCGCCGTCGCGCCCCAAAAAATCTGTTCGATTTTTCGGGGAACCCCAATGCGACGCTAACGCTCCGCGAGAGTGGAGTGTGGAGAGTGGAGTGTGGAGCGAAGGGTCACTTCGTTCCGAAAAGTCTTTATTTTATTCTTCTCTATCCAATTATCGTAGCGGAAATGGGCTGCGGAGCGAATAGCACTTACGAACGACAGAGAGTAAGGGCATCGCGAACGAGCCTATGAACGCTACGATAAAACGCGAACGAAACAATCAGTTTCGGAGCGAGGCAAGCGAGGGGACGAAAAACGTCGCACAAGAAATGCTCTTTCGAGCGTTTCGG
>JAFSZO010000024.1 GCA_017455605.1 Clostridia bacterium
CCTAATTCCTAATTCCTAATTCCTAATTAAAAAGGTGCTTCGCACCTGCTATTACGAATCGTAAAAGTCCTGTCCGCCGCCCGTCACGGGGCGTGCGGTCTCGGGATAGAAGAAGATCTCGGGATTTTGGGCGTTCGCCGCGAGGTAGGTCGCGAACTCCCGCGCGTACCACTTCGCCATATCGAGGTTGTGCATGCGATAATAGCCGCAGTTCTCGGGGGCGGTGCCGGGCACCTCCTTCGCCTCCTCCACCGAGCGGAAGGCGCCGAGGATGAGGTCGTAGATCTCCTGCGGTGCGCGGCTGCCCTTCAGGATCAAATAAAAGCCCGTCAGACAGCCCATCGGCCCCCAGTAGATGACCTCGTCCTTCCGGGCGGGATCGTTGCGCAGATAGGTCGCCACGAGGTGCTCCAGCGAGTGCATCGCCGCCACGTCGAGGACAGGCTCGCGATTGGGCCGCTTCAGCCTGACGTCGTAGGTCGTGACCAAGTATTCACCGAGGTGATCCACCCTGCTCGTAAAGATGCCGGGGATGATGCGCGTATGATCTACCGAAAAGCTCCGTATCAGTTCCATATTCTGTCTCCTTTTAAAAGTTTAAATACCCTCTATCCTCGTCGCCGACGAGCAGGCGGACGGCACAATTCGCGGGAGTGTACTCCGCCTGATACCATTCGGGCGAATAGTTGCAGTAACGCAGGAGAAAAGCGCGCATCGCCGTCCCGTGCGTAAAAATAAAGAGAGTGTCCGCTTCGCCCCGCTCGTAGTCGCGACGGATATCGTCGATGAAGGGGCGCAAACGCACCGCTACGTCGAGGGGGCTCTCCCCGAGGGGCAGCCGCGCGTACAGCCTGCCGCCGTTCTCAATTTGGCGGCGGTACTCGGCGTATTCCTCGGGAAACTTCGCCGCGAGCTCTTCCTTTCTCCTCGCGTCGAAGAGACCGTACTGTTGCTCGATCAGGGTGACCTCTTCCCTGACGTCCGCGATACCGAGCGATTCGTTGAAGAGCTCCGACGTCCGACGGGTACGCAGGAAGGGACTACGCCAAATGCGCGCCCCCCTAAGGTCGATCCCCTCCCTCTCGCAATAGGCGGCGAGATTCACGCCCGTTTCTCGCGCCTGCTCCACCCCCGCCTCGGTCAGCGGGACCAAGTGATCGGGGATCCTTAGCTCGTAGTTTTCCTTCGTATTATCGATCGTTTCTCCGTGTCGGATCAAAAATATGCGTAACGGGTTTTTCATAGTCTTTTTTTGAATATCCTATCTTTATCTGACGACCGATCCGCCGCGGATCTTGATCTCGTGATAGTCCGTAACCTTCTCGTTAAACTCGGTGCAGGTGATGATGGTCTGGGTGCCGGCGGTCGCCTCGAGGAGGGCGGTGCGGCGCTTTTTGTCCAGTTCGCTGAGCACGTCGTCGAGGAGTAAGACGGGCTTCTCCCCCGACTCGGCGTAATAATACTCGATCTCGGCGAGTTTGATGACGAGGGCGGCGGTGCGTTGCTGACCCTGCGACCCGAATTTTCGTAGGTCGATGCCCTTACTCGTGATGTTGAAGTCCTCGCGATGCACGCCCACCGTCGTGTAGCCGAGTTCGTAGTCCTTTTCGTGGCTTTCCTCGAGTTTCAGTAGGATCGCCTGTTTTATCTCTTCGCGGGTCTCCCCTTCCACGCAGGGTTCGTACACGAGGGTGACGTCCTCCCCCTCGCCCGCGATACGGCGATGGTATTCGTCCGCCGAGCGCCCGATCTTTTCGATAAATTCACGGCGTTTCATTACGATATCCGCCGCCGCTTCCGCCATCTGCTTTTCCCAAATGAAGGCGGTCGTGGTAAACTCGGCGAAATCCGTCGTTTTCATCAGTTTATTGCGTTGCGCGAGCAGTCCGTTGTATTTGCCCAGCATGACGTAGTACGGCTTGCTCTCCTGCGAGAGGGATAGGTCCATAAACCGCCGCCTCTCCTGCGGCGCTTCCTTGATCATCTTGAGTTCGTCGGGCGAAAAGTAGACGACCGTCAACAGACCGATCAGCTCGCCGAGGCGGGAGATCTTGGCGCCGTCCACGTTCACTACCTTCCCTTCCGAACGGTCTATCTCCACGTTGATGCGGTGCGAACGAAACTTTTTCTCAATATCGAGGTGGATATAGGCTTTGTTCTCGCCCATTCGGATCAGTTCTTTATCGTTCTTGGTGCGAGGCGAACGCCCGATCGCCGCGACAAAAATACTTTCCATAAGGTTGGTCTTGCCGGCGGCATTGCTACCGCACACGACGTTTAACCCCTCACGGAAAGTAATTTCTTCAGAAATATAATTTCTGTAATTCTCGAGAAATGCCTTTTCTACTTTCATTATCCCGCCACGCGCATCGGCAGGACGAGGAACAGATAGTCGTCGCGATCCACCTGCGTAAAGACGCAGGGAGCGCTGGACGCCTTGATATTCATTTTGATAAACTCATCGTCGATCACGGCGAGGAAGTCCTGCAAATATTTGCCGTTGAAACAAATGATATTCTCTTTTCCTTCCACCATCGCGGGCAAAGATTCGTTCAGGTTGCTGATCTCGGAATTGGACTCCACGTTGATAAAGCCTTCCTTAACCTCGATCTTCACGAGATTGTTCTTGCTGATCCTCGACACGAGAGAGGCACGATTGATATACTCCTCAAACTGACTTTTCGACAGGGTCACCACCGAGGAGAAATCACGGTTGATAATGTTTTTGTAATTGATAAAATCTCCCTTAATCAGACGGCTGATAAGGACCGTGCTGTCTATCTCGACGCGCAGCTTTTCCATGTCCATCGTGATGATGAGATCTTCGTCCTCATTTACGAGCATCTTGTTGATCTCCGCGAGAGAACGCGCGGGAATGATACAACTGAAATCTTTGTGATTACTGCCGATCAATTCCTTGTTACAGAGGGCGAGACGGTATCCGTCCAGCGCCACCATCGTCGCCTTTCTGTCGTTCACCTCGAGCAAGCAGCCTTTCAGCACCTGACGATTGTCCTCGGTAGAGGCGCAAAAAACGGTCTTTGCGATCAGATTCTTCAGATCCTTATTATGTAAGGCGATCTGATAGGTATCGTTCACCTCTCCGACGTTGGGATAATCGTCCACGAGGAAGCAACGAATGTAGCCGTAGCTCTCACCGTATTTGATCTCGAGGTTGGTGCCGTTGGAGCACTCGAGAGTCAAGGTCTCCTCGTTGAGAGTACGGATGAAATCCGAGAAAAACTTGCCGGGAACGAGAATGTCGCCTTCGATCATCACGTCCGCTACGACCTTTTTCTCGATCGTGAGCTCCATATCGGTAGCGGTAAGAGTCAGCAATCCGTCATGCGCCGACATCTTGATACATTCCAAGATGGGATTGCTCTTTTTTACAGAGATAGCTTTGATAACTTTATTGACCGCTTCGGACAAGGAAAGGGAATCGACGGTGAACTTCATACTTGCTCCTTTTTATCTATTTCAGTAGATAACAACAACCTATAATAATAAGCGAGGTGGAAAAGTGGAAAAGCCCGCTTGACCACAATATGTAGTATATCATACTCGAAAAAAAAAGTAAATATATAATTATCTATTGTGCAAAGCAATGTTAAAAAAGGGTGAGAAAGATGTGAAATAAGGTGTGTAAACGAGAGTTGTTCACAAAAGGTTTGGAGAATTTGATAATATGTTATTGTAAAGGTTTAATTTTCCTTATATAACATTCGCTCGCCTGCGAGCGCTCCATCCTTTAAAAAAGCGTTTTTGGGGGTACGGGCGGGCGCGACGCGTTAAGAAAACGGCAAGACCACCCCGAATAATACATATTATTCAGGGACCCCGAGTGCGGCGTTTTTAGCCAAAGCGCGTGAGAGGCTCTGCCTCGAGCGATCGCAACCCCCCGCCTTCACGGGGTCCCCGAGAAATCAATGATTTCTTGGGGTGTATCGTTGCAACTTTTCTTCAAAGAAAAGTTGATAAAAAATGAGTAAGAAGAATGTTTTAATTAGTTATAAACCTTCGTTTTTAAAAGAAATTTAAAACGTCATTTATTCATAATACGGTTCTTGATATCTTCCACTTTCTTCTTGTAATTATCGTTTTCCGTGATCTTTTGTTGTATTTTATCCCTGGCGTGGATCACGGTGGTGTGATCTCTGCCGCCGAAATATTGTCCGATCGTGGCGAGGGGGATCTCGGGCAAAACAGAGGTCACGAGATACATTGCCACCTGTCTCGGCTCGACGAGCTCTTTCGTCTTTTTTTTGCCGCAGATATCTGCCTGTTTGATGCCGAAGAAGTCGCAGGTGATCTCGGCGATCTTTTGGATCGTGATCTCGTTGTTCGGACCGTTGCTGTCGCGGAGGGCTTCCATCGCGAATTCCACGCTGTTTGCGGTGCGACCGTTCAGAGAGGCGTAGTAACCGACGGTTTTCAGCATACCTTCCATCAGGCGGACGTTGTACTTTTCCCGTTCGGCGATGTAGTTGATGACCTCCGGTGAGACGTCTATCTTGTATTGGTAAGCTTTCTTTTGCAGAATCGCGATCCTCGTCTCAAAGGAAGGCGGTTGAATGTCGGCGACGACACCGCTCGCGAAGCGACTGGTCAGCCTCTCCTCGAGTTGAGAAAGCTCTTTGATCGGGCGGTCGCTGGACAGAATGATTTGTTTACCTTCGTTGTAGAGGTCGTTGAAGGTATGAAAGAGGCTGTCCTGCGTACTGTTGGTCTTGGCGAAGAACTGAACGTCGTCGATCATCAGCACGTCGAGATTGCGATATTTATCGCGAAATTGCTTTGACAGCTCGTTGTTATTGCTGCTGTTGCGGATCGAGTAGATCAGGTCGTTCGTATAGTTCTCCGCCGTCGTGTAGTAGACGCGCAGTTCGGGATTTTTTCGCAGGATCTCGTTGCCTATCGCGTGCAGAATATGCGTCTTGCCGAGACCGGGTTTGCCGTAGATGAACAGAGGGTTCAGATGGGTGCCCGGATTCTCCGCGACGGCGCGTGCGGCTGCCGCGGCGTACTGGTTGCTGTCCCCGATCACGAAGTTGTCGAAGGTGAAATACTTTTGGAAAGTGATTTTCTTCATGGAAGGATTGAACTCTTCCCTCTTCGGTTCGGGCTGAGTCTCTTCCTCTTCGACGTAGGCGGAGAGTTCGTTCTCGAGAATGATGATCACCCCTTCCGCTTTCACCATACTTTCGCGGATCGCCATATTGAGCGGCGCGGAAAAGTCCTTGATGATCATATTGCGGACGGACAGCATCGGCGAGAGCAGAACGAGTTTGCCGTCCTTCATTGCGACGGGTTTGAGTTTGCTGAAATAGATGTCATAGCAAGGCACGGAGACCTTGGTCATCAGTTTTTCCAGTATTTCGGACCAAATTGTTTCGTAATCTTTCATAGTCTTCTTCGTCCTTATCACACGGCGGTAGTCGCGATCACGACGTAGCCGACGCCGTCCATCGCGGGATCGTCGTCCTCTTTCACGTTTTTACGGTTGGCGACGTCTGCCGCGGCAGCAAGGCTGTCGTAGTAGTAGAAGTCGTCTGTGGCGAGCTTGTAGCTGACCGTGAGACCCGATGCGTAATCGTTCAATTGATCGGTGATCGCTTCCGTGAATTGCTTGGAGATCGTCTTGACACTGAAGTCTTCGTTGTATTTGGAGAGGACGTGCACGAAGATCTCCGTATCCTTGGCGTTCATATCGTAGAGCAGTCCTTCGCTGTCGTCCGTGCTCGTCATATCCGCAAAGACGGTGAGCCACAGATTCTCGGGCAAGAGGGAGATCTTTTCACCGGTGCCGTACGACCCGAGATTGAGTTTCGCCGTCGCGATCATCACGTCGTGCGATTTCGTGTAGCCGGAACCCTCCGCAAAGGTGACCTTCCCTTCCCAGTACGTTCTGACGTCGTGCTCTTCTTCGGCGTCGAGTCCGCGCAGAACGATCAGCTGTTGCAGCGCATCCGCCAAGGATAGCTTGCCGCTCGCGATCGAGACGGAGGAGAAGCGGGAGTTGATCTGATACGCGAGATAGCGGTCGGAGGAGATCACCATCGAGTCGGACAAGGGGTTCGCTCCCTTGAACGCGGCTTTTTGATAAGAATCTTCGTTCAACGTGTTGGTGACCAGAGCGCCTGCAACAGCGGCGTCTCCTGCGTGCAGCGAGTTCAGCATATGCTGCATTTGCTTTTCAGAGGGTTTGATTTCTTCTGCTCCGTAGAAAATGTCGATCAGGAAGGAATAGACGGAGGGGAAGGAGAGGTAGCTGTCGCCCGCCGCCACGCGAATATTCTCGTACGTATCCTTGTTGTACTCGTTCGTGACGTCCGCCGAAGTGAACTCACCAAAGGTGACGGAGGAGGGGAACGTGCCGAGAGCCCCGGAGATCGCTTCGTTGATCTTGCTCTCGATCGTGGATTTATTGAAGGAAGAAGCGTTCATCGCCAAGGAGGCGATGTTTTGGAAGATCTCGCTCGTGTCGGCAGCCGAGAGGGTGTTCATCGAGACGGTGGTCACGTATCCGCTCGGATCGCCGTCGTCCTCAACGGTTTTCGCGATCACGAAGAAGTAGTCGGGCATCATCTTGTAGGCGTCGCGCCCGTCAAAGGCGATTTTTACGCCGCTCTCGAGGACGAGTTTCGTATTTTCGTGATAGATCTTCAAGCTGACGATCTCCACAGTCATACCTTCGCCGCTGACGGCAGAGGCAAAGGCGGATGCTTGTTTCTCCTTGAGGATCACGGCGAGTGCCTTATCCGACACCTTGAGGTTCTTGACGTCGCCGTCGTAGTAGAACAGACCGTTCTCGCCCTTCAGGTTGAAGTCTTCCCCGATCGTTTCGAACTTGGCGGAGAAGTTGTAGACCTCGTCCATCGAGGGCGCCTCGTTCAGGAAGTAGGCGCGCTGCATATTCGTATAGACGTAGTCGTCGTCCGTCGAGAGGAAGAGGTTCAGGAGGTCGCCCATCCATTCGTAATTTCCTTCGTTATTGCTGTCCGTCTTCACCTGTTTGCCGAAGCCGCGCAACCGCGCCGCGAGAGCGTCGGGATCGGTCGCATCCCCCGAAATATCGGTCATCTCGGTCGCCCCCGCGAGGAAGGTGAAGACGTCCACGATCTTGATGCATTCCTCGTCGCCGCTCGTATAGGCAGCGCCCGCATTCTGATAGTAAAGGAGAGGCACCTTGTTTTCGTTCAAGGGGGTGAAGATCGCCGAGATCGTCTCCGAGAGCGTCTCCGCGATGGCAGTCTCGCCCATATCCGCGCCGCCGAGGGCACGCATCAGCATAAAGACCTTGCCGCTTTCGTCCTCGTTGATGATGACCTCGGAATGATACTGCGGTTCCGCCTCGGTGTAGGACGACGCGTACAGGAGGATCTTTGTGGTCAATTTGATGTTTGCGGGGAAGAGATTGCTGTATTTGGATACGTCGCCTTCGCCCGACATGAGCTCGCCCAGGAGCAACTTGATATCGAAGTTCAGATAGGTCTTGCCCCCCGTCGTTTTAAAGGAGGCGCCGAGCATTTTGATGCCGCCGAAAGAGGACGCCACGTCGCTCGGGATGAGGTTGCTGCCGTCAATGATCGCCGCGAGCTCACTGCCCGTGAGAGAAGTGCGGAGATCCGCCGCGGAGCGGGTGTCGGTGTAGAGCGCCTTTTTTTCGCCCGTCCACTTTCCCGCCTCCGTCGCGGTGGGTTTGAAGTAGATGGCGTCCGGCTTGATCTTTTCCGAGAGGTTGCTCGCACCGTCGCCGAACAGGTCGCCCGCCGCCAGCGCATTGTCCTTCGTGATGTAGAACTTGTCGTTGACCTCGTCGAGGAAGGTCTGCGCCTGACCTTGGGTGAAGGTCTCCTCCATCGAGACCTGTTTGTTATACATCAGCCACAGCACCTCTCTCGCGTCCTCGGTCGTAAAGGTCTCCTCCTCCGAACCGTTGAGCGAGACGAGAGCCGTGATCATCTCATAGATGCTGGGCAGGTACACGCCACCCTTGTTCGCGCCGTCCGACTCGTACAGGCGCAAGGTCATATTGAAGTCGTTCTCGGCGAGGGAATCGAAGATCGAGGTGATCGCGTCCTCGATGGTATCGGTGACGGAGGAGAGCGAAAATCCCTCTTCGGAACCGGACAGCACCTCCATAAAGGCAGAGAGAGAGGCGATCGCGCGATCGGTCTCCTCGTAGGAGAAGTCGTTGATGCGCAGCTTGGAGGCGTAGAGCGAGGTCGCACCGTCCTCCGCCCCGTCGATGTTCTTGCCGACTTTGTGCAGGACCTTGCCGTCCTCCGTGTATTCGGACAGATAGATCTTGATGCCGAAGTAGGAGCTCTTTTTGGGCAGGAGCTTGCGCGCGAGGTCGCCCGCGATGCCGTCGGAGGGCAGCTGGGTCCTGACCATCTCCGCGAGGTCAGCCGAGAAGATCAGCTCGAAGGAGTAGATCTTGACGCCGTCCTTGTCGGAGAGTTTCTTGATCTCGATGCCGCAGACCTTGGGATCCAACCCTTGGAGCATCGTGGAGGGATCGAATCCGCCCTCCTCCTCTTCCGCGGAGGCGAGCTCTCCCTCCACGTCGGTCACCATTCCCTTTATAAACGCCGCCAGCGCTTCCGCGGACAGGCGTACCTGCATCTGGTTGTTGGTCTTGGTGAAATCAAGGGTGCTGAGGTTGATGTTCTCGATGATCCCGCCGAGATCCTCCGAGGAGAGGAGGCTGTGCTCCTCGAGATAGGTGCTGCTGACGCCGTACTTGGAGGACATATCGCTCTTGAAGTCCGCAAACGCCTCGTCGACCGAGATCTCGCTCGGACGATCGGTGGAGATATACAGGCACTTCAGCATCGTGAAGACGTCGTGCGCGGACAGCCGCCCTTCCTCGTCGATGAGGGAGAGCACGGTGTCCCAGGTCATGATCTTCATCTCGGAATAGGTGTTGCCGGCATCGTCTTTGAGGGGATTTCCTTCCTTGTCCTTCGAGGGAACGAAATTGATCTTGACGACCTCGTTGACCGAGGAGAATGCCGCCGAGACTTGGTTATTGATATTGCCGAGGAAGGTCTCGCTCGCGCTCTCACTCTCACTCTCGCTCCCATTGCCGAGAATGGCGTTCAGGAGGGTGGACAGACGTTGCGAGTTCTTTTCGGAGGGCTTGTTGATCGTCAGGGTCACTTCCCTTTGGTCCTCTGCGGGAGCGAGGGGATAGACCGTGGCGTGCGCCGAGAAATGCTTGGGCACGAGATTCGGGATCAGGTCGACCGCGAAGGAAGGCACGCCGTCCAGCTGCTTTTTCAGCTCGTCGGTCTCGAGCGCGGCGGCAACGAGGTCGCGCAGATTGATCGAGATGGAGACGCCGAGGGCGGTATCCTTTTGGTCGTAGAGCGCCTCGCCGTCCTTGGTCACGAGCGGCGTGTTCATAATGGTCACGGAAGAGACCTTGAAATACTGCGTGAGGTCGACGTCGATGGGGAGATTCTCCTTCAGCATAGAGGTCAACGGGCTGTTCGGCCCGGACAGGAAGAAGGTCAGCACGTCGTTGATAAAGGCGGAGACCTGCTTGCCGTTCACCGAGAAGGTCATGAACTTTTCATTCGCCTGCGCGGTGGGATCGTCCACGTCGTAATTCACGAGGGTGTCAAAGTTAAAGTCAAGGGAAGACAGCCCCTTATTGAGAACGGTCTCGGGCGAGAAATCCTCCGCGCCGATGTCTATCCCGCTGAGCAACGACTCGAGGGAGATGCGATAGGTCTTGAGCCCTACCTTGTCTCTCGACGCTTTGGCGGCGTCGGAAGATCCCGCGAGTGCGGAATACTCCGCGAGCGAAATCTTTCCCTTGGTCTCGTCCGTTAAAAGGGCGTAACGTCCCGCTTTGGAGAGCAACAGGAACGCGGCATAGGCGGCGTCCTCGTCGTAGGCGACTGCGTCGTCCTCCCCCGCGGCGGCGGTAGCGGCGGGAGCGAGGGTCGCCCGCTTCGCCTCGGGAACGAGCTCGTATTCCAGTTCCTCCTCCGACTTCTCCGAGAGGAACATCGCCTCGGACAGACCCGAATAAAAGCTGTCGAGGTCCTCTTCGGCGTAGGTCGTCTCCGCCTCCTGCCCCGACAGGACGTTCGCGGCGAGCGCGATCGCGTCGTTCAATTCCAACCCGCCGATGTGCGGGCTGACGTAGGTCTTGAACATGATCGTACCGCCAACGTACAGCGCCACGAAGAACACGATCATCAAAATGAAACAGATGATCGAACAGGTCAAACAACAATTATGTTTTTTCAGTCTTCCGCCTTCTCCGGCTCTCGACATAGCAATACCTCGCAAAACGTTAGTCAGGGTATAGAGTCCATAGTACTAATATAAATTATACAACGCAGACGCGTGCGAAAGCAATAAGTAGGGCAGTTATTTTCCCCAAATGGGAAAAAATGGCGGCATAGATCCGTACGGCACGCCAATGAATTGCTCCCGGCGCGTTGGGGTTCCCCGGAAAATCGATTAGATTTTTTGGGGTGCTGCGCCGTCGCATGAATTGATCTACCGGTCATGAATTGCGCATGGCGCATGAATTGCGGGCAATGCTCGCATTGCGGATAAAGAATAGAGAGCAATTCAATTCACGGAGCGACCGCGAGAAATCATGACGGCTTTGCCGTCAATTCATGGCGAAGCCAATTCATTTTTTAATGCGTAATTCGGAATGCGGAATTGCGGACGCCAAAGGCGTCTTTCCAATTAGGAATTAGGAATGAGGAATTAGGAATTAAGGGTCACTTCGTTCCGAATGATCTTTTACTCTATCCCAATTATCGTAGCGGAAATGGGCTGCGGAGCGAATAGCACTTACGAACGACAGAGAGTAAGGGCAACGCGAACGAGCCTATGAACGCTACGATAAAACGCGAATGAAACGATAGTTTCAGAGCGGGGCAAGGCAGTCCCGAGGATCGTTGCGTTAGCGACTCGACAGAGCCGCGGCAACAGCGAGGGACAATGCCGCGCAGAGGGGCAGAGACGAACGCTCAACAAAGAAAACCGCAGTTGGTTCTGCGGTTTTCGCAAGTAACAAACAAAGGTATAATTCCTTTCCCTCGGCGAGCGAGTGTAAATAAACGGAGTTTCCTTTGCTCGGCGAGAGCGGAGAGCGGGGTAGAGGCGAGCGCTCTCCGAAGAGTCGGGTCTGAGCGTACTTTTGTACGTGATGCCCGACGAGTGAGGTAGTTAGCGAAGCATATGCCCCACTATACGCTCTCGCCTATCTTTCTTCGCGGAAGTAGTTCAGCCCGAGGGAGGCGGGAGGCTGCGCCTTCTTGCTCCCCACGATGGAGGTAAAGATCAGCACCACGATGGTCATCACGTAAGGCAGCAACTTGATGAGCTCGATCTGCGCGAAGGTGATGCCCTTGATGTAGCTCGAGGCGATGTACAGCCCTCCGAAGATGATGGAGCCGGGGATCGCGAGTGCGGGACGCCACAGCGTGAAGATAACGAGGGCGATGGACAGCCAGCCGAAGCCTTCGAGAATGTACTCCCAGTTACCGCCCATATAGTCCATGATCGTGAAGAGTCCGCCGAGCGCCGCGATCGCCGAGCCGACGATGGTAGCGACGTAGCGGTATCCCGTGACGTTCACGCCCGCCGCATCTGCGGTGGCGGGGTTTTCACCCACGGCGCGCAGGTGCAAGCCCACGCGGGTCCTATTCAGCACGATCTGCGCCACGATCGCGATGATGATCGCGAGGTAGACCAAGATGCCGTGAGAAAGGAAGATCTCGACGAACCAATTGTCCCCGCCGATGCCGAAGAGGTTGGAGTAGAGTTTGCTCGCTCTCGCGATGATGCCGGATTCCGCCTTGATGCCGTTCATGAAGTGCCCTGCAAGTCCGACGCCGAGGGTGGTCAACGCGAGACCGGTCACGTTTTGATTCGCGCGGAGCGAAACGGTGAGGAAGCTGTACAAAAGCCCCATTAAGCCGCCCGCCACGATGGTCGCGAGGAAAGGTAAGAGGATCAAGAGGATGGTGGAGTAGACCTTTGCCTTCAAGAGCTTGAAGACGGTCAGACACCCGATCGCCGCGCCGACGCTCATCACGCCGGGGATGCCGAGGTTCAAATGCCCCGCTTTCTCGGTGATGATCTCACCGGTCGAGCCGTAGAGGAAGGTCGCGCTGAGTCTGATCGCGCTGGAAAGAAACGAAACGAAAGCCATAGTTTATTCCTCCTCCGCGGCGTTAGCCTGCGTGGTCTCCGAAGGGATCGGGACCTCTTCGGTCGTGGGTGCGGGAGCCGCCGTGTCCGCCGCTGCCTCGGGAATGGGGGCGGCGGGAGCCGCTTCGTCGTTTTTGCGGTGACGGAAGACGACCCTGTAGTTGATGAAGAACTCACACCCGATGATCATCAGGAAGGTGATGCCCGTGACCACCTGCGAGAAAAAGCTGTTCGTGACACCCACCTGCGTCATGACCTCGTCCATACCCTTGGAGAGGAAGACGACGAGCAGAGAGGTGAAGATCATCGCGATCGGGTTGAACTTCGCGAGCCAGGAGACGAGGATCGCGGTGAATCCCCTGCCGCCTGCCGTCGTGCTGGAGACCGTGTGGTCGATGCCCGCCACGAGCAGGAAGCCGGTCAAGCCGCAGATCAATCCCGAGAGGAGCAAGGTGCGAATGACGACCTTTCGGACGTTGATGCCGATGTAGCGCGCGGTGTTCTCGCTCTCACCGACGACGTTGATCTCGTAGCCGTGCTTGGTGTAGCGCAGATAGACGAACATCACCGCGGTCATCACGAGGGCGACGATGATACTGAACCAAAAGTGCTCGCCGCCGATCGCGGGCAGATTCCCGTAGGCAGAGGGGGTCAACGTGCCCGTTCCGCCCGGTGCCCAGATCTTGATCGTGTAGAGTATGATCTGGATCGCGACGTAGTTCATCATCAGGGTGAAGAGGGTCTCGTTGGTGTTCCATTTCGCCTTGAACAAGGCGGGGATCCCCGCCCAGATCGCGCCCATTAGGACGGACGCGGCGAGAGAAATGAAGATCAGGAGCACGTCGTTCACTTTGCCGCCGAGGTAGAACATACAGATCATACAGGCAAAGCCGCCCATCAGCACCTGCCCTTCCGCGCCGATGTTCCAAAACTTCATTTTGAACGCGGGCGTGACCGCGAGCGCAAAGAGCAAGAGGATCGCGAGATCGCGCAGCAGACGCATCACGCGGAAGGAGTCGCCGAAGGCGCCCTCAAACATATATTTGTAGACTTTAAAGGGGTTGACGCCGAGGGAAATGAGGGACATCAGTCCGAGCAGGATAAAAGCGGCGACGACCGCCCCCGCACGGATCGCCCATGGGATCCATTTTTTAGTAACGTCGCGTTTGACCAAGTGGAAAAGAGGTTCGCGCGTCTTGGGAGCCTGATTCATTCTACGTCCTCCTTTTTCTCGGTGGTGGGGAGGTTGAGGGCTTCGGCGTCCTCCGCCTTGGCGCGACTCAGCATCATCATGCCGACCTCTTCCTTGGTGACGGTGCGTGCGTCCACGATGCCCGCGACTTTGCCGCCTGACAGGACGAGCAAACGATCGGATAAGGCAAGCAGTACGTCGAGATCTTCGCCGACGAAGACGACGGCGACGTTCTTTTCTTTCTGTTCGTTGAGCAGGTTGTAGATCAGATAGGAGCTGTTGATGTCCAGCCCGCGCACGGGGTAGGCAGCCATCAGCACCTTGGGGGACGAGGAGATCTCACGCCCGACGAGGACTTTCTGCACGTTGCCGCCCGAGAGGCGGCGGACGGGGGTCATGTCGCTCGGGGTCACGACCTCGAGGTCCGAAATGATCTTGTCTGCGAGGCTTTTCGGCCTCTTCTTGTTGACGAAGATGGACTTGCCCTTGCGGTAGGAGCGGAGCGCCATGTTGTCGATGATGCTCATGTTGCCTACGAGACCCATGTTCAGGCGGTCTTCGGGGACGAAGGACAGCTTGATGCCCAGCTCCTGTATTTCGCGCGGCGTGCGGTGACGGAGGTCGATGATCTCGTCCTCGTAAAAGAGGATCTGCTCCTCGTTCACGAGGCGGACGATCTCCTTTTTGCTCTTGCCGGTGAGGTCCACCTTGGTGCCGTCGGGGTAGTGAAAACAGCCTTCCGCCGCCATCTTCTTGATCTTTTTCAGATCCTTATGGAAGAAGGTGACGGGCTTGTTTTTCTTCGGATTGTGAAAGATGACATCGCCGGACTCCACCTTCTGTAGACCGGCGATGCCTTCGAGCAGCTCCTTTTGTCCGTTGCCCGAAATGCCCGCGATGCCGAGGATCTCGCCGCCGTTGATCGTAAAGGACACGTCCTCGATGGCGTTCAGTCCGTCGCGGTTCTTGACCGTCATGTGTTCGATGAGGAGGCGGGGCTTGGGATCGACGGGATCCTTGCGGTCGATCTCGAGGTCGACCTTTTGCCCGACCATCATTTCGGTCAGTTGCTTTTCATTGGTTTCCGAGGTGAGGACGGTCCCGATGTGCTCGCCTTTCCTGAGGACGGCGACGCGGTCGGAGATCTCCATGACCTCGTTCAGCTTGTGCGTGATGATCACGATGGACTTGCCGTCCTTGCGCATTTCGCGGAGCACGTCGAAGAGTTTCTTGATCTCCTGCGGGGTGAGGACGGCGGTGGGTTCGTCGAGGATCAAAATGTCCGCGCCGCGGTAAAGCACCTTGATGATCTCCACGGTCTGCTTCTCCGAAACGGACATCGTGTGGATCATCTTGTTCGGATCTATGACGAAGCCGTAGCGAGCGCCCATTTCGCTCACTTCGGCCGATACTTTCTTGATTGAGTAATGCCCCTTGTCCTTCATACCGAGCGCGATATTCTGCGCGGCGGTGAAGACGTCAACCAGCTTGAAGTGCTGATGCACCATGCCGATCTTGAGGTCGAGCGCGTCTTTGGGGCTCTTGATCGTGACCTCCTTCCCGTTCACGAAGATCTGACCTTCGTCGGGATAATAGATGCCCGCGATCATGTTCATCAGGGTGGTCTTGCCGCTGCCGTTCTCGCCGAGCAGGGACAGGATCTCGCCCTTTTTGAGGTCGAGGCTCACGTTCTTGTTCGCAATGACTTTGGTGCCGAACGCCTTGGTGATATTTTTCAGTTCGATTGCGTTTTCCATTCTGAAAATGTACTCCGTCTTGGGACAAACTCACCTCCCGCGGATAGACCGCGAGAGGTTCGTCGTTCGTTAGGTTTTGCGGGCGGGGGGAAGCCCCGCCCTTTTCATTGGTTTTGGTTCGGCTTAGTACGCCGCGTTCAGGCGAGTAATGCCGTCGATCGCGAGATCGAAGTACGGAGCGGAGCGGAACTTGGACTCTTCGAACGCGCCGCCGGAGACGACCTCGGTCTCACCGACGTAGTCGCCGAGATCATCGACGTCCGCGAGGTAGGTGGTCAGAGCCGCGCCATTAACGGTGAACTTGCTGGTGTCAAAGACCTTGAGGGTGCCCGCGGCGAGCTTCGCACGAGCCTCGACGATCGCGTCGATCGTGCCTTCCGCCATCACGCCGCCGTTCACAGCGGTCAGAGCGACGGAGCCGTCCTTCAGGGAGCCGGTGTAGTCGGTCGCGATCGCCTTGCCTTCCACGGTCTGGGCGATGATGTACTTCACGTAGGGAGTCCAGTCGATACGGCTGGAGACGATGAAGGTGGAGGGGCAAGCCTCGATGGTGCTGCCGTTGTAGGAGACGTTGGGAACGCCCGCGGCTTCACAAGCGGAGGGAGAGCCCATCGAGTCGGCGTGCTGGCTGATCAGAGCGCACTTCTCGTTCTTGATGAGGTTCTCGGCTGCCTCTTTCTCGGCAGCGACGTCGTACCAGGAACCGGTGAACTGGACCGCCATCGTGACCTGCGGGCAAACGCTCTTCGCACCGAGGTAGAAGGAGGTGTAACCGGAGATAACTTCGGCGTAGGTGTAAGCGCCGACGTAGCCCATCTTGTAGTTCTTCTCGCCGTCAGCCTTGTCCTTGTTCATCTCGTTGAGCTTCATACCTGCGGCGATACCGGCGAGGTAGCGGCCTTCATAGATGGAAGCGAACGCGTTGTGATAGTTGGCGAGGCCCGTGGTGTGAGCCTTGGTGCCGGTCGCGTGGCAGAACTGCACGTTCCGGTAATCTCTCGCCGCCTGGATCATATAATCCTCATGGCCGAAGCTGTCCGCAAAGATGACGTCGCAGCCTTGGTTGACGAGCTCGACCGCGGTGGTGTAGCAGACCGCCTTCTCGTCGATGCCCGTCTTGAGGATGAGCTGGTTGTCCGCCATGCCGAGCGCCTTGACCGCCGCCTTCACCGCGTTGATGAAGTTAGCATCGTAGGTCGAGGTCTCGTCGTGCAGGCAGATCATGCCGATCTTGAAGTCCGCGGGAACGGTCAGACCTTCGTAGCTCCTGACCTCTTGGACGTCGAGAGCGGGGATATCCACCGGCTCTCCGTCTTCAAAGGAGTTGCCGCAAGCGACCAACCCGATCGCGACTGCCGCCACGAGGGCGAGTGCCATGATGATGGTGATGATTTTTTTCATTTTTTCCTCCCTTTGCCTTTCGGCTTTTTATTCGAATTTTATATCGCCCGCCCGCAACTCCTTGATGCGTGCGAGAGAATATACTTTGACGCCCTTCTTTTCGATCAGCGCTCTGCCGCCCTGCTCCTCTTTCTCGATGGCGGCGACGAAACCGACGCAGGACGCGCCCGCCTGCTCGATGAGGGACAGGAGCCCCATCGCCGCGTTGCCGCTGGCGAGGAAGTCGTCCACGATGAGCACCCGATCGCCTGCGCCGAGATATTCGCGGCTGACCAGGACGACGTTCTCGGTCTTGTGGGTAAAAGAAAAGACGGGAGCCGTGTAGACCCCGTCCGAGATATTGAGGGATTTGTGTTTTTTCGCGACGAGCACATTGAGACCCATCTTGAGACCCGCGGCGTAGGCGAGCGAAATGCCCGATGCTTCCACCGTCAAGATTAAGGTCGCGCCGCACCCCGCGAACTCACGCGCAACGTCTGCGCCGAGCTCCGCGATCAAGGCGGTGTCCAACCGGTGGTTCAGGAACCCGTCCACCTTGAGGATACCCCCATCGAGCACTTTTCCTTCGCTCTTGATCTTGTCTTCCAGTAGTTTCATCTCGTCCTCATGCGCCCCGAGGGGCAGCTCCAAAAGAAAACGAAAAAGCAAGTTAAACCCTTAACTTGCTTGCCAATAACTACCTAAAATCGCGGCAGAGTCGCGATCTTCCCAATAGTCGCACTTGTGGCTGTGCGGTAGAGACTCAAGGGCCATCCATCCTTGATTATATTGGCAATATTCTTTTGTTGGTTTTATTGTATCGCACCCGCTTTTCAAAGTCAAACGAACGAACGCGAATTGTATAAATTTTTTTGCGGAGCGGGGGCGGTTGGCGTGTTTAATGCGGAATGCGGAATGCGGAATGCGGAATTGCGGATAGCGTTCCGCAATGTCGAGTAGCGCGAGACACATCATGCTTGCGTAGCAAGTACATCATGTCGTCGA
>JAFSZO010000025.1 GCA_017455605.1 Clostridia bacterium
GTATGAACTTCCCGGCGTGACGAGCATCGGGGTTTCTGCGTTCTCGGGTTGCACTGGCTTGACCACTGTCACGATCCCGTCCACGGTGACGAGCATTGGGTCTTATGCGTTCAGAAATTGCACCGGCTTGACCACGATCAACTTCCAAGGAACCATGGCGCAGTGGAATGCTATCTCGAAAGGCTCAGATTGGAACTACACTACAGGCAGTTATACCATCTATATGCACGGATGAAGATATGACTAAATAATATGGAACGGTAGCATTCAAAAAGGGCGTAAATATGAATCATTTAATACAATCAATTTCTTGTTTGGATGTCTTTTCTATAATCACACCATTTTTGACAATCGGGACGATCATTGTTGCGCTATGCACGTATCGTTATCAAAAAAGGGCGAAGATGACAGACGATCTATTTAAAATGGTGAAGTCTTTTTATGAAGATAAAGATATTCGAATGGTTCTTAAACGGATGGATAAAGAGCCGGAAGACGGGTGGAAAGATAATTGGTTTTTCAACAATGATTTTATAAGGGGGACCGATGCCGATAAAGTCGACAAGCTCTTATATACTTTTTCTTACGTTTGCTTTATGAGGAAAAAGAAATATATCAGTCAAACGGTTTTTGATAGTATGGGTTATTATATAAAGATTGTCGCAGATGACCATGAAACAAAGAATTATTTGCGTTACGTGAGACAGATGTGCAAAAGCAAGGGACTGGACGCATACGAATCGCCACTCTATTATTTTCACGCATATGTAGAGGAAAGAGAATCACAATACGGAAATTCAGAAAAAATATATACATATATAAAGCACAATAAGGGTATAACTTTTAGCACTGTCTTGGATGAATTCAGCAAAAGCGAAAGGAATGCTTATGGATTACTGCAGTTGATGTTGAGTGATGGGCGAATCATCAATAACGAAGATAAATTGGAGGTTGCGAAGCAATAAAGCGATACAGCTATTGTTTTAAGTCCATGGGTACTTTCAACTTTTACTCCATGGGTCTAAAACTTCTCTTTAGGGACTCCTATTTTCAACCCATTGATTCTGTCTATCAACATACACAACCTTTGCCAATTCTGAACGCTGAACCGTGTGCGCTCGGCGCGTGACAAACAAAAAACCTCGGCGAAGGGTTCCGTCGAGGTCTTTGGTGTATTTCGTCTTCTCTTTATTTATTTGACCTTGCTCCCCAATTTTCCGTCTTTGCCGAGGGTGCGGTAGAAGCGTTTGCCGTCCGCGAGCAAGCGCACGCTCGTGATGGTCGTCTTGTCGTCCGAGGCGTCGAGGAGCGTCTCGCCGAGGGGGACGGTGGGGGCGTCGCCGCCCGTCATCGTCATCACGCCTCGCTCGTAGGTCATGGCGATCTTTTCGATGTCGGCATCGACTTTGTGCGGCAGGAAGGCGTATTCGATCGTATGCTTGCCCCTGTCCGCGGTCGGATCGGGCACTTTGGCGTAGTCGAAGCCGTGCGGCGAGGTGAGCAGGGTCAGCCGCACGCGGCCGTCCAGCGTGTCGTAGCCGTGCTTGGAGCGGTTGAGCAGGGTGAAGGCGTAGCCGTCCTCTCCGACGAGGTCGGCGTAGGTGATCGCAGGCACCTCAAAGCGCGCCTTTTCGTAGGAGGTGTCCCTCTTGACGGGGCGCTCCAGCCTGCCGAACGGCACCTTGTAGAAGGCGCGGGGATTCTTGACCGCGGTGTCGGCGACGAGTTTGAGGTCCTTGCCGTCCTCCCACCAGTCGGCGAAGAGGGTGCAACGGATCATCGGATCGCCCGCGTAGAAGGTGAAGTCCTGCGTGAAGGTGCTGGTCGGGTAATCGATCGCGGGGGTGTGCCACAGATAAGTGCCGTAGTAGGGCTTTTTCTCGGTCCATATTCCGAAGGAATATTTCGCCCGCACGACGACGCGCACGGGTCCCGCCTCGACGACCTCGAATCCTTCGCTGCGGACGTCCCATTCCTTGCCCGTCAGCCCGAAGTTCCAGGAGTCGTAGTCGCGGCTCAGCGTGTCCTCGAGCACTCGGAATCCGCCGATCGTGCCCTTGCAGTATTCTTTGCCCTCGTAGGTCAGCGAGGTGATGACGCCTTTGTCGGCGTCGAAAACCGCTTTGACGGCGCCGTTATCGACCGCGTTACCCTTGACCGAGACGACGCTCTTCGGCGCGCCTTCCGCGAAGGTCAGCTTGTGGAAGGAGTAGGGCGCGATGCCGCTCACGAGGACCGCGGTCTTGCCGTCCGCCGTCCTTTGATAGGGATGTTTTTTGCCGTTGGAGTCGGTCACGAATCCCATCGCCGCAGCGGGCTCTTTGTCGAGGATCACGGGCGCGTTCAGCTCGACGGACAGCGGGTTGAATAGGTAGACGTTGTCTCCCGTGCCGAGGGCACGCTCCGCACACGCCTTGTCCGCGGCGGCGATGACCTTGAACGCCTTATCGTAGTCCTCGTACAGGTCGAGATAAACCTTCAGCATCGAGGTGCCCGCGAGGATGTCGTGGAACTGCGCGAAGAGCTCGGTCTCCCACGCCTTGGTCAGATCTTCGTATTCTCCCGTCGCCGCCTGCAGGCTCTCGGCGTTGAGGAGCGCGCGCTCCCCCTCGCGGTTCAGCTCTTTGGTCTTCGCCTGCACGGTGTAGGTCTTTTGGTGGGTCTCGAGGTACAGCTCCCCCTTCACGACGGGGAGGGTGGAGAGGTCCTCGGTCGAGGTCAGCACCTTCACCCATTCCGTCAGTCCGCAGAACTTGACGTTCGGGGAGACGGTCTGCTTCTTCAGCTCGTCGATCCTGTCCATCATCACGGGCAGCGGGCCGCCGCCGTGGTTGCCGTAGCCCCACAGGATGGGGATGTGGTAAAAGCCGTCCGTCAGGTGATGGATGCGGATGATCTTTGCCATTTCGTCGATCTCGATGTGGTTGGAGTGCCCGGGATATTCGTGCAGGCTCAGGATGCGGCTGCCGTCGTCCCCCTCCCACCAGAAATGGACGTAGGGGAAGAAGTTGTATTCGTTGTAGCGCATCTTTTGCGTGACGAAATAGTTCAGCCCCGCATTGAGGAGGATCTTGGGCAGTCCCGCGTTGAATCCGAAGGCGTCGATGTTCACGCCGCAGGTCGCCGTCTTGCCGGTGGTGTCGAGGGAGGCGCGTCTGCCGAACTCCAGTTGGCGGCACCAGCTCTCCTCGCCGACGCATTGTCCGTCCGTCTCGCACCACATACCGCCTTGCGGCTCGAATTGTCCTCTGTCCGCGGCGGCGCGCATCCGTGCCCACACGTCGGGGTGCGCGGTGCGCATATCCCGCCACAGCACGGAGGAGGTGTCCATATACACGTATTCGGGGTTGCGCTCCATCAGCCCGAGCTGGGTCTCGAAGGTGCCTTTCATACATTCGATGGTCTCGGGGTAGCGCCATTTCCAGGCGAGGTCGATGTGCGAGTGTCCGATCAGATAGATCGTGAAGCGTTTTGCGTACGCCGCGACGGGTGCGAGCATCTCGGTCGCCTTTCCAAGCCGATCGAGGATCTTGTCCTCGCGCAGGGCGGCGACGGCATAGTTCGCGGTGTCGAGGACGCACTTGGTGAGGTCGCGGCGCTCCTCGTTCGTCAGTTTGGACTTATTGATGGGCACCTCGCCCTGCAGATAGAGGTTCTCGCGCCTGTTGGAGGTCGAGAGCAGGTGGCAGCCCGCGCGGAGAGAATGCGTGAAGTTGGCGATTTTGTCATTCGCCTCTTTCAGCCCCTTCAGATAGTAGCGGGTCACGAGGTCGCCGACGGGGCTCTTGTTCGGGCTGTCGATGCGGATGAAGACGGCGTGCTCCTTGCCGTCCGGCGCGCAGCCGAGGTCAAAGTGCCCGCCCATATAGGTGTATAGCTCCACGGGGTGCTCGTCCGCGTAGATGTCGAGGTCGAGCTCGGTGTAGTAGGTGAAGCCGTAGTTGCCGTAGTCCTTCGGGTCGAAATACTTCGCGACGTAGGGCAAACCGAGCTCCTGCATCATCCACCCGGTCTTGAAGGTGTGCCCGCCTTTCTTGTTCGTCGGGTCGAAGACGGGCTCAGCCTTCATCGCGGCGATGGTGGGGAGCGGCTCGTTCTCGCTGCCGTCCCACCCGTGATATGCGGTCAGCACGGGGAAGGCGAGCGCTTCGAGGCAACGCCCGAAGTCGAGGACGTCGTCGAGGGTCTCGCAGTCGTGTTCGAGGTAGTAGTCAAGCGGCTTAAAATGCGCGTTTTCGGGTTTCATCCGATCGTATCCTCCCGTGGATAGCCGCGCCGTATCTCCGCGCGACTTTTCGTTCCCCCCTATAATACATTGCACCCCCGCGCGTGTCAATCAAAACGCACCGCCTGCGCGTGAGAATCGCGCGCCGCGCGAATGAGCGCGCTGCGATCAAGTGATATATCGTGGACTTCGAGGCGGTCTCGTGTTATAATGATGACACAAGACCGAAGCGGTGATATCGGGCTGCGGGCATTCGCCCTCCCATTTGGGACGAAAAAGGAAAGGAAAACATGAAATTACACAAGCACAAAGAACGGTTTATCGAGCTGATCCGCGCCGCGTCGAAGCATTACGGCATTCCCGCCGCGCAGGTGGAAAGGGACTATTTCGTCACCCTCTTTTTAAGGTGGGCGAGCGAGAAGATCCCGGGCTTGCTCTTCAAGGGTGGGCTGTGCCTCGCCAAGTGCAACAAGGCAATAGACCGCCTTTCGGAAGACGTCGACCTGACCCTCGACGCCGATCATTTCACGCAGGCTCCGAAGCGGGAGGCGAACAAGGCGATCGTCGCGATCGCGGACAAGCTCGGCTTCGTGATCGCGGACAGGGAGGCGGTCGAGAAGCGTAGATTCGGCGATTACAACGCCTACACTTTGATCTATCCCACCGCCTTCCCGACCGAGGGTGTTCGCCCCGAGATCTGCGTGAAGATGACCTTCCTGCAGAAGTCCTATCCCGACTCGCTCAGCGCCGCCGATTCCTACGTCGGGGAGTACCTTCGAGAGATCGGACAGAGCGAGGTCGCGGAGCAGTACGACCTGCGCGATTTCCCCATTCGCGTGCAGACGTTGAAGCGTACCTTCGTCGACAAGGTTTTCGCCCTTTGCGACTATTATATGAGCGGGCAAGCCGACGGCAATTCCAAGCATATCTACGATCTGTACCGCTTGCTTTCGAGAATGGACGTGAACGAACTCACGCTACGTCTCTTCGTCGAGAAGGTCCGCAGGGAGCGCAAAAAGAGCAGGGGCGCCCTCTCCGCACAGGACGGCGTGCGCGTCTCCGCGCTACTGGGCGAGATCGCAGGCAGCGAGTTTTACAGAAAGGATTACGAGCGCGTCACGAGTAAGCTCCTCCTCAAGCCCGTTCCCTACGAAGTGGCGATCACGGCTCTGAAACAGATCGCGGATAGCAAGGCGTTTGATTGATCGGCAAGCCACCTTTTTGTTGCGGAACTCGGACGCTGAATGCGAGCAACTCGAACGGCGTGAGTCATTTTAATTAGGAATTAGGAATGAGGAATTAGGAATTGCGGGTCACTGCGTTCCATATACATTCGTCATCCTGAGCTTGTCGAAGGATCGCCTTGTATCGATCCGCAAAAAACCATTTCAAATCAAATCCCGCCCGTGCGTTGACAAAGCGTGCGGGCGGTTTTATAATAGGAAAAGTAAGAAAAGTAGGAGGCTATGCGAATGAAAGAGATCCAAAAAGATCGTTTCATCGTCAGCGTGAAGGTCGGTCCCAAAGGACAGATCACCGTGCCCGTCGAGGCGCGGCGGATGTTCGACATCAAGGAGGGAGACACGCTGATGGTGATGGGAGACCGTGCGCGCGGGGGCGTCGCCCTCTTGAAAGCGGACGAATTCTACAAATTGATGGGCGGGGCATTCGGCGATGGCGGCGATCGAACTTGATTCGCTCCGCAAGGAGTATCGGGACGTCGTGGCGGTGGACGATCTGTCCTTCACGGTGGAGGAGGGGGAGCTCTTTTCCCTGCTCGGCGTGAACGGCGCGGGCAAAACCACGACCATCAAGATGCTTTCCACCCTGATCCCCCCGACGGGCGGCGACGCCGTGATCCTCGGCAAGTCCCTCCGCCGCGAAGCCTCGGAGATCAAGGGACTCATCGACGTTTCCACGCAGGAGACCGCCGTCGCACGCAAACTGACGGTGGAGGAGAACCTCCGCTTCTACGCCGCGCTGAACGGTCTCTCGAAGGGGGAGATCGACGAGCGGGTCGAGGAGGCGTATCGCGTCTTCGGACTGGACTCGGTAGCGAAGAAGCAGGCGGCGAAGCTGTCGGGCGGTTGGCAGCGAAAACTGTCCATCGCGCTCGCCCTCGTGAACCGACCCAAGATCCTCTTCCTCGACGAGCCGACCCTCGGGCTGGACGTCATCGCCCGCCGCGAACTGTGGCGCGCCATCTCCTCGCTGAAGGGGTCGATGACCATCATCCTGACCACCCATTATATGGAGGAGGCGGAGGCGCTCTCCGACCGCATCGGCATCATAAATCGGGGCAAACTGATGTTCGTCGGCACCAAGGAGGAGCTCTATGTTCGCACGGGCAAGACCTCGGTCGAGGACGCTTTCGTCGAGGTCGTTTCGGGAGGTGAGAGCAATGCGTGATTCTCTTCGCCGTATCGGCATTTTGACGGGGCGCAATATGAAGGAGATCCTGCGCGATCCCCTCTCCTTGATCTTCACGATCGCCTTGCCGCTCCTGCTGGAGGTCCTCTTCTACGTCATTTTCCACAAGATGACGGCGCAGTTCGAGATGCGCTATCTCGCGCCGGGCATCGTGGTCTTCTCGCAGGCGTTCCTGACCCTCTTTGCGGGCATTTTGATCTCGCAGGACAGGAACACCGCCTTCCTGACCAGGCTCTACGTCTCCAAGGCGCGCTCCTACGAGTTTATCTTCGGCTACGTCTGTTCGCTGCTCCCCATCGCGCTCGCGCAGTCCGTCCTCTTCTTTCTCGTGGGCGGCATCCTCGAGCCGGCGACCTTCTCGGTCGGGATGATTTGGGGCTGTCTGATCTCCCTCGTGACCGCTCTCTTCTACGTCGCTGCGGGCATTCTCGTCGGATCGCTCGCGAATGAGAAGGCGGTCGGCGGAATGGCATCCATCGTGATCACGGGGCAGTCCATCCTCAGCGGAATGTGGTTCCCCGTCGAGGGGCTCGGCAAAGGGGTGCTGACCGCGATGAAATGCCTCCCCTTTAAGAACGCGACCCTCCTCGTGCAGAATAGTTTCCTTGGGGTGACGGACGCCGCCTCGGACTTTTGGATCCCGCTTGCGGTCGTGCTCGCATACACGGCGGCGGTGACCATCGTCGCGATCCTTGCTTTTCGCAAGAAGATGAAAGGAGAATGAAGTTGCGCGAGGGTGTATAGTGGCGCATATCCTTCGCTACAACATCAAGAGGGAGCAGTTACGTACGATTAGTACGCGCCCTGCGCGCGAGTCAAAGCGCATCATTGCCGAAAAGCGTGATGCGCTTTTCTGATGCAATTCCCTGCGCTTTTTCGCTTGCCTCACTCCGAAACTTAGTGTTTCGTTCGTGTTTTATCGTAGCGTTCATATGCTCGTTCGCCACACTCTTGCTCTCGTTGTTCGCAAGTGCTATTCGCTCCGCAGCCCATTTCCGCTACGATAATAGGATGTGGTAAAGAAAATGTTTCCGAAACCGTAGGCAACCCGCTTTTGTGTGTCTCAATTGGGAATGAAGAATTGCGTGTCGCTTCCTTTCATATTCATTCGTCATCCTGAGCCGTGCGTCAGCACGCGCCGAAGGATCTGATCCTTGTACGAGCGAAGCGAGTTTTGCAACCTTTGTAAAAGGGGCTTGATTTTCGGCATCGCCGAAAATGGGGGATTTTTCGGGATCCCGCCGCGTGTCGCCCGATTTCATAGGAGAATCGACGACATTTCACTTTTTGCGGTATTTTCCCCTTTCTTTCCCCCTTGATCGTCCCTTGCGACGACCATCTTCGCCTGCTACAATGGAGGTATGTTTTCACAATCCTTTTTCGACCGCATCCCGTCGAAACGGGGCAGGGCGCTCTACGCGATCGCCTGCGGCGAGCATTCGACCAAGCTCGACGTCAAAGAACGGGCGGGACTCAGTATGTCCACCGTGATCGCCTCGGTGGAGTCTCTTCGGCAGGAGGGTCTCATTACGGTGTCGGAGCGGCGCGTCGCGACGGGCGGCAAGCCTCATTCCGTCATCGACGTTTCGCCGAACAAATGCGTCTACGGCGTTTCCTTTCGTGCGGGCGTTCTTTACGCCGTAGCGCTGGATCTGCGAGGGACGGTCGTCGCGCGTCGTTCGTTGACGCCTTCCGAGGGGGTCTCGCCGTTGCTTGCCGTCTCGACGCTCCTTTCCCGCTTGTCCGAGTCAGCACCCCCTCCGCTCGTCCTCGGGCTCGCCCTGCGCGTTTCCGATCGCGAGGAGATGGTGGCGCGTCTGTCCGAGGAGCAGGGCGCCGAGGTCCTGCCTGCCTCGGGCGTTCTCTCCCTCGCCTATCGCGCTCTGTGGCGGGGGTCTCCCTATCCTCTCGCCGTGATCGGGGTGGGCAACCACGTGAAATGCGCCCTCTTGGACGGCGGGAGTTGTCGTTCGGTCGATCTCTCCGAGCTGACCCTTTCGCCCGCATTCTCGGCGAACGGAGCGGGGGTTGCCGCCCTCCTTTCCCCCTCCCGCGTCAGTTACGCTCTGCGTGAAAAACGCTTCGGCGGGCATTTCTACGCCATCGGGGGCGACCTCCGCGAATGCGGGGATCTCTCGGAGTATTCCTCCTTGCTCGTTCGCGCCTTTTCGGGGGCGATCGAGGTGGTGAATGCCTTTGCCGCTCCGCGTGAAATACGCCTGTTCGGCGAGTACGTCACCCCCGCCTTTTTCGATCGCATTCAGTCGGCTTTGGGGTCGCTCCCTCTCGTGCGAGAAGAGGCGGACGGAGCGGAGCTTGCCGTCGGCGCGGCGATCGCCGCCTTGACCGAACGTGTGTTCAGTTGATCGCCGCGAAGGCGTAAAGGACGGATAATTCCGAAAGGATCAGGTGTACGAGGCGTTCGTCGGATCGCGTGTGTCGTACGAGCAGGTTCAGGCATCGGTTCCCGAGCATCGTCGCCCGCGTCAGCAGTGCGGAGAGGGACGCCGCCTTTGCGGGGTCGGCGACGAAGCTCTCCTCCGTTTCGAGCAGAGACAGGGTCTCCTCCGCGCTTTCTTTCAGCATGCGGGCAAGTTCCTTTTTCTCGTTCGTCGGAGAGAGCAGGGCAAGCTTTCCCGCCGTACGAGAGAGTTCTCGTTGCATCTCTGCGATCGCGACGCGCTTTTCCTCGGGTAGGATCCGCGTGTTGCCTGCGAGCCGTTTGCGAAAAGCTTCCGCGTAGGCTTTTGAGAGCTCCTCCATGTACCCGCCCTCGTTCTCGGCGGGCTTTTTTTCTTCGCCGTCAGCCATCCGTTCTCTCCTTTTTTACCTTTGCCGCCCCTGTTTGGGGGGCGGATCGAGTCGCTATGCGTTCTTGATAGATAGTATTGATATCCGCGCGCGAATATGATATAATCGTACTATGCGACAGACCTTTTTGAGAACGATACGCATCACGACCCTGCTCCTCGTCTTGGCGGCGGCGCTTCTTTTCGGCGCGTTTCTCGCGGAGAGCGAGGCGGTCGCTTCCGCCGACACGGTCTACGACCTCGGTTACATGCAGACTACGATCTATCTGACCTACGGCGCCGAGGTCAATGAGCCGATCCGCCGGATCAACGGCGAGGACAAGTATTATCGGATCAAGTCCTTCAATGCGTCCGCAGAGGAGGGAGGCACGCCCGTTTCCTTGACCGAGGCAGGCAGAGTCACCGCCCTTCCGGGGACCTACTACATGCTCGCGAACGGCAACGCGGTCCCTTGTTACTTCCCGAGCGGGTCGGAGATCTCGGGCGCGAATTGCATCGGCACCCTGCTGGTCGAGGTGGCGAAGAACGAGATGACGGTCTATCTGCCCGCCGCTGACCTCACGAAGGTCTACGGTGCGCTCGGAGAGAAACCCTCCTGGACGGACGGCGACCTGACCGTCACCTTCGATTCGGACGGGCTTGCGCCCGCCGCCGACGTCAGAGCGGATTACCCGCTGACTCTCGACTCTGTGAGGCTCTTGGGCGTGGAGCGCAAGGAGTATTACAAGATCACACCGAAGGTCGAAGGGGCGGACTCGACGGCGCCCGCGGCGACCTACGCGGTGACTCCCAAAGAGGTCGTCGTCGATTACGACACGGTGGACGAGGTCCGCTTCAACGATTACTTGCTTGCGGACGGGGTCGGCGTGACCACCCGCGAGATCGCGGGAGCAAACGGCGACACGATCAAAGGGTATTTCCGCTTGAAGGAGGAGGTCACGGGGGCGCTCGTCGTGGGTGAGAACTACGAGGTCGAGCTGTACCGCTACGAGGTGATCCCCGCGAAGGGGGAGACTCGCTCCTACTCCTTGACCGATCCGTCGAATTATTCCGTTTCCGCCACCTATACGGCGACCGTCGTTAAGGCGAAAACGGGCAGCGTGATCGTCTATCAGGACGAGACTCTCCGCGAAGAGAGGGAGGGCGACGCCGGCTATCTCTATCTGCCGCCTTCCACCTTTACTTACACCTATTTCGATCTCATTATGAATAACGTAGGAGACGTGATGATGGCGGGCGAGACGCTCTATCCGTCCGTCACTTTTTACACGGGCGTGACAGGTACCGTGCGTTTCTCCGTGCAGGACGTGGCGGAGGGGGATATCCCCGTCGGCAGGTACGAGATGACTCTGCTGGGTTACGACTGTCCCGAGATCGAGTCGCTCTCTTTTGAACACGTGTTTTTGCACGTGGAGTCCCTCGTGATCGAGCAGCCTTACGCCGACGTCGACAAGGCGGAGATCGCCGTGTCGAATACCTTCGAGCGGACGGTGACCCGCACTTATAACGAGAAGGAATATGTTTTTAAATTGACCGCCGATCTGACGGACAAAACGGTTGGCGACGAGTTTCCCTACGCGAGCCTCCTTTGTGAGACCGATCCCAACGTGACGATCGATTACGGAGACGCGCGCGTGAAGGTCGTAAAGCGTCATACGGACGTGACCCTCTTTGCCGAATCGGCGAAGAGCGTGCCCTTCGGGTCGGTCGGCGCGCTTGCCGAGCTCCGTGTGGACGGGGTGGCGGTCGAGCGCGAGGGGACGAGCGTCCTCTATCGCTATCGCGCGGCGGATCGGACGAACTTCACCGACGGTTTGCCTTCCGCGGTCGGCTCTTACGTCGTGAGCTGCTCGCTCGAGTCCGACCTTTACGAGGCGGACCCCGTCGAGATCTCTTTGACGATCACCAAGCGGCGTGCCGCCGTTCTGTTCCGCGTGAGCGTCGCTTCCAAGACCTACGGCGAGACCTTCGCCTACAGGACGGGCTCTTCCGTTTGGCTCGAGGCGTTTTATCCCGTCGACGAGGCGGGTAATGCGGATCGCGAGCAGACCCTTGCCGCAGAGGCGAGCACCTACAGCGTGAGTCTGACTTCTCTCGGTTTCGCGGCGACTGCCGACGTCGGCTCTTACGATTTCGACGCGAGCCGCACCTCTTCCGCAAACTACGAGATCGTGAAATATTACGTTCGCGACGCGTCGACGGGGAATGAGGTGACGAAGTTCAAGGTAAACAAAGCCTTCGCACCTCCCACGCCGGAGTTTTCCGTCCGCGCGACGACCGATCGCAAGGTCAAGGTGACCGCCTCGGGGCGCATCACCGCGCGGATCGCGAACAACGAGGAGATGAGGTCTCCCACCGAGCTGAGCGGCGAAGGTTCCGTCACGTTTTCCACGGTCGCGAGCAAAAAGCCGTTGTACGGCGAGGTTTTTTACGTCAGCGTTCGCGCCGAAGCGAGTGCCAATTACGAGAATGCGAGCGAGTGGAGCGAGGCACAGACCGTCTCGGTGTCCTTTCCCGCTCCCGACGTGAACGTATCTTCCTTGAGAAGTGACGGCGCCGAGTTTTCGTTCGAGCCACTTACGAATGCGGTGGACGGCTACGTCTTGAAGTATCGCGTCGGCTCCGGGGAATGGAAAGGCGGCGCGGACGGTGCGTCGGGGACGATCACGGTCGGCTCTCTCCGGGCGGACTCGAGCTACACGCTGTATTTCCGCGCCGAGAAGGGCGAGGCAGTCGGCGAAGCCTCTTCGGTGCAGATCCGCACGTTGCGCGCGCCCGTCTCGTCGGAGAAGGTCACGGTGGAGTACGATCGCGCTACGGGGGTGCTCGAGGTCTCGGTGGAGGACGCTGGCAGGCTCGAATACTGCCTTTGCACGGCGACGGGCGAGGAGGTCGCGGCGTGGTCAGACAGTCCGCGCTTCGACAAGGTCGCGAAGGACGGCAATTATATTTTGAAGGTCAGATATGTCGAGGACGAGGAGTCGGGTCTCCTCTCCTCCGAGATCACGGAGATCGCGATCGACACGCACAAGCCCAAGGTGCCGTTCTCGTGGCGCACCGTCCTTTCGGATTGGTTCCTTGCCATCGTGGGCGGCGTGCTCGTGGTCTCGGCGACGGTCTTTATTTTGATCTTCGTCAGAAAGAAAAGGAAAATCGACAGGGAGGAAGCCTGAGAGAATGAGTGTGTTTTACGGTAGCGTTACGGATACGATCAAGGAGATCGTCGGCGGGTTCGAGACCAAGCAGATGATCGCGATCGGCGTCGCTCTGGCGGTGGCGATCTTGCTCGGTGTCTTCATCGGCGCTTGCGCGACCTACGCCTCGGGCGTTCGCAAAGGGAAGCTGAAAGGGGCAAAGGACGCGATCGCCCTCGCGAAGGAGAAGGCGAAGGAGCAGGAGTCCGACCATCAACAGGCGCTCCTCGCCGAACAGCAGAGAGGGGAGGAGCTTCGTCGTCGCGCCGACGAGGAACTCTCTCGTCAGCAGGCGGAGTTGGAGGCAGCCGCGAAGGCGAAGGAAGAGGCGGAGAGAGCCGCCGCCGACGCCGCCAAGGAAAGGGAAGAAGCGGAGCGCCTCGCTCGAGAGACCGAGCGTTCGCTGGAAGAAGCGGAACGTTCCAAGGAGGAAGCGGAGCGGGCGGCACGCGAAGCGGAGGAGCAAATGCGCGCCCTTCGCGAGAGCGACGCCATCATCAAGGAACGCAAAAAGAAGATCGAGCTGCTCACCAAGGAGGAGATCCTCGGCTATGCCGAAGGGCTCGCCGAGTACGAGCCCACCGCGATCTACGCGCGCGGCGGCAAGAATCTGCCGGACAGCTGTCGCGTGGGCATCTGTACTTATATGCTCGTTTACGAGCGCAAAAATATGGTGAAGCTCGTGCTGCGCCTGCATCGAAAGACGGCGGCGGCGCTCGAGAAACAGTTCAAACTCTTCACCGAGGCGGTCTATCCCAAGGGCGGCGACTGGTATCGCTGGATCCTTTCGCCCGAAGTGGTCGATCTCGGCATCGTGACCGCGGCGATCAATATGGCGTACAAGTACGTCTACCTCAGCAATTACGGCGAGCACGGCGACGCGCTGAATGTGGACTACGTCAACAAGGAGGAGAACCTCATCAACGAGGCGATCTTGAAGTATCAAAACCTGCCTGATCGCGACTTCATCGTCGCGTCGGATTCCGCGGAGTGGGCGAGCGCGTCCTACGACCTCTACGGCAAGAGAGAGATGTCGGCGTTCTGTCGCACCCTCGGCTCGACCTATCCCGTCACGGTCTCGGAGAGCGACGGCGAGCTGTCGCCCGACACCTACAAGGTCGGCGGCAAGACCTTTATGATGGCGTACGAGAAGGACGGCGTCTCCAAGATGGTCTTCCGCGTGTCCGCGGAGGAGTTCGATGCGCTGAAAAAGAAGCACCCCACCGCCGACGTCTCCCCCTTCCCGAAAGCCAAGGGCTACAGCTGGTACGTCGCTTACGTGGACGAGACCTTCACTTCCAACGCGGACGTCGAAGAAATAATCAGATCCGCCTGCGCACACGTGTACGCGTTGAGCTCGAAATAACGACGGTTTTCCTTTACGAAAAATATATGGAAAAATAGGGCGTAAATCCATTGACACGCCCATTTTCCTGTGATAAACTGTAAAGGCACTCTCGGAATGGCGAGTGTAATTTTTTTGGAGGCGTCATATTATGGCAGCGAAAAAAGAGAATCGTATGAAGATCACTCTGGCTTGCACCGAGTGCAAACAGCGCAACTACAACGATTACAAGAACAAGAAGAACACGCCCGACAGGCTCGAACTGATGAAATATTGCCCCTTCTGCAAGAAGCACACGCTTCACAGAGAAAGCAAGTAATTTCCCGTCGGTTTTATCGCTTCGTCGGTTTACCGACTCAAAGTAAGGAGAGGCACTATGAAAGGAATGGCCAAAAAAAGTGAAAAAAAGACCAATCTGTTCAAGCGTATGAAGGAAGGCGTCAAGGGGATCGCCTCCGAACTGAAGAAGGTCACGTGGCCTACCTTCGGCAAGGTGATGGCGGAGACGGGTATCGTGCTCGTCGTCGTAGTTTTCTTCCTGCTCGTCATCCTCGGCTTCGACAGTCTGCTCTCTTGGCTCTTCAGCCTTTTGGTGAAATAAACTATGGATCCGATCGATAAGAAAGACGAAATCGTACCCGAAGCGAAGTGGTATGTGATCCATACCTATTCCACCTACGAGCTCGCGGTGCGTGATAATATCATGAAAATGGTGGAGAACACCGGTCTGCAGGACCAGATCTTCGACGTGGTCGTTCCGCAAGAAGAGGAGATCGTGGAGACCAAGACCAAGCGTAAGACCATCCTTCGCAAGAAGTTCCCGACCTACGCCTTCATCAAGATGAGACCCTACGATCCCACCTCTCGCGAGAGTCAGCGCGTGTACTACTACGTCACACACATTCACGCGGTCACGGGCTTTGCGGGCCCCGGCGGTACACCCGTCCCTCTGAAACCCGAGGACATCAGGCGTCTCGGTCTCGAGAAGGTCAAGGCAGAGGACCTCGGACTGCAGGTCGGCGATCAGGTGCGCATTATTTCCGGCGCGTTCGAGAGCTACTTCGGCGAGGTCGAAGGCATCGACTACGATCAAGGCATCGTGAAGGTAGTGCTGTCGATGTTCGGCAAGCCCACGCCCATCGAGCTGGAGTTCAATCAAGTAGAAAAGGCATAAAGATAGTTACGCGCCTTCGGGCGTCGCTATACTGGGAGAGCGGTGAAATCTATGAGCGCCGCTCGTTACTACCACGTTTTGCATAGTAAGGAGGTAATCACTATGGCAAAGAAAGTTACGGCAATCGTCAAGTTACAACTGCCCGCGGGTAAAGCCACCCCGGGACCGCCCGTAGGCTCCACCCTCGGTCCTCACGGCATCAACCTGCCGGGATTCGTCAAGGAGTTCAACGACAAGACGGCGGACAAGATCGGTCTCGTGATCCCGGTCGTCATGACCATCTACAACGACCGTTCCTTCAGCTTCATCACCAAGACCCCTCCCGCTCCCGTCCTCATCAAGAAGGCGTGCGGCATCGAGAGCGGCTCGGCGAAGCCGAATAAGGACAAGGTCGCCAAGATCACCAAGGCGCAGGTCAAAGAGATCGCGGAGCTCAAGATGCCCGATCTGAACGCGGCTTCCCTCGAGGCGGCGATGAGCATGATCGCAGGCACGGCGCGCAGCATGGGCGTCGTCGTGGAAGACTGAGGAGGTGGCGAATATGAAGATCAGCAAGAGATTTAAGGAAGTTTCCGCTTTGGTCGACAGCAACAAGATCTACGACAGCGTCGAGGCGATGGACCTCGCGGTGAAGACCGCTACGGCGAAGTTTGACGAGTCCGTCGAGCTCCACGTGAAGCTCGGCGTGGACAGCAAGCACGCGGATCAGCAGGTCCGTGGCGTGGTCGTTCTCCCGAACGGCACCGGTAAGACCGTCAAGGTCCTCGTGATCGCGAAGGGCGAGAAGGCGGACGAAGCTGCGGCTGCGGGCGCCGATATCGTCGGTGCGGACGAGATCATCGCCAAGATCCAGAAGGACAACTGGTTCGACTTCGACGTATGTATCACCACTCCCGATATGATGGGTATGGTCGGTCGTATCGCTCGTTTGCTCGGTCCTAAGGGTCTCATGCCGAACCCGAAGAGCGGCACCGTCACGATGGATGTCGCCAA
>JAFSZO010000026.1 GCA_017455605.1 Clostridia bacterium
ATCCCGACTGGAACGTCAAGCCCGAGATCATGATCCCGCTCGTCGGCGAAGTAAAAGAGCTGAAGTTCTGCAAGGACACCGTCGTCAAGACCGCGGAAGAGGTCATCAAAGAGGCGGGCGTCAAGCTGGAGTATGAGGTCGGCACGATGATCGAGATCCCGCGCGCCGCTCTGACCGCGGACGAGATCGCCAAGGAAGCGGAGTTCTTCTGCTTCGGCACCAACGACCTGACCCAGATGACCTTCGGCTTCAGCCGTGACGATTCGGGCAAGTTCCTGCCGAGCTACTACAATGCAAAGATCTACGAGTCCGATCCCTTCGCTCGTCTCGACACCAAAGGCGTCGGCAAGCTGATGAAGATGGCGGTCGAGCTCGGTCACGCGAGCCGCAAGGACCTCCACTGCGGTATCTGCGGTGAGCACGGCGGCGATCCCTCGTCCATCGAATTTTGCCACGAGATCGGGCTGAATTACGTGTCCTGTTCTCCCTACAGAGTGCCTATCGCACGCCTTGCTGCTGCTCAGGCTAATATTAAGAACCCCCGCAAGTAATAGCGGGCGAGTATAGCGGCGCTTATACTTTGTTCCAACTCAAAATCCCGCAGTTACGTACGAGGAGTACGCGCCTGCGGGATTTTTTAGTTTCGCCGCGTCTAAGCACCACTCTCCTCGCCCGCTGAATTGTTTTACGCGCCTGCGCGGTTTTTCGTTGAGCCTCGCATCTGTACCACTCTCCTCGCCCGTTTAATTCGAGCGAAGCGAGTTATCATTTGAGCGATAGCGAATTATAATTCGAGCGAAGCGAGTTATCATTCGCCCGCAGGGCGTTATCATTTCGGAGCCGCAGGCGACCCATAATTCCTAATTCCTAATTAAACCCTCCTAATTCCTAATTCCTCATTCCTAATTCCTAATTGGAAAGACCCCTTCGGCGCCCGCAATTTCTCTTGTATCGCCTATGGCGACATGATGTATTTGCTGCGTGGGACATGATGTATCTCGCTACGCTCGACATTGCGGAACGCTGTCCGCAATTCAGCATTCCGCATTCCGAATTTCGCATTATTCCTCATTCCTAATTCCTAATTAAAACCTCCTTTTGCGTCTTCACTTTCGCATTCGTAAAAGTAAGTGTTTTCCGACTTGAAAACCCTCCGAAAACTTGGTACAATACTATTATGAAAAAGTATCGTCAAGCATTTCCGAAATCGGCTTTCATTATTTACGGCGTGCTAAACGTCGTCAGTCTCGCGGCGATCGTCTTTTCCTCGTTGAAGCTCGCGGGGACAGGGGAGTTGGTCTCTTATTTCCCCGTTCTGGACGTCACGACCATCGCGGTCTTCGTTGCCTTTATGGTCCTCACGGCGCTCCTGCTTTTCCGCGCGTATTACGCCTTTACGGAGAAGACCCTCGTGCTCTGTCGCGGTCTGTTTCGCACCGTGCTCGATCGTGACCTTCTCGCCAAGTTCGTTTACGACGAAGCCACCGCTGTCGGCGCGTTATACTACGCGGACCCGCATTCTTCGGACGTCGCGCGTTACGTCGTTCTGCACCTTCGCAAGAGGGATCTCGAGCCTTTCGTCGAGGACCTGCGCCGCTTGAAGTCGGACGTCGTGGTCGAGATCAACCTCGTTCCGCCGAAGGCGGAAGTTTGAGTATTGCTTTTCGTTCGCTTGCTTTTAGCATAATTAAGTGATATTATAATCACAGTATAATAGGGGAGGATGCCATGTCTTTTCTCTTGAACGCCTCTCTCGGCGAAGCAATGAAGGAGGCGTTGCTACCTGAAAACGTTGATTTTCTCGGTTTGGGGGTCAACCCGAGTTTCTACACGTCGCTGATCGTCGCGGGCGTGCTGATTCTTTTTGCGGTCGCGATCCGCGTTTTCGCGATCCCGCGGTTCAAGGACGTGCCGGGGCCGTTTCAGAGCGTGCTCGAGTCCATCGTCCTGATGTTTGACAAGATGAACGAGGAGAACGACGACACACGTGCCTTTATGGGCGCCTACGTCTTTTCCGCCGCGCTCTACATCTTCCTCGGCACAATGGTGGAGCTGATCGGGCTGCGCCCCGTGATGGGCGACCTCAATGCCTGTCTCGCCTTGTCCGTCTCGACTTTCCTGCTTATCGTGGTCTTTTCCGCCAAGGCGAAGGGACCCAAGGGTGCGCTCGGCGCGTTGAAGGATCTGACCCTTCCCGTGTCTATGTCCTTCCGTCTGTTCGGCAGTATCTCCAGCGGGCTCATGATCACCGAGCTCGTCTATTACTACTTATACCTGTCTTTCGGTCTTCCCGTGATCGTGGGCGTGCTGTTCACCTGTTTTCACGCCCTGATCCAAGCATACGTATTCGCGATCCTTTCCTCTCTGTTCGTGGGAGAGGCGGCGGTGCCTTCCGTGAAAAAGGCAAAAAAGAATAAAGGGAGCGACGAGCCGAACCTCGTCGCCAAGGAGTAAACTATGATGTTAGCCATTCAATCGTTGATCGCGGACCTTTCCGAGACTTCGGTCTACGCCATCGCGGCAGTCGTCGCCGTCTTCGTCGGATTCGGCGCGGGTATCGGCATGGCGATCGCCACTGCCAAGGCGCTCGACGCCATCGCGCGTCAGCCCGAAGCGGATAGCAAGATCCGCACGACGCTGCTCCTCGGTCTCGCCTTTATCGAGACCACGGCGATCTACGGTCTGTTCATCGCGATCATGCTCGTCATCAAGGTGCTGTGATATGACCGTCGTTTTGTCAGACGCGATCCTCGGTCTGAGCCTCACGAAGTTCTTGCTCCATTTGCTGAACTTCGCGATCCTTTTTACCGTGTTGTGGATCGTCCTGTATAAACCGGTGAGGAAGTTTATCCGCGAGAGGCAGGAACGTATCGAAAAGCAGCAAAAGGACGCGCAGGAAAATCTGAGATCATCGGAAGAAGCCCGCAAGGAGGCGGAGGATCGTCTCCGCGCCTTGGACGAGGAGCTTGCCGAGAAGCGTGCCGCCGCGGAGAAGGAGACCGAGGCGGCTTGTGACAGGCTCGTTGCGGATGCGAGCGCCCGTGCGGAGACCATCGTGAAAACCGCCGAAGAGAAGGCGAAGCGCAATGCGGACGAGGTGGTCGCCGGAGCGAAAGCGAGCGTAAAGGACGTCGCCGTTACCCTTGCGGAGAGCATTCTCGGCGAGAAGGTGGACGAGGTGGACGACAGCCTGATCGACGCTGCGCTCAAGGATTGGAAGAATGGCTGATCTCATCGTCACGTCCGCGCGCGTTTTATCCGAAGAGAAGAAAAGGGCGGTCGCCGAGAGTCTTGGCGTCTCCCTTGATGCCGTCACCTTTACGGTCGACGAGGCGCTGATCGGCGGTATCGTCATTTCGGACGGAGAGAAGGTCCTCGACGCTTCGGTGCGCCGTCGCGTTTCGGACGCCGCCATGCAGGCGGAGCTTCACCTCACCAACGCCCCTCTCGAGCATATCCTCTCTTCCCTAAAGGAGGAGTTTTCCCATTTGCCCAAGGCGGAGATCACCGCCGCAGGCATCGTTCGCAGCGCCGTCGACGGCGTCGTCTTCGCGGACGGACTCTCCCGTGCCAAGGTCGGCGAGCTGTTGCTCGTCGCGGGGAAGTATTTCGCGATGGTGATGAACCTCGAACGCGACCGCATCGGCGCGATCCTGCTGACCGGTATGAACCGCGTCAGATCGGGAGACGAAGTGCGGCTGACCGGTAAGATCGTGACCGTGCCTGTGGGAGAGGCGTTGCTCGGCAGGGTGGTCGGTCCCCTCGGAGATCCGATCGACGGGCTCGGACGGATCACCACGGACCGTTTTCGTCCCGCGGAGACCCCTGCGCCGGCGATCCTCGACCGCGCCAAGGTCTCGGAGCCGCTCTATACGGGCATAAAGGCGGTCGACGCTATCGTCCCGATCGGCAAGGGACAGCGTGAGCTCATCATCGGGGACAGACAGACCGGCAAGACCTCGCTTGCCCTCGACGCGATCCTCAATCAAAAAGGTAAGAACGTCTATTGCATCTACGTCGCCATCGGTCAAAAGACCACGACCGTTGCCGACGTCGTGAACGCGCTGAAGAAGGGCGACGCGCTCTCCTACACGACGGTGGTCGCGGCGAACGCTTCGGACAGCGCACCCCTCCAGTACGTCGCGCCGTACGCAGCCACCGCGATGGCGGAAGAGTTGATGTACGCCGGCAAGGACGTGCTGATCGTGTACGACGACCTCAGCAAGCACGCGGTCGCCTATCGTACGATCTCGCTCCTCTTGAGACGTCCCGCAGGGCGTGAAGCCTTCCCGGGCGACGTTTTCTACATCCATTCCCGCTTGCTCGAGCGTTCGGCGAAGCTCGCCCCTCGCCTCGGAGGCGGCTCTCTGACCGCGCTCCCGATCATCGAGACGCTCGGATCGGATATCTCCTCCTACATTCCCACCAACGTGATCTCGATCACGGACGGACAGATCTTCCTCGAGAGCGGCTTGTTCCACGCGGGGATCCGCCCCGCCGTGAACGTCGGACTGTCTGTCTCCCGCGTCGGCGGTAACGCTCAGCCCAAAGCGATGCGTTCGGTGGTCAAGGGGCTGAAGCTCGACCTCGCGCGTTATCGCGAGATGGCGGTGTTCACCGAGTTCGGCGCGGACGTGGACGAGGATACGAAGTCGGTTCTCGATCGAGGCGCGAAACTGACCCAAATGCTGATCCAACGGCAGGGCGCTCCCTATCCGATGGCGGAGGAGGTCGCCGAGATCTACGCGATGTCGGACGAATCGTTCCGCCACGTGGAGAAAGAAAAGATCGGCGCGACCCTTGCCCGT
Organism: Clostridia bacterium; assembly: GCA_017455605.1. Classification (GTDB taxonomy): domain Bacteria; phylum Bacillota; class Clostridia; order Christensenellales; family CAG-1252; genus CAG-1252. The sequence goes on from JAFSZO010000026.1 coordinate 4,809, forward strand.
CTGCTCGAGCATATTCGCGCGAATCACCCGGAGATCCTCTCCTCTATCGAAGAGTCGGGGGAACTCTCGGAGTCCGATAAAGCCGCGCTGGATCGTGCGATCGCCGAGGTGCTCGCGTGAATAATCGCGAGGTAAAGCGTCGCATTTCTTCGGTGCGGGAGACGGTCAAGATCTACCGCGCTATGTATTCCATCAGCGTGGCGCGGATGATCAAGTGCAGGAGCGTGTTGCCCGACGCCGAGCGCTTTTATCTCTCCTCGCGCGACGTACTCTCTCGTCTCACGGATCGACCGATGGATTTCTTCCGAGAGAGAGGGAACAAGACCGCCTTCATCGTGATCGGCGGTGACAAAGGGCTCTGCGGGGATTACAACGAGAAAGTCGCCTGCTTCGCCCTTGACCTCTTGCGCGTTGCGGAGGAGAAGTATCTCTTTACGGTCGGTTCTGTCACTCGCGATATGATCGCCAAAGCCGGGTTCGAGCCGGACGTGGAGTTTCTGCATTCGGCAGACAATCCCTCGCCCGAGACGGCATTCTCTATGGCGGCGGATCTGATCAACCTCTACGAGGAAGGTTTGATCGACGAGGTGCGCCTCGTCTATACAAGCGTTGAGGGCAATCGTCTCCTCCCCGTGAATGAGAGGGTCATTCCTTTCCTCGGGACAGTGGAACCGTTGTCGGAACCCCCGACCGAGGGCGTCGTTCGTCGTTCGATCTACGCTTATGTGGCTGCCGCACTGTATCGCGCGCTGATCCTCGCCTCGCTCGGAGAACACCTTTCGAGGGTGATTGCAATGCCCCAAGCGACGGAAAACGCCGAGAAAATGATCGCCGATCTGACGGGTAAGTACAATAAGATCAGGCAGGAGAGCATCACGCGTGCCTTGCAGGACGTCGGATCTGTCACGGATGAATGATATGGAAAAAGTGTTTGAAGGAAAAATAGTCAGGATCATCGGCGTCGTGGTGGACGTCGCGTTTGAGTCGCATCTGCCCGCGCTGAACGAACTCTTGCGGTTACCGCACGGATCGAAGGAGATATCCCTCGAGGTCGTGAGTCACGTCGACCGCGGCGTCGTTCGCTGTCTGTCGTTGAATCCGACCGATGGTCTCTCGAGAGGTGAGATGGTCTACACGACCGGGCGATCGGTTTCGGTCCCCGTCGGGGATGCGGTGCTCGGCAGGGTGCTCAACGCCTATGGCGAACCCATTGACGGCAAGGGCGAGATCGAGTCGGAACGCGCGGGGATCTATCACGAACCGCCCGCCTTCACCGACCTCACCGAGAAGAAGGAGATCTTCGAGACCGGCATCAAGGTCATCGACCTTTTGACTCCCTACGTCAAGGGAGGCAAGGTCGGTCTGTTCGGCGGTGCCGGCGTGGGCAAGACGATGCTGATCCTCGAACTCATCAACAACGTCGCGGGTAAGATGCACGGCAGCTCGATCTTTGCGGGCGTCGGCGAACGCAGCCGCGAAGGACAGGAAATGATCGAGGAGATGACCGAGTCGGGCGTCCTCGACAAGACCGCGCTCGTCTTCGGACAGATGAACGAGACCCCCGCCGCGCGTATGAAAGCGGCGCTCACGGGCTTGACCCTTGCGGAGCATTTCCGTGACAAGGAACATCGTGACGTCCTCTTCTTCCTCGACAACATTTTCCGTTACGTACAGGCGGGCAGCGAAGTCTCTGCGCTTCTCGGCAGGTTGCCCTCCGCGGTCGGCTATCAGCCCACCCTCGCGGGAGAGCTCGGCGCTCTCGAAGAGCGTATTGCGAGCACGAAGAACGGCTCCATCACTTCGGTGCAGGCGGTCTACGTTCCCGCGGACGACCTGACCGATCCCGCTCCCGCGACCCTCTTCACCCACCTCGACGCGACCACCGTTCTCTCCCGCAAGATCGTGGAGCAGAACATCTATCCCGCGGTCGATCCGCTCGAGAGCTTCTCACGCAATATGGAGCGTGAGGTCGTCGGCGATCTGCATTACGACACGGCGAAGCGGGTGATCTCGGTGCTCCAACGCTACAACGAACTGCAGGACATCATCGCGATCCTCGGAATGAACGAGCTGTCCACCGAGGATAGGGCGCTCGTCTACCGCGCGCGCAAGTTGCAACGCTTCTTCTCCCAGCCCTTCCACGTCGCGACGCCTTATACGGGCATCGAAGGGAAGTACGTGCCCATCGCCGACACCATCGCGGGCTGCAACGCCATCCTGAACGGGGAATTGGACGACGTGCCCGAAGGTGCCTTCTACTTTATCGGCGGGATCGAGGACCTTGGGAAATGAAGAGTTTTCCCCTCGCGGTGCTGACTCCGCGCGAATGCGTGTACGACGGGGTTGTCCGCTCGCTCGTCCTCTTGACCGAGGACGGACAGATCGGCTTTCTCGCGGGCAGGGAGGAGACCGTCGTCGAGGTGCTCGCGGGCGACTTTCGTCTGACCGACGCGGAGGGGCAGTCTCTCTGTTTCGAGACGGACGGCGGCGTCTTCCGCATCACGAAGGAAGGGGCGACCCTCCTGTGCGGCGCAGCGTATCCCAAAGAGACGGCTGAGGAGAAACGGCAGGAGCGCGCCGAGCGGCTCGAAGAGGAGAAAAAGCGGCAGGAACGGAGCCTCTCCGACTACAAGATGACGCGCGCCGCGCTGATGCGCGCCTTTGAAAAGATCAAACGCAGAGACAGAAGAATCTAACTCGGACCATCCGTCCGAAAGGAGAAACCATGAAAATATACGGACCATCCTACATACTGAACGGCAAGATCGCTACCAAGGAACAGCTCGCGACGGCGGGCGTCACGCAGAAGATGCTGGACGAAGCCTATCGCGGCACGATCGCTTACTCGATCCTGAAAGAGCACAGCAAGATCGGCGCGGAGAAGGGCAAGGGCGTCGCGGTGAAGTTTGACGCGCTCGCCTCGCACGACATCACCTACGTCGGCATCATCCAGACGGCGAAAGCGAGCGGACTGACCAAGTTTCCGATCCCTTACGTGCTGACCAATTGCCACAATTCCCTCTGCGCCGTCGGCGGCACGATCAACGAGGACGATCACCTCTTCGGTCTCTCTGTGGCGAAGAAATACGGCGGCATCTTCGTACCCGCGCATCAGGCGGTCATCCACACCTATATGCGCGAATGCTACGCGAAATGCGGCGCGATGATCCTCGGCTCCGACAGCCACACCCGCTACGGCGCTCTCGGCACGATGGCGATGGGCGAGGGCGGTCCCGAGCTCGTGAAACAGCTGCTCGGCATGACCTACGACGTGAAGTATCCAGAGGTCGTCGCGATCAAGCTGACGGGTGCCCCGCGCAAAGGAGTGGGACCGCACGACGTCGCGATCGCCTTGATCGGGCAAGTGTTCAAGAAGGGACTCGTGAAGAACAAGGTCCTCGAATTCATCGGCGACGGGGTCGAAGGGCTCCCCATCGAATACCGCAACGGTATCGACGTGATGACCACCGAGACCGCGTGTCTGTCCTCGATCTGGCAGACCGATTATCGCGTCAAGGAGTATTTCGCCCTGCGCGGCAGAGCGGACGATTACAAGAAGCTTGCTCCCGCCTCGCTCGCCTATTACGACGGCGTGATCGAGATCGACCTCGGCGAGATCGAACCGATGATCGCCCTCCCGTTCCACCCCTCCAACGCCTACAAACTCGCCGACCTCATCGCGAATCCCGGGGACATCCTCTCCGAAGCGAGTCGGAATATCAACGAGCTGATGGGTGGCAAGGTCTCCGTCGACCTCACCAAAAAGATCCGCAAGGACGGCGTCTACGTCGAGCAGGCGGTCGTCGCGGGATGCGCGGGCGGCACCTACGACAACCTCGTCGAATGCGCGAACATTCTGAAAGGCAAGAGCGTCGGCAACGGCGAATTCACGATGAGCGCCTACCCCGGCAGTCAGCCCGTCTTTACCGAACTGGTCAAAAACGGTTCCATTGCTACGTTGATGCAGGCGGGCGTTTCGGTGCGTTCCTGCTTCTGCGGTCCCTGTTTCGGTGCGGGTGACGTCCCCGCCAACGATTGCTTGAGCATCCGCCACACGACGAGGAACTTCGAAAGCCGCGAAGGCTCCAAGCCCCTCGAAGGGCAGATCGCGACGGTCGCCCTGATGGACGCGCGTTCCATCGCCGCGACGGCGGCGAACGGCGGCAGACTGACCTCCGCGCTCGACCTCGATTACGACGCGAACATTCCGCCATATACCCACGACGACAGCTCCTACAAGAGCCGCGTCTACAACGGCTACGGCAAGGCGGATCCCGCCGCGCCCCTGCGCTACGGTCCCAACATCGCCGATTGGCCCGCGATCCCCGCGCTGCGTGACAACGCGATCTATCGCATTACGGCGGTCATCAACGATCCCGTCACCACGACGGACGAGCTGATCCCGTCGGGCGAGACCTCCTCCTACAGGAGCAATCCGCTCCGTCTCGCCGAGTTCGCGCTCTCTCGCAAGGTGCCCGAATACGTCGGCAGATGCAAGGCGGTGAAGGCGGAATCCGACGCCTATCTCGTGACTGAAAAACTGCCCGAAGACGTCGCCGCGGCTGTGAAGGCGGCAGGGCTGACCTTGCATGGCGGCACCCTCTTGACCTCGGCGATCTACGCAGTAAAACCGGGCGACGGCAGCGCGCGCGAACAGGCGGCGAGCTGTCAGCGCGTCCTCGGCGGCGGCGCGAACTTTGCCGTCGAATACGCGACCAAGAGGTATCGCAGCAACCTCATCAACTGGGGCATGATCCCCTATCTGACGCAGGCGACCTTCGAGGTCGGCGACGTCGTGATCGTGCCGAACGTCAAGGAGAAGCTACTCGCGGACGAGGCGTTCCCGCTCTATATCGTGCGCGGCGGCAATGTCATTCGGGAAACCGCGACGGTGGACAAACTGACCGACGCGGAGAAGACCATCATCAAGGACGGTTGCCTGATCAATTATTACGCGAACAGGTAATTCCGCCGCCGCTTCCGCATAATATGCGGTATGGTGGTGGACGTAGATCTCGGAGCGATCAACAGAAATTACGGGCGCTTGACCCGCCTGTGGGCAAAGCCCTTGATCTTGATGGTCAAGGCGGACGCCTACGGGCACGGCGCCTCCCGCGTTGCGCGTGCGGTGAACGCGCCCTATTACGGAGTGGCGACAGAGGCGGAAGGGATCCCCATTCGGGAGCTCGGCAAAGAGGTCCTCGTCATCGCTCCTTCTTTTTCTGCCGTTGCCCTCGCGCGCCGCTACGATATGATCCCCGTGATCGGCGAAGCGCGCCTCCTCGGAGAGGCGATCCGCGTGGGGCTCCGTCGATGCCATATCGCGGTGAATAGTGGGATGAATCGCCTCGGGTTTACGGGGGAAAGGGAATGTTACAAGATGGCGGCGGCTCTCGCCTCGGGCGGGGTCCGCGTCGAGGGGATCGCCACCCATTACAAGGCGGGCGACGAAGGGACGGTGCGAGCGCAGAACGCCGCGTTCGATCCTTGCGTCCTCGCGATCCGCCACGCGCTCGCGGAGAGGGGGCAGACCACGGTCCCCTTTACCCACGTCACGGGGAGCGGCGCGCTCCTATCCCGTTCCTACGATATGATCCGCGTCGGACTCGCGGCATACGGCTATCACGACGAGTACGCGACGGCGGGCGTCCCGCTCGAAAAGGCGATGAAGGTCACCTCGCTCATCCTGAAAAAGAAACGCATTCACGCGGGCGATACCCTTGGGTATGCGGGCGGGTTCCGTGCCTCTCATCCCTGTCTCGCCTATACCGTGCTCGGCGGCTACGGCGACGGCATCGCACGTGAGGAAGTCGGACGCAGGGTGATCGCGTCGGGGCGGCGGCTCCGTATCGCGGCGATCTCGATGGACTCTTTTGAAATGATCTCGGAGGGCATTGACTTGGAGGTGGGGTCGCGTGTTATAATATTATCGGATGCGGTGGATGCGACTTACGTCGCCAAGCATTGCGGCACCATCCCTTATGAGGTGCTTCTCGGGTACGACGTCCCGAGAGCCGAGAGGTATTATGAGGACGAAAGGGGAGGCTCGACGTATCGTTAAGGATCGTCTCGCCGCCATGCGGGCGGAGGACGCGGCGCGAAAGGACAAGCTCATCGCGGAGCGTTTTTTGTCCTCGACGGAGTACGCCTCGGCGCGCACGATCTTCCTCTATCTGTCCACCCCGCGCGAGGCGGGCACCCGCCTGATCCTCGAGCGTGCGCTGTCGGACGGAAAACAGGTCTTTCTCCCTCGAGTGCATGGGGAGGAGATGCTTCTCGTTCCCTATGCGGCGGGTGATCCGCTCACGGTCGGTGCGTTCGGCATTTCTGAGCCGACGGGCGAGCCCTCACGGGAGGTCCCCGACCTCGCGGTGATCCCTCTCCTTGCCTTCGATCGCACTCGCGCTCGTCTCGGCAAAGGGAAGGGCTATTACGACCGTTTTCTCGCGCTCTACACGGGGCGCAGCGTCGCCATCGCCTATGCGGAGCAGGAGACGGAGTGCGTCCCGACCGATCCCTTCGACCGTCGTCCCGACGTGATCTTGACCGACCGGGAGCGTATCGTATGAGAGTGATCGCAGGCAAATACAAGGGCAGGGCTCTCTTCTCTCCCAAGGACCGGTCGGTCCGTCCCACCACGGACAGGATCAAGGAGAACGTCTTTAACCTTTTGCAGGGCAGGATCCCCGGCGCGGCGTTTCTCGACCTCTTCGGCGGCACGGGAGCGATGAGCATCGAGGCGCTTTCCCGCGGTGCGACGCGCGCCGTGGTCGTAGACGCCTCTCCCGAGAGCGTCGCCCTCATCAAGAAGAATTTCGCGAAGGTCGGCGTGGGCAAAGAGGCGCAGATCCTCGAGGTCCCATATGATATCGCGCTGAAGCGTCTCGTCGGCGACCGCTTCGACGTCGTGTATCTCGATCCGCCGTATCGCGCCGCCTATTACGAGGATATCCTCACCCGCATCGCGGAGTCGGACGTTCTCGCGGCGGAGGGGGTCATCGTGTTCGAACACGCTACCGAGCGCGAATTTCCCGCGCATCCCGCCTACGAATCCCTCGACAGGCGCAAATACGGCAGCGTTACCTTGGAGATCTTGCGCCGCTTAGCGCAAAGGTCTGCCGAATAGGAGTCGAGGGCGATAACGCGACCGGATTAATGCGGAATTCGGAATGCGGAATTGCGGACAGGGCTCCGCAACGTCGAGTGAAGCGAGATACAGCATATCGCCCAAGGCGATACGAAAGGATCGCATGCATTACGCCCTTGCGGTGTTGAAGAAAATACGAAGGAGGAAAATATCGTGGCATACCAACTTACGAAAGACAAAGACGGCTTGATCCTTTTCGGTCACTATCCGCAAAGCTACAAACCCACGGACGTCCTGATCACGGACGAGCCGAATCGATACGGCGTTTGCTCGGGCTCGGACGGATATCGTTATCTTTACGACGTGGAAAGCGACGAGTTTTTCCGCATCGAGCCGATCCGTTGGCGCGTGCTCAGGGAGAAGGACGGGAAGTTGCTTTTGCTCTCGGACAAGGTCCTCGACTATCGCCCCTTCGACGAGGGCGGCACCAATGCCTATCTGTGGTCCGACCTCTGCGACTGGCTCACCGACGACTTTTTTTACGACGCCTTTTCTCCCGAGGAGCGCAAGCACGTCTTGGCGACCTCCATCAAGTGCGACGAGGAGAGCGCGACGCCTCCCGCGGGCGCCGTTTCGGACGAGGACCTTGCTTGCAACTGGGCGGGCGCCGTCGATCCTCGGAACGCCGAGCCCTTTAAGGCGAAGGTCTTCTTGCTCAGCGTTCGCAACGTGACTACCGCGGAATTCGGTTTTTGCGCCGATCCTTACCTTTCCGATCCCCTTCGCGCCGCGTACAAGACCGACTACGCCGCCGCGTCCTTTCGCACGTCGGGCGACTACGCTTTCTGGTGGTTGCGCTCCATCCTCCCCTTTTCGAGCGCGAAGGCGCGCGTCGTGACTCCCGACGGCAACCTCGACGATTCCTCGGACGTAGACCTTCTCTGCGGCATCCGTCCCGCGATCCGCATCAAGGTCGTCTGATCCTTTCCCGCGGAGAGGGCGAGCAGACGCTTTTGTGAGGAGGACGACCGTCCGCGTCGCTTAAGCTATTGACAAAAACAGTCGTTTTATGTACTATTGAGTTATGAGTAAATGTTTGGTTACCGGCAGTTTCGATCCCATCACCCTCGGGCACGAGGACATCATCGAGAAGGCGATCCGCGCCTTTGACGAAGTGGCGGTCGCGATCCTCGTCAATCCCGACAGGGACGCGCTCTTCACCCTCGAACAGCGCGAGACGATGATTCGCGCGGTCTTCGGCGATCGCGTGACCGTCTTTTCCTACACGGGTCTCGCGGTAGACGCCGCGAAGTCGATGGGTGCCGATTTCCTCGTGCGCGGCATACGCGACGCGGAGGACCTCGCCTACGAGACCGAGATGGCGGACTACAACCGTGCCCACGGCGTGGAGACCGTTTTCTTCCTCTCCGACAGCCGTTTGCGCGGGGTCAGCGCCACCAAGGCGCGCGCGGCGCTGCTCGACGGGTGTCCGTCGAAGTACATCGGGGAAGGGGTGATCGCTCTGGCGGGACAGTATTTGGAGGACGCGGAATGACGAACGTAGACGAGATCATCAACGAATTGGAGAACGAGCTTCTCGCGAAAAAGAGCCTTTTCGGCAAGCATTACGTCGACGAGGTGAAGGTCACGAGCCTTTTGTCTAAACTACGCGAATCCGTTCCGCAGGCGTTTTACGAGGCGCAGACCCTCTTGCGCCAGCAGGACGCGCTGATCGCCGACGCGGAGCGCCGCGCCGATATGATCCTGCGCAATGCGGAGGAGACCCGCAAAAAGTTGGTCGCCGAGTCCGAGGTCCTCGCCGAGGCGCAACGCCAAGCCGCCGAGCTGAAGGCGGAGACCGAGCGCTATTGCGACGAGATCACCGAATCCTTGCATCGCAAGATCGATCACGCCCTCTACGACGTCGCCTACAAGGTGAACGACACCATGAATTTGATCGAGGACCTGCGCGATCAGGTCGCCTCTCGCTTCACGCCTCCCCCCTCGGGCGGCGGCGCCAATCCCCCCTCGGGTGAGGACCGTTAAGCCGATCCCTCGTTACGGGTTTCCCGAAGAATGTTTTTTGTTTTAATGCTCTTTGCGATTTCGCATTAGCGCACTCCGTTTCGCATACACATTTCTATGCGAAAAGTCCTGCTCCCGATCTTTCTCTTTGCGCTCCTCGCGCTGCTGCTCCTCTCGCCCGAGCGCTACTTCACCACCGTGCGGGGCGGGGTGATGCTCTTTGCCTCCGCGGTGCTCCCCTCGATGCTCCCGTATTTTTTCTTCACCAAACTCCTGACCGCCACGGGCTGTGTCGGCGGCTTGTCCGCTACCCTCGGTCGTCCCGTGTCTCGGGCGTATCGCGTCGCCCCCATCGCCGCCTATCCGCTTCTGATGAGCTTTCTCAGCGGCTATCCCGTCGGGGCGCGTGTCCTCGGCGACTTGCACGCGAAGGGGCTGATCTCCGATCGTGACGCCGTTCGCGCCGCCTCCTTTACCTCGACGAGCGGCAGTATGTTCGTGCTCGGCAGCGTGGGTGCCGTCATTCTCGGGGACTCCGCGGCGGCTGTGGTCATCCTCGCCTCCCATTATCTCGGCGCGTTGGTGAACGGTTTTTTCTATCGTGGAAAAAAGGAAAAGGAGACTGCCGCCTCCTCTCTGCCGCCTCTCGTTTCTTCGCCCGAAAACCTCCTCTCCGACGCGATGTACGAGAGCGTTCTCTCGCTCGCCCTCGTCGGCGGATTCATCGCCATCGCCAACCTCTTGGGCGATATGGCGTCCGACCTCCTGTCCCGCCTCTTCCCGAGCCTCTTTGCGGGCGGCACCCTCGCTTCGGGGATGCTCTACGGCGCGTTCGAGGTCACGCGGGGGTGCGTCGAGTTCGCCTCTCTCGGCGTTTCGCGCGCGATGAAGGCGGCGCTGTGCGCGCTCGCCGTCTCCTTCGGCGGGCTGTCCGTCCTCTTGCAGTCGATGGCTTTTCTCGGTAAAACGGGGATAAAGCAGGGTAAACTTCTCTTGATGAAGACCACGCAGGCGGGCGTTTCCTTCGCTCTCGCGCTCGGTCTGGGATCGATCTTTTTGAATTAAAGCAGGATCATTCCGCTCGGGATGTCGGCGAGCCCTTTCGCCACGCGATAGATCTCGTGCGCGCGGCAGTCGACGAGGGCGCTCTCGATGCCGCTCTCCGCCGCTTCGTTCTCGCCGGTCAGCAGCACGCCGCCCGTCGACAGGAGGGACAGCGCGTCGGTGCGGCCCGCCTTGACGCCGAGCACCTTGTAGTAGGGGGGCGCGGAGACGGTTCGTTTTTGGATTTTCTTCGTTACGCCGAGCAGGGCGTTCACGAGAATGCGACGTATGCGCGCTTCGGTGTAGCGCTTGCCCGAGACCGCTTTCACGAGGCTCTCCGCGTCGCCGCACTCCTTCGCGAGTCGCAGGATGCGGTTCTCCAGTCCTTCCTTGACGTCCGCGATCTCCGCCAGTTCTTCCTTGGTCATCTGCGTCAAACGGTAAAGCAGGATGGGGGAGAGGTCGCTCTTTTGGAGCTCCTCGAGGTCCTCGGCGACGTAGGGCGGCAGGGCGGCGAACGCCTCTTGCTTTTCCCCTGCGGCGAGCGCTCTGCGGATCGCGGAGGCGGAGGGAGCGTTCGGGTCGATCCCGTCTGCGTCGTAGGCGCCGTCACGCTTCACGGCGAGCGGGGTGATCCCGCCGCGCCGCTTGATCGCGCGCAGGTACTCGATCGCGAGGATGTTGTTGGGTTTGGTCACGTCGGCGACGACGATTTTTTTGCTCTCCGCGTAACGGGCGAGGGCTTCGGCGCGCGCCACGGGATAGGAGAGTCCCATATCCATCAGTTCTTTGAGGTCGACGGTGATCTCGATCGGTTCTTCTTCGAGGATGCGCGCCGCATTCTCGAGCGCCCTCTGATCGGTCTCTTCCGAACCGAAGGCGAGCACCCTTTCCGCGTCAGGGATCCCCGCGAGTAGTTTGACCGCGCCGTCCGCGAAGCG
>JAFSZO010000027.1 GCA_017455605.1 Clostridia bacterium
ATTCAATTCACGGAGCGAAGCGAGAAATCATGGCGTAGCCAATTCATGACGGTAACGCCGTCAATTCATTTTAATGTTAAAGCACTGTGGTCGAAACCGGGATTGCTATTTGAGTTAATAGTGCCTCAATCGGATATTCACTGCATAAGCGTATGCATGTCGAGACGCTGTGCTTGCTATGCAAGCAATGAATTGCAACCTAACGGTTGCGTGAATTGCCCTGTCGGGCATGAATTGCCTTGCGACATGAATTGCGCCTACCGGCACATTGCGGTTGCAATTCAATTCACGGAGCGAAGCGCGAAATCATGGCGTAGCCAATTCATGACGGTAACGTCGTCAATTCATTTTAATGTTAAAGCACTGTGGTCGAACCCGGGATTGCTATTTGAGTTAATAGTGCCTCAATCGGATATTCACTGCGTAAGCGTATGCATGTCGAGACGCTGTGCTTGCTACGCAAGCAATGAATTGCAACCTAACGGTTGCGTGAATTGACCTGTCGGTCATGAATTGCCTTGCGACATGAATTGCGCCTACCGGCACATTGCGGTTGTAATTCAATTCACGGAGCGGAGCGAGAAATCATGGCGTAGCCAATTCATGACGGTAACGCCGTCAATTCATTTTAATGTTAAAGCACTGTGGTCGACCCCGGGATTGCTATTTGAGTTAATAGTGCCTCAATCGGATATTTACTGCGTAAGCGTATGCATGTCGAGAGAAATGCTTTTTAAAGCATTTTGCACGGGCAATTACGGACAAGTGCGGCAAACGCAAAAAACGTCGACGATGTTGGCGCAATCGTCCCGAACGCGTTTTTATGAAAAGAGAACCGAAGAAAAGGCGCCCGATCCCCAAGGGTTGGCTTTCGTCCGAGAGGCGGGCGCTACGGCGTCCCGCGTCGCTTTTCGTCAAAACGCTTGTTTTCGCGCGTGGGGAGTAGTATAATTTTTATAAATCAAAAGTAAAGGAGATTTTCAGCTATGGCGACCGTTTTGCAATTCGGCGAAGGCAATTTCATCCGCAGTTTCATCGACTATTTGATCCAGCTCCGTCAGGACAAGTACGGAGACGGTGAGAGCGTCGTGCTCGTGACCCCCATCGACAACCCCTATTGGGAGAACTTCCGCAAGCAGGACTGCAACTACCACACCTGCGTCTGCGGCAAGGTGGACGGCAAGGCGGTCCGCGAGTACACCTACGTGACCGTGGTCAAGGACTGTGTGAACCCCTACCGTGAGTACGACAGATACGTCGAGGCGTATATGGACCCCGAGCTGAAGGTCATCATCAGCAATACCACCGAGGCGGGCATCGCCTTCAACGCGGCGGACAAGTACGAGGACCTCGGCACCTTCCCCGCGAAGATCACCAAGATCCTCTACGAGCGCTACAAGAAATACGGCGAAGCGGGCAGGGTGGAGCTGCTCCCCCTCGAGCTGATCGAGAAGAACGGCGAGACCCTCAAGGCGTACGTCCTCAAGTACGCTAAGATGTGGGGCCTCGGCGCGGATTTCATCGAGTTTGCTGAGAAGATCGCGGTCTACAACAGCCTGGTGGACAAGATCGTGCCGGGATTCCCGCGCGGTCACGAAGCGGAGCATTTCGAGAGGATCGGCGGCGAGGACAAGCTGCTGACCGTCGGCGAGGCGTTCCTGTCCCTCGTCATCGAGGGGGACGACGCCCTCAAGGAGAAGCTCCCCTTCCTGAAAGATCCCCGCGTGAAGTTCACGGACGACGTGAGACCTTATCGTGAGAGAAAGGTGAAGATCCTGAACGGGCTGCACACCGCTCTCGCCCCCATCTCGATGCTCGCGGGCGTCGGCATCGTGCGTGACGCCGTCCTCGATCCGGACCTCTCCGTCTATGCGGAAGCCCTCGCGAACGAGGAGATCATCCCGACCATCAAGATGGACAAGGCTCTGCTGAATCAATTCAAGTCGGACGTGCTCGAGCGCTTCTCCAATCCTTACATCGATCACCTGTTCTCCTCGATCATTCTGAACAGCGTTGCGAAGTGGAAGACCAGACTGCTGCCTTCCTTCCTCGCCTGCGACAAGGGCAACCGCAAGTATATGCTCTACGCCCTCGCCGCGCTCTTCTGCCTGTACGACAGCGCGGACTTCACGATCAACGACGGTGACGACGTCAAGGCGTTCTTCGCCAAGGAGCTCCCCACGGAGCAGAAGTACGAGGCGTTCATCCGCAACGAGAGCTTCTGGGGTATGGACCTCGAGGCGACCGAGGGCGTGTACACCGCCTCCGTGGACTACGTTCGTGCGATCAAGGCGGGCAAGGTCCGCGAGACGCTGAAGGCGTTATGAGCGACCTCATCATCCTGAATGAAAAGGACAACGTCGGCGTCCTGCGGGCGCCGCGCGGCTCCGTTCCCGCCGGGCACAAGATCGCGCTTCGCGACATCCCCAAGGGGGCGGCGGTCGTGAAGTACGGCTACCCGATCGGCGTCGCGACCGAGGCGATCAAGGCGGGTGACTTCGTGCACACGCACAACCTTTCCAGCGCGCTGACGGCAGAGGCGCTGTCCTACACCTACGATAAAAAGCTCGTTCCGCTCCCCCAAAAGCCCGCGAGGAACGCGGTGATGGCGTACAAGAGGGCGGTCGGCGCGGGTGCGCGCAACGACCTCTACGTCGTGCCGACCGTCGGCTGCATCGCGGCGACGGCGGAGGCGATCGCGCGCCGTTTTAAGGAGATCCACGCAGGAGATATGCGGGTGGACGACGTCGTCGTGCTGACCCACCGCGTCGGGTGCTCCGAGCTCGGCGACGACCTCACGCGCACGCGGCAGATCCTCGTGAACCTGTCGAAAAACGCCAACGTGGGCGGCGTGCTTTTCCTCGGTCTCGGGTGCGAAGAGAACCGTATGGACGGCATCCGCGAGATCGTGCCGGACGGCGAGCGCGTCAGGTTCCTCGTCGCGCAGGAGGTCGAGGACGACGAAGCGGAAGGCTTGCGCCTCTTGGAAGAACTCTACGCCGTGGCGTCTCGTGACGAACGCACCCTCGTGCCCCTTTCGGAGCTGACGGTGGGCGTGAAATGCGGCGGGAGCGACGGCTTCTCGGGCATTACGGCGAATTATCTGATCGGACGGGTCGCGGACCTGCTCGAGGCGTGCGGCGCGACGGTCGTGCTTGCGGAGACCCCCGAGGTCTTCGGCGCGGAGCAGACCCTGATGGAGCGGGCGAAGGATGAGAAGGTCTTTTCGGACATCGCGGCGCTCGTCAACAAATGGAAGCACTTTTACGGCTCGCACGGCGTGAACGTCTACGAGAATCCCTCGCCGGGCAACAAGGCGGGCGGCATCACGACGCTCGAGGAGAAATCCCTCGGTTGCGTGCAGAAGTCGGGGCGGGGCGAAGTGCTCGCCGTCCTCGGCGAGGCGGAGCGCGTGAATGAGCGCGGTCTCAATATGATCGAGAGCCCCGGCAACGACATCATCGCCTGCACTACGCTTGCGGCGACGGGATGCAATGCCATTATGTTTTCCACCGGTCGCGGCACCCCCTTGGGATGCGTCGTGCCGACGTTGAAGATCGCGTCGAACAGCGCCCTCGCGGCGAAGAAGACGGACTGGATCGACTTCGATGCGGGCAAGATGCTCGCGGGCGACACGGAGGCGGCGGTGACGGAGCTGTACGACCTGCTGCTCGACACGATCGAGGGCAAAGCCACCAAGTGCGACCTGCGCGGCGACAAACAAATAGCGATCATGAAGACGGGCGTGACTCTTTGAGGGCACGCTCCCTTTTTTACGAAAGATGGCGGGATTACACGACGGACACAGAGAACGATTGAGAAACAAGATCAGGAAGTTCGGCTTTGAGTGCTTGGAAGACCACGAAAAGCTCGAATACCTGCTCTTTTCCTTCGTGCCGCGCCGCGACACCAACGCGATCGCGCACGAGCTCCTGTTGACCTTCGGCTCCTACAAGAAGGTGCTGGACGCCGATCCCGATCTCCTCGTTACGGTGAAGGGGATGACCGAGAACGCCGCCCTCTTTTTGCACCTGTTGCCCGAGGCGTTTTCCGCCTACTTGCTGTCCGAAAAGGACGCGGCGTGCCTGACCAATCCCGTCTCCTGCGCGGAGGCGATGATCGCCCGCATCGGCAGGAAGAAGGAGGAATGTTTGCTCGTCTTTTATCTGAACGAAACGGGCAAACTGCTGAAAACCGAGGTCTCCTCGGGCGGCGGCAGACGCTCCGTCTCCTTCGACCGGGACAAGCTGGTCGCCATGGCGGTGAAATGCCGCGCGACCTACGTCGTGCTCGGGCACAACCATCCGAATGGGAGCCTGCTGCCCTCGGACGCGGACATCGACTCCACCAACCGCATCGCGCAGGCGCTCGGCATGGCGGGCGTCAAGCTTGCGGACCATTTGATCGTCTCGGAGTTCGAGTATCACAGCATGCGCGCCTCGAACGAGATCGTGGACGCGGTGGATCTCAGCCGCCCGATCGCGGAATTCGCCGAGGACCTCCTGCGCAGGGAGGCGGGCGTGGATCGGATCAAACGGACGTACCGCCGCACGTGACGCGGGCGCAATACGAACGAAGAGCGTTATCATTTGAGAGACAGCGAATTATCATACGCCGATAGGCGTCCTTTCAATTAGGAATTAGGAATGAGGAATTAGGAATTGCCGACGCCGAATGCGATACAAAATATTCGGCGATGTTTCGGCACACTCGTTTCACTCACGGCTCAACGTATTTAATGCGGAATGCGGAATGCGGAATGCGGAATAAAGGGTCGCGTTGCTCCGAAGGATAATATCGTTGTCATCCCGACCGTAGCGGAGGGATCTCATCCGCTTAAAAGCTGTTGCGGGGGTACGGGCGGGCGCAATGCGCGTCCGCGTGTTGACAAATCAGACAAGACCGTATATAATGATTCCATTATCGACATTTTACTTCGTTCGGGAGGACGCGGGGAGTCCCTTGCCGCGACGGCATTCGGGCGTGCCCCTTCGGCGACCTCCGAGCGAAAAACCAAAAGGGGAGGGAGTATGTTCGGCGATCCTATAGAACTGACGTTACACGAGTATTTCGTCTTTGAGGCGGTGCTCGGGGAATACTGCGAGAGGGAGAGCATTTTCCCGCTGCTCGGCAAGATCTTTCGACTGAGTGACGAGGAGATCGCGACCTTTCTCGCCAAGATCTCCGCGCCTGCCATCACCTCCGTTCACGGCTTGGCGGAGTATTATCGCAGCAAGCGCATCCTGCAGTTTTTGGAGATCACGGATGGGGAAGGCGAGCTCAATGAGGAGGAGAACTATCTGATCTCCCTCAAGGGGAACGCCTTTACGCAGATGAATAAGATCGGGATGATCGCGGAGGAGAGCGCCGCGGCGTACGCGATCTACGGGCACCTGATCGAGAAGGCGTCCGCGGGCGTGCTCGTCGCCTTGCGTATCCTCGGCATCCTGCGGTGCACGGGCATCGGGGTGAAGAAGGACCTCGAGAGCGGCAGAAAGGAGCTGGAACGCGCCGCGCATTGGGGTGACGTGGTCAGCGCGATCGCTCTGTGCGAATACGGCGACGGCGCGCGTGACAAGTACGCCGGTGTGGTGCTCGCCTGCTTGAAAAACACGCCGTTCGAATACCTGCGCGAGGAGATCTTCCCCGACGTGGCGCCGAACGTGGCGCCGGATGAAAACGTGCGTCTCTTGAAAAAAGGCATGGAAGCGAGCCGCGTGAACAGGGTGATATTCGATCCCGTCGTGGCGCGCGTCGTGTTCAGCGAGGTCATCGACGGCGAGGCGAAGGAGGCGTTGATCTTCTCGTCCGATCGCACGCAGGTGTCCGAAGCCTGCGAGTTCCCGCTCAGCCTGTCCTACGCCGCGCCCCTCGCGCCCGACCCCGCGGTGTTTTCGGCGCGCACCTTCGGCAGGGCGGAGGAGGTCGAGCATATGATGCGCAACGTCGCCAACGTCGACCTGCGCGCGACGTCGTTCTATGCGCCGCTCTGTTTCGTCAGCGATTCGCGCGCGACGAGAGAGAGCTATTACGCGGCGATCAAGGAGGCGTTCTCGGGCGCCAACGTCGCCAAGGTCAGACCCCCGTTCTTGCCCGAATCGTTTGATCCGAACAAGAATCATATCTTCCTGCGCAATCTCGTCGAGAAGAAGGCGAACGTGCTGGTCTTTTTCTTTGAGGATCAGATGGAACGCCCCGTTCTCGACATTCTCGAGAACTTCCTGAACGGCGAAGAGCGTAGGCGTTTCCGCGTGAAACGTCTCGCGCTGTCTCTCGATCTCGGCGCCGTGCTGCCGATCTGCATCTCAGACAAGAGCCATCAGCGCGAGCTCGCTCGCATCACCGATCAGATCGTGATCGCGCCGCTCGAGGCGGGGGAGAAAGACGCGGTGATCGCCAAGGTCTACGAGCGCTACTGCGAACGGTTCTCGATCGAGAAAGGGTCGATCGCCGCAGACGCCTTGGCGGAACTGGCGAAGATGGACTTTGACGACATCGACGCCACGCTGAAGAAATTGCTGCTTGACCATCGCTCGGAGCTCTCGGGCAAGGAGATCACGACGGAACTCGCGAAACCCTATCTCGAGGGCCGCGACAAGAGCTCGTTCCATTTCGGCTTCGGAGGTAACAGGTCATGATCGAAAAGAAACTATTTTCCGGCAAAGAGAACATGCAGCTCATTCACCACGAGCAGCTCGCGAAATCGGGCAAGCTCGTCTCTTGGGACGACCTGCCGAATCTCGCGCTCCCCGGCGTGCTCAAGGCGAATTTTCACGTGAACGGCAAGCTGATGCAGCTGTATTCCGAGCAGGAAAACCACGTCGGCGTCATCGCCGCCACCCGTATGGGCAAGACGACCTCCTACATCGTGCCGCAGATCCTCTCCTTCGCGAGGCAAAAGGTCAAGCGTCCGATGATCATCACCGATCCCAAGGGAGAGATCTACCGCATCACCGCCGAGACGCTGCGCAAAGAGAGATACAAGGTGTTCCTGCTGAACTTCCGCGACTACAACAGGAGCGAATGCTGGAACCCTTTCCGCAGGGTCTATCGCAAATACCTCGAGGTGAAAAACCTCGAGAACAGCGTCCGCGCCGTGTATGAGGACGGCGTCTACAAGTGCATCTTCGAAGGGAAAACGTACACCGATCAGGAGCAGCTCGACAGAGCCATCGAGACGAGGACCTACTTCATGCTGGGCGAGGTCGGCGCGCTGGTCGACGAGCTCGGCACGATGTTCGTCCCCGTGGATAAGAACGTTCGTGATCCGGTCTGGGATTACGGTGCCCGCGACATTTTCAAGGGCGTCATTTGGGGCTTGCTCGAGGACATCGACTACGAGCCGAACCCCGTAACGGAGGAAAAATTCTCCCTCAGCACCGTGCTCAC
Source organism: Clostridia bacterium (assembly GCA_017455605.1). GTDB lineage: Bacteria > Bacillota > Clostridia > Christensenellales > CAG-1252 > CAG-1252. The sequence goes on from JAFSZO010000027.1 coordinate 7,390, forward strand.
GGTCATAGAGAACGTGCTGGAGGACCTCAACAACGGTTCGGAGAAAAGCGGCTTCTTTACCCGCCGCGATCATCATACCTCGCGCGCCTATTTGATGGTCAAGAGCACCCTCTTCATCAAGGCGCAGCAGACGCGCGACAGCTTCGTGACGACCCTCCGCTCCAAGATGTCCGAGTACTACGAAGTCTCGACCCGTATCATCACCTCGTGCAACAGCTTCGACATCAGGCAGTATGCGGACGGCAAGACGCCCGTCGCGGTCTTTATCGACTTCCGCGACGAGATAAAGAGCCAGTACGTCACGATCGCGCGCTTCGTGCAGGATATGTACAAGACGCTGATCGAGGAGGCGAACACCTACAAGGGCGGCAAGCTCCCGGTGTCATGGTATTTCGTCTTGGATGAGTTCGGCAATTTCCCCAAAATCCCCGATTTCGAGACGGTCATTTCCGCTTGCGCGGGCAGGAATATTTGGTTCATCTTGGTGTTGCAAAGCTACGCGCAGCTCGAGAACGTCTACGAGCCGTTTCCCGCAAAGATCGTTCGCGACAACCTCAACGTCTGCGTCTTTTACGGATCGAACAATTTCGAGACGATAGATGCCTTCTCCAAGGAATGCGGCGAGTTCACGCGGTTTGCTCCCGCCGGCGTCCTGAACGGGCAGTCTCCCTTTTTGGACCACGTGATGGAGGAGACCATCCCGCTCGTGCCGAAATCCATGCTCTGCTCCATCCGGCCGGGCGAGTGCGTCGTTCGCGAGGTGTGCAAGGACGTGGTGCTCTATTCCAAGACCGAGCGGTACTTCGTTTGCCCCGAGATGAATGCGCTTCCGCCTGCGGACTCGGGCGATTACATCGGGGATTGCGACCCGATGAACTTGAAATATCGCTATCAGTTCTTTGAGAAAACGGAGGACGACGATGACGATTGATAAAGGCAATTTGATGCTATACGTCTTTGAGAAAGGTCGCGTGTCGGTCCCGATGCTGATGCTCGATCTGTCCCTCTCCTACCCGACGGCGCGCAAGGTGTTGTCCGAGCTGGAGGAGCGGCGCGCGGTGCAGCGGGAGGAAGGTATGTCCTACGTCCTCGACGCCGACCTGCTGGCGCAGGGCGCGGAGGTCCTGCGACCGGACGACGAGAACGTGCGCGAGCTCATGCAGGCGAATGAGGAGGAGTACAAGGCGATGCGCGCCGCCTACGTGCGCGGCAGGGCGAATCTCGGCGAGTTCACGCGGACCGAGCTGCGCCGCTTGCAGCGTTCGATCGGGGACGACGTGTGGTCTTGGCTCGTCGCGCACGGCGTGGTCACCGATTCGTACGAGTTCGTGATGGACAAGAAGGTCCTCGGTTCGATCCTCGCCCTTCTGCGGGCGTTTTGCTACGGAGACGAAGAGTAGCGCCTCGCGAAAAAAGTTTTCCACTTTCGCGAGAAGTATGATATAATATCACCAATAGCGGACCGCGCACCCGCGCGGCAGGTAAAAATCATTCGGAGGTCAATAGAATGGAAAATATGTTCAGTTTGGAAGGGAAAGTCGCCCTCGTCACCGGCGCCAGCTACGGCATCGGCTTCGCGATCGCCACGGCGTACGCGAGAGCGGGCGCGACCATCGTCTTCAACGACATCAAGCAGGAGCTCGTGGATAAGGGCCTCGCGTCCTACGCGGAGCTCGGCATCAAGGCGCACGGCTACGTCTGCAACGTCACCGACGAGGATGCGGTCAACGCGTTCGTCCGTCAGGTCGAGAAGGAGGTTGGCGTCATCGACATCCTCGTGAACAACGCTGGCATAATCAAGAGGATCCCG
>JAFSZO010000004.1 GCA_017455605.1 Clostridia bacterium
CTCCACTCTCGCGGAGCGCAGCGACCCGCAACTTGTGCCGTCGGGCACAAACTTCACTACGCAGTAACTTCACACGGCGTCAGCCGTACTTCACCGCGTAGCTACTTCACCGTTTTGTATCGCCTTCGGCGTCCGCAACTTGTGCCGTCGGGCACAAACTTCACTACGTAGTAACTTCACACGGCGTCAGCCGTACTTCACCGCGTAGCTACTTCACCGTTTTGTATCGCCTTCGGCGACATGATGTACTTGCTCCGCAAGCATGATGTGTCTCGCTACGCTCGACATTGCGTCCGCCTACGGCGTCCGCAGCCCCCCATTCATAATTCTCGCACGCTTTTGGCATACTAATTCCATGCTTTCCGAAAAAAATTGTAAAAAACTCAAAAAAGATTTCGGCGAGAGTGCGGATCTGCTCGTCCGAGAGGCGGAGATCGGCGGCAGAAAGGCATATTTCTGCGCGATCGAGGGGCTCCTCGACAAGGAATTGCTCGAGGAGCACGTCATCAAGCCACTCGCCGCCATCGAGTCCTATTCGCTCGGCGAGGTGAAGAATCGCGTCTACCTGACCGCGCCCGTCCGAACTGCGACGACCCTCGCCGAAGCGGAGGAGGAGATCGCGACGGGAACGGTCGCGCTCCTCGTCGAAGGGGAGCGGGTGATCCTGCTCTTCTCGGTGAAGAAGTGGGAGCGGCGCTCGGTGGAGGAACCGCCGACGAGCAGCGTCATCAAAGGGCCGCGCGAGGGTTTCACCGAAGATGTCACCGTGAACGCCGCCCTGCTGCGCCGCCGCCTCAAGAGCAAGAGCCTCGTGATTAGAGAGAGGCGGATCGGGAAATACACGGGGACCAAGGTGCTGGTCTGTTACCTCTCGGACGTGGCGGACGGAGCGACCGTCGACCTCGTGAACGAGCGGCTGGGCGAGATCGAGATCGACGGTGTGATCGACAGCAGCTATCTGACCAAGTTTCTGGAGGACGACCCCGCCTCCCTCTTTCCGCAGGTCGGCTCCTACGAAAAGCCCGACGTCGTCGCTGCGAAACTGCTCGAAGGGCGGGTGGCGATCCTCTCGGACGGCAGCCCGATCGCGCTGACCGTGCCGCATCTCCTGATCGAGAGCTTTCAGGACAGCCAAGACTACTTCAAGCGAAACAGCCGCGTGACGGTCACCCGCTTCCTGCGCCTGTTCGGGGCGATCATCGCCCTCTTTCTGCCTGCGGCGTTCGTGGCGGTGCAGGAATACCAGTACCAAGTCCTACCGCTGAAGTTCCTCATCACGATCATCAACAGCACCAACGGCACGCCCCTCTCGCCCACCCTCGAGATGCTGCTCGTCCTCATCATCTTCGACATACTGAACGAGGCGAGCGTGCGAATGCCGCGTTACGTCGGGATGGCGCTCTCCATCGTCGGCGCGATCGTCCTCGGTGAGACGGCGGTCAGCGCGGGGCTCCTCAGCTCCCCCGCCGTGCTCGTGACCGCGCTCTCCTCGATCGGGCTGTATCTCGTGCCCGACGACGTGGGGACCTACAGTCTGCTGCGGCTCCTCTTCGTGGCGACCGCCGCCCTGCTGGGGCTCCTCGGCATCCTCTTTGCGGTGATGATCCTTTTCGCGCATCTCGTGACGATACGCAGTTTCGGCTCGGACTACCTGTCCCCCTACGCGCCCATGATCGGCGCAGATCTCAAAGACGGATTCGTCAAGAAGGAGCTCCCCAAAATGGTGAAGCGCCCGCAGGGGATCGCGAACCGCAACCCGACCCGCATCGGCAAGGGCGTCGCTCAAGCGGACGAAGGAGAGGCGGAGAATGAGTAACGCCCTATCGTATCCCGCCCCGCCGAGGGGCAAGGTCACCTATGCCCAAGCCGCGCTGATCGGCGTGATCGCCGTCACGGCGAGCAAGTTTTGCACCCTACCGTCCGTTCTGGCGGGGGTCGCGGAGAGCAAGGCGATCTGGTCGGCGCTGATCCTCGCCACGATCGAGCTCGCTCTCCTCGCCTGCTCCCTCGCCGTCGCGAAGCGAGGCGGACTGCCCGCTCTCCCTCTCTCCAAGGGGGCGCGCGTGCCGTTGCTGCTCTTTTTCTTCGCGTTTTTTGCGCTGAAATTGACCGCCCTGTCACGAGAGATCGCGACCTATTTCGCGTTGTCCCTCTTTGAGAACGTCGCCGTCCTGCCCATCCTGATCCTGCTCCTCGCGACCTGCGCCCTCGTCGCCGCCAAAGGAGGCGCCGCGATCGGCAGAATGGCGGAGATCCTCGTGTGGCTCTTTCTCTTCGTGCTGATCTTCGTGCTGGTCTTCACCCGCACCGAGGGGGATCTCTTCAACGCGCTCGGGATGGTCTCGCCCGACCTGAAAGGACTCGGCGCCGGCGTGTGGAAGGGAGCGGGGTGGTTCGGAGACGGGGCGATCCTCGCCTTCCTCGACCTGTCGAGCGAAAACGCGGTCTCTCCCCAAAAGAAGAAGTCACACCGCAGGATCGCCTTCGCCGCCGCTCTCGCGTCGATCCTCCTCGTCACGGCGTTCTACGCCCTCTTTCTCTCGTCGTACGGCGACGCGGCGAAAATGACGGATTACGCCTTCGTTAAGCTCAGCGCCTTCAAGGCGAACACCGACGAACTCGGCTCGGCGGACTGGCCCGTCATCATCCTGTGGTCGGTGATCTCCTGCCTGTACCTCGCCCTACTGTTCCTATCGGGCGAGGCGTGCCTCGTCGGACTCACGGATAAAGCGGCGAGCGGGAAGGGGCGCGTCCTCCCCTACCTGCTGCTCGGAGGGTCGGCGGTGGTCCTCTCCGCGCTGTTTCTCGGGGAGAAAGGTGCGTATACGGAGTATATGACTCGCGGGATGAACGTCGTGACGACCATCGCTGCGGCGGGGGTGATCGGCGTGGGCGTCTATGCCCTGACGCAAAAGAAAGGAGGGAAAAATGAAGAGTAGGACCCAAAAGATCGCCCTCGTCGCCCTGCTCGTCCTCGCCTGCGCCCTCGTCGCCGACCTGATCGTCGCCGAACCCATCCTCAACAAGGGCGTCGTGATCGGCATGGGCATCGACCGCACGGAACGGGGCGAGATCGGCGTCACGATCCAGATCGCGGTAGCGGGGGAAAGCTCCGCCCCGGGCGCGCCCAATCGCTACGCCGTGATCAGCGGAGAGGCGCCGACCATCCTCGGCGCGATGGATGCGATCGCACGGATCACCGCCTACAAGCCCGCCTATTTCCATTGTCACCTGCTGCTCGTCGGAGAGAAACTCGTAAAAGAGGGTCTGCGCGAGGTAGTGACCGAGCTCTTTGCCGAGGACTCGGTGATGGACGACGTCGCGATCATGGCGGTCGAAGGGACGGCGAAGGAGACCATCGAACGCAGCGTGTCGATGCAGGGGGCGGCGTCGGTCTATCTGCAACAGTTAAACAAGATCAATTCCTCGACGGGCGGGCACCCCACCGCCACCTTAAAGAGCTTCGTCACCGCCTTCGAGACGGCGGGCTACACGCCTTATCTTCCTTGGGTGCGGGCGGTCCCCGTACCTCGGGCGATCGGGGGCGCAGATACGGGCGGGGACGAACAGAACTACGCTTTCGACTGCTCCGAGACCGTCCTCTTCACAGACCAAGGGATCGGCACGGTGGCGAGCGAAGAGACCACCGTCGCGATCGGGCTGACGGGACAGAGCGAGGGGATGCTGCTCCCGATCCGAAGGACGGACGGGTTTATGGACGTTTTCGTGAAAAAGTCGCTCCATTGGTGGCACGTAGAGAGGAGCGGCGCGGTCACCCTCTACGCGACCTACTTCGTGAACGTCGTCGCGACCGATCTCGCGGAGAGCCCCGCCGACCTGCCGAAATCCCTCGTCGCGGATGAAGTCGAGAATTACGCGCGGCGCACCATCCTCACGGCATACGATTCGGGACGGGCGAAGGGGTGCGATCCCTATTCCCTCAAGGGAAAATATCACAAAAAATACGGCGACGAAAAAGAGCCGTCCGAAACGGCTCTTACGGTCAAGATCAAGGTCAAGACGAGCAACGTATAGCTATTCGAGGTTCAACGTCTTGAGGAACTTCGGTTTGCCGCGCTTGGCGATCTTCTTTTCAAGGAAGATGAAGAGCACGAAGATGACTGCGCCCGCACCGGTCAAGGCAAGCAGGATCCAAAGCATGCGCGTGGTGAGTTCGTTGATCTTCATCATATGGAAGGTCCAAGGAGTGACGAGCCAGCCGACCATATAGAGGGCGAGCATGAGGAAGAAGTACACTGCGTGCTTCACGTCCATCGGCAAGCAGACGCGGAAAAGCACCATAAAGTTCGCGACCGCGACCATCAACACGCAGAGCATACGCGCCTCCTCGGCGGAGAGCCCCATCGTCATCTTGATGATCTGTATCGCAACGATGCCGACCACGATGGTCAGCGCCCCCGGCAGCGCCTTTCGTAAGGCGTTGTATAAAAAGCTGCCTTCCGCGCGCTCCTTGTTCGGCTCGAGCGCGAGCAGGAAGGAGGGGATGCCGATGGTCGTCACGCCGACCAGGGTCAGATCGGACGGCTCGAAGGGGTAGCTGCCGATGAACAGGAAGATCACGGCGAGCAAGGCGGAATAGATGGTCTTCACGAGGTAAAGGGACGCGGAGCGTTGCAAGTTGTTGATCGAGCGTCTGCCCTCCGCCACGACGCGAGGCATCGAGGCAAAATTGGAGTCCAAGAGGACGAGGGACGCCACGCTCTTCGCGACGTCGCTGCCCGACGCCATCGCGACGGAACAATCCGCCTCTTTGAGCGCGAGCACGTCGTTCACGCCGTCACCCGTCATCGCGACGGTGTGCTTTTGCTTTTTGAAGGTCTTGATCAAGCCGAGCTTCTGCTCCGGCGTGACCCTGCCGAAGACCTTGTACTCCTTGGTGAGGGTATCGTAGTCCGGGTCCTCGCCCCAGGAGGCGGCGTCGGTATATTTGTCCGCGCCCGCGAGCCCCGCCTTGGCGGCGATCGCCGAAACGGTCACGGGGTTATCGCCCGAGATCACGCGGATGTCCACCCCCTGCTCCGCGAAGAAGCGAAGAGTGTCGGGGGCTTCGGCGCGGATCTTGTCCTCGATCAGGACGAAGCCGAGGATCTCCTGCCCCGAGAGGGGCACGCCTTGCTCGATCTTCGCCGTGCGCGCGACGGTGATGACGCGCTTGCCCTCGGAGGAGAACGCCTCGCACTTCTCGGCAAAGGCAGCCGCCTTGTCGGGCGCGATGAACTCGAGCGCCCCCATCACGTAGCCGACGTCGCCCTTGTTCGCGCCGCTCCATTTGCGGTCGGAAGAGAAGGGGAAGGCGTCGCCCTCGGGCACGATCTCGTTCTCGCCGACGTAGTCCGCGACGGCGTTGTAGGTCGGATTGTTATCCGGCACGCAGGCAACGACGTAGGACAGGACGCCCCGCATCTCCTCCTCCGTGGCTGCCTCGGGCGAGACCCCCGACACGACCATCGTCCCTTCGGTGATGGTGCCGGTCTTGTCCAGGCAGAGCATGTCGACGCGCGCGAGCGTCTCGATGCTGTAGAGGTCCTGCGAGAGGGTATTGTGCCGGGAAAGACGGACCACGCCCACCGCGAAGACGGTCGTGGACAGCGCGATGAGCCCCTGCGGGATCATCGACACGACGCCGCCCGCCATTTTGCGGATCGCCTCGTCCATCGGATTGCCCGCGACGAGGATCTGCTTCAACAGCAAGCCGACGCCGAGCGGGACCACGACGATGCTCATCAGGCGAATGATCGCGCGCATCGCGCGCAACGTCTCGGAATTGGTCTTCTTGATATAGCGAGCGCCCGAAGCGATCTTGTTCGCGTAGTTGTCCGCGCCGACGTGAAAGACGCGCGCCGAACATCTGCCGCTGACCACGAAAGAGCCGCTCTTCAGCTCCTCGCCCTCCTTCTTGAGGATCGGGTCGGATTCGCCCGTGATCATGCTTTCGTTGACCTCGATACTGCCGCCCACGACGATGGAATCGGCGCAGATCTGCCTGCCCGCTTCGAGGATCATCACGTCGTCGAGGACGAGCTGCTCCACGGGGATGATGCGCTCCTCCGCGTCACGCAGGACCTTGACCTTGGGCGCGGAGATCAGCGAGAGCTTCTCGATGGTCTTTTTCGCCTTGATCTCCTGAAAGATCCCGACGAAAAGGTTGAAGAAGACGATGCCCATAAAGAGGACGTTATTCCAGCTCTTGCCCCCGCTGGTCACGAGGATCAGGATGGCGAGGATGAAATTGAGCGCGTTAAACAGCGTGCACACGTTGTCGCGCACGATCCTGCCGAGGCTCTTGGTCTGCAGGTCCTGCCTGCCGTTGACCTTGCCCTCCGCCACCCGCTCGGCGACCTGCTCCGAGGTCAGCCAAAGGGCGGTCTGTTCCGCCTGTTCGGCTCCTTCCGCCTTGAGCTCTGCCATCTTTACTTTTGCCCCTTCCTTCTGACGTATTCGTACATGCCGACGCCCGCCGCGACCGACACGTTCATCGAGGCGATCTGCCCCGTCATCGGTATCCTCACGGCACCGTCGCACAGTTTCTTGGTGAGAGCGGAGACCCCCTTGCCCTCCGCGCCGAGCACGAGGGCGACGTCTCCCGTCAGGTCGGCGTCGGCGAGAGGTTCACCGTCCATATCCATCGCGTAGACCTTGAAAAAGAGGTCCTTGAGCGCGCGGATCGCGTCGTTGATATTGGTCACGCGCGCGACCTTGACATATTCCGCCGCACCGCACGAGGTCTTGATGACCGTGTCGTTCACCGCCACGGCGCGATGCTTGCCGATCACGACGCCTGCCGCGCCGAGACACTCCGCGCTACGCAGAATGCTGCCGAGGTTATGCGGGTCCTCCACCCCGTCGAGGATGACGACGAGGCGACTGTCCTCCGCACCCGCCGCGAGGATATCCTCGAGCGCGCTGTACGTGAACTCGGTCGTATAGGCGACCACCCCTTGGTGCTTGCCGCTCGGGGAGAGCCTGTCGAGGTTTTCGCGTGAGCAAAAGACCGCTCTAGCGCCCGCCGCCTTCGCCTGCATCGCGAGGGCTTCCGCCGCCTTGTCTCCCTTTTGCGCGCAGATCTTGTCGATCGTGCGCCCCGCTTTCACGAGTTCCTTTACCGCATTCTTTCCTTCTACGATCATACCGTCTCCATCTTGGCGAACAGCTCTTCCAGCCGCTCGCGCTCCCCCGTCAAATACAAGTATCCGATCACCGCTTCGAGCCCGCTCGCACGGCGGTAATCGACGACGGAGAAATTCTTCGCATGATGACGGCTCTTGCTGTTGCGGGCGCGGTGGTAGATCTCCGCCTCCTCCTCGGTGAGGAAGGGGAGGATGCGCTCCGCCTGCTCGGACTGTGCGTGCGCGTTCACCTCGCCCGAAGCGAGGCGATGCAGCGCGTTCGCCTTCGCGTCCGAAGAGAGCGCCAGCCGCGTGCGCACGCGCAGAGTCTCCACCCCGTCTCCCACGAAGGCGAGCACGAGCGGATTCATCTGTTTGACCTTAGTTTTCTCCAAGGGTGCGCCGAGCATACCGTCTGTCATATTCGTATTATAGTATATTCCGCGCGGAAAAGCAAAGATTTGGAGGGGAAAAGACCCGCTGTGCTCGACATTGCTCCCACATTCGGCGTTCGCAATTTCTCTTGTATCGCCTTCGGCGACATGATGTATTTGCTTCGCAAACATGATGTATCTCGCTAACGCTCGACATTGCCTCCGCCTGTGGCGTCGGCATTCCGCATTCCGCATTATTATTATTACGTTCTATCCCCCCTCCTCGCCGCATACGATCTATCGGTGTGTATATGTGGAAAACGGAAAGCGGATTGTGGATAAGTCGGTGGATAAGTGGACTACTTATTCATTTTTGCATTTTTCCGTGCATAAAAATGCGTTTTTTGACGAAAAGGAGCGGGTTATGTTCAAAGTGGTGAAGTTGAGGACCTTGTTGATCGCGGCGGGCGTCTTGCTCGCGGTGGCGGTGATCGCCGTCGGGGTGACGCTGGGCGTGCGAGCGAAAGAGGCGCGCGCGGCGTTCTCTCCCCTGCCCAAGCCGACCGTCGTGATCGACGCGGGACACGGCGGCGCCGACCCCGGGGTGACGGGCGTGAAGACGGGAGTCAAGGAGAGTGACCTGAACCTGAAGACGGCGCTCGTGCTCGGCGACATCTTCGCCTCGGCGGGATACAAGGCGGTGCAGACCCGTTACGGGGAGGCGAGCACGGTAGAGGGAGCCTTCGACAAGACGGCGGACATGGCGGCGCGGCGCGAAACGATCCGGCGTGCGGAGCCCGAAGCCGTCATCAGCATCCACATGAACAAATACGAGGGACCCTCGCGCCGTGGCGTGCAGGTCTTCTACACGACGGACGCTTCCGAGTCCCTTGCGATCGCCTTGCAAAAGCACCTCGATCAAACAATGAACGTGCCGACGCTCGGACGCGGCTTCGACCCGATCCGCGGCGACTACTACATCGCAGACAACGGCGACGTGCCCTCCGTGATCATCGAATGCGCCTTTCTCTCGAACCCCATCGACGAGGCGCTGATCATCGACCCCGACTACCGCCTCCGCCTCGCCACCGAGATACAAGTCGCCACGGCGAGATATCTCAACGGTAGCGCATAACGCGACATCTGCTTTGTTTCTGTCATCGCCGCCGTCAGTTACGTACACAGAGTACGCGCCTTTCCGTCGGCTCGCCGAGCCTCGCGTCTGCCGCATTCTCCGCTGCCGATAATTTAGAAATCGGGGCGCTCGCCTACGCCCCCTTCTCCGCCGCCGATGGTAGTAAAAAAGTAGTAAAAAGCGGAGCGCTTGCCTCTGCCGCATTCTCCGCCGCCTTATTGTTTGTTTTCGCATCATTTGTAATAATATACAATATTACGCTATACAGAAATCGGGAAAAGCAGATCACTTTTTTCAAAACATATTACCCAAAGCAAAACCCACAATACAAGCGAGCGAGAAGAAGGCGTGCCGCCGCTGGGGTCCACGCAAAATCGCAGATTTTGTGGGGTGTTGGCGGCAGAGACGAGCGCTCTTTAATGCGGAATGCGGAATTGTGGGTCGGGTTGCTCCGAATCACCGATCGTTTGCGATCTTCTCTTTAGCTTTGGAATAGTACCGAGCATACGCCCTCTTGCAATACCATCCGTGACGATGTTTCGGTTCGGGCGCCGACGCGCTCGCACTCTCAAGCGGATACGCCCCATTCACGCGCCAACCGTTCAAAATGCCGATCTTGAAAGCGTCCGTCGGGCAATGGAAAGAGCAGCGAGCGCACATGATGCAGTTCTTGCCGAACGCAAACCGCCCATCCTCGCCGATGCGGATATTCTTTGCGGGACAAGCCTTTTCGCACTTGCGGCAAAGAATGCACTTGTCTGCTTTGACCCTGAAGAACCTACCGTTTATACGCATCGCAATCTGTTCGATCCGCAACAACCAAGCGATCAACCGCCCGAAGCATACGTGGGGCAATTTATGCTCCACACCACGCAGCACCTCTCTTGCCTCGATCGGGCATAGAGCCTTAGCCGTTTCCCACATCCTCACCGCCTCTCGGTCGGTGTGGCGAAAGATCATATTATACGGCATCACGTAGTGATACTCGCTCTTGAGGACGTAACCTTTCTTTTCCAAGATGCCGACGAAGCGAAGGGAGGAAACGTTGTTCACCTTCAGCGGCTCGCCCGAGGACTTGAGAATAAAAAACTCTTTGCGAGAAACGGCTTTGATCTTTTTGGCAAGATCGAGCATGATCGAGGGCGCGTTGAAGGCGTGGATCGGATAGGCGAACCCGACGAGATCGAACGCGGAAGGATCGGGCAGATCGTCCATATCCGTTCGCACCGGATAAATCGTCGTCTGCACGCCGTTCCTTTCGAATTCTTGCTTGTAGAGCGAGCAGATACGCGAGGTGTTGCCCGTCCCCGAAAAGGCGTAAATGATCGCGTTCACGGCGTCACCTCATATCGCGGCGCGTGATCCTCGTCGAACCAATAGACCGCGTTTTCGTCTTGCCGATGGCTGTCATACCACACTTGGGCGTAGAACGGGTTTTTCTTCGCCAGAAGGTCAAAGTTCCACCGCCCTTCTCTCACGCAATGCGGACACCAATGCCCTGCCTTCAAGACGGTGAAAGGCGACGACTGAAAGTCGTGTCCTTCCGCGCACCGCCAACCGACGGCGGTATAAAGGTCCCCTTTGTCAAAAGACGCCGCCTTGCATTCGCCGCCGCGGAATGCCGCAGCGCTTTTCAGATCGGATAGGTCGATCTCTCCGTTCGGTTTTTTGTCGTCGTACCCGTGAGAGAGCGCGCACCGATCCGCATACGCGGGCTCGAGCTCCGACCGATAATCGTGACCGTCGACTCCACCCTTGCACCATACGGGAAAGTCCTCCCAGCGCTCTCCGATCGCCGCCCATTCGTCTTTGCTGCCGAAAAAGGCGTTGATCCGCCCTTCGAGTCCCTGTTTCACCCAACGATACGGGGCGTTCTCATCCGTCAAGAGCCGCTTGAAGACCAAGGCGGTGATCCAAGAAGGCGGGAGCAACTTCGCCAATGAAAAATACCTGTTCTTCCTCTTGATCTCCGACCAAAAGTCCGCCATCGATCCGCTTTGAAACGGAAAGCGGCGCTCCAAAACGTCGCTGTCCGAGAACCACATACAATGGAAGTTTCTCGTCGCGTGCCAATTCGGGCGCATAAACCGCTCCGTACCGCCGCCGATCATGGCAAAGCCCATATCGAATGTTTCGTACCCCGTCGTGCGATAGGCGGCGCCGCCGCCGATGTTGTAGACGTTTTTCCAGAATTCCTCGGCGCCTCGTTCGTGGTCGGCTTTCAAAATGTTGGCGATCAAGACGCCGCTGTCACGGTCGGTCACCCATTCGATCGGCACGTTAAAGGGCGTATGAAACATCAAGCCGTCCGAGATGTTGGACATCAATAGTTTTTCGTACAGCATCCCCGTTTGGCGCAGGACCGCCCACGTGTCGACCTTGCTGTCCAAAACGATGCGTTCACCGATGAGCTTGCCCATGCCGTATTCGTCGTAGACGCTCGGGAGCAGAGGATCGCCCACCCGCCCCCAAGGATGCAGATAATTCCTGTTGCCGTAGATCGCGACCGTGGAAATATGGATCAATTTGGGTTGGACGGGGAGCTCCTCGATCGCCGTCACGAGGTTTCGGACGCCCGTAACGTTGGCGTCGCGCGCGAGATCGGGACGCCGATCCGCGAGAGGAGGAATGACCGCCGCCATATTGACGACGTAGTCCGCGCCATCGACGAGCCACCTGCAATCGTCGAGATCCTTTACGTTGCCGAATCGGATCTCCACGCGATCGCGGTACCTCTTTTGCCACTTCCTTTTCAAACGGCGCTCTCGCTTTTCATCCAAAAAGAGAAGGCGCAACCGCACGAAAGAAAGCGTCATCACCTCACGGACGACGGCTTGTCCCATATTCCCGCTTGCACCCGTCATTGCGACGACCACGCTCATACATTCTCCTTTGTATCCCGCTATTTCGAAACGGAAGACTGTTGACTGTTTTTAAATAATTATAGCATTCATTTGTCATTTCGCGTTAATGATTTTATGCGATTTTAAAACGACTATGCCGAGTGCGTGCCCTACCAAGATCGCCGCCGGCGGCAGAGACGAGCGCTCTTTAATGCGGAATTCGGAATTGCGGAATTGCGGACAGCGTTCCGCAATGTCGAGCGAAGCGAGTCTTTTTAATTAGGAATGAGGAATGAGGAATTAGGAATTAAGGGTCGCGTTGCTCCGAATGATTTTTAAAAAGAAACAATGCCGAGCGAGAGCAACTACACCAATACCTAGCGGGCGCGGAGAAGGCGTGCCGCCGCTGGGGTCCACGCAAAATCGCAGATTTTGTGGGGTGTTGGCGGCAGAGACGAGCGCTCCGTTGCCATACCAAGCGGGCGCGGAGAATGCGGCAGAGAGCCCGTTGCAATACCTAGCGGGCGCAACTACACCAATACCAAGCGGGCGAGGAGAAGGGTGCAGATGCGAGGCACAACAAAAGGCGGCGAATGAGCGTACTTGTCGTACGTGATTTCGCCGCCTTGCAGTTTGTAACAAAGCAGATGTGCCCTTATACTCGCCCGCTTAGTATTCGGCGTTTTTCACAGTCCGGGGAAACGGCAGCACATCGCGGATGTTGGAAATACCCGTCACGTACATTACGAGCCTCTCAAACCCGATGCCGAAGCCGCTGTGCTTGGTGCCGCCGTAAATCCTGAGGTTGCGGTACCACCAATAGTCTTCCTGCTTGAGACCGAGCTCCGCCATACGCTTGTCCAGCATATCGAGGCGCTCTTCCCTCTGGCTGCCGCCGACGAGTTCGCCGATGCCGGGAACGAGGAGGTCCATCGCCGCGACGGTCTTGCCGTCGTCGTTCATACGCATATAGAACGCCTTGATGTCCTTCGGGTAGTCGGTGAGGAAGATCGGGCGCTTGAAATGCTTTTCGGTCAGATAGCGCTCGTGCTCGGACTGCAGGTCGCACCCCCAATAGACGGGGTAGTCGAACTTCTCGCCGCAGTTTGTGAGGATCTCGATGGCGTCGGTGTACTTGACCTCCTTGAACTTCAGCTCGAGCATCTTGTTCAGGCGGTTCACGAGGTCCTTATCCACGAACTTGTTGAGGAACTCGATGTCCTGCCCGCAGCGCTCCATCGTGTAGCGCACCGCGAACTTTAAAAGGTCCTCGACCAAAGCCATGTTGTCCTTGAGGTCGGCAAATGCGATCTCCGGCTCGATCATCCAGA
>JAFSZO010000028.1 GCA_017455605.1 Clostridia bacterium
CACTCTCGAACCCATCGATCAAAATAAAGAATTTATCCAAGTGCTTTACGAGGGAGAGATCCGCTACGTACTGTCCGCGAATCTCGGGCAGGGCGGTCTGTCCGGAGGGCAGATCCTCGCCATCGTGTTGTCGGTGGTGGCTGTGGTCGGCAGCGTGCTGACTATCCTGATCCTGCGCGCGAACAAAAGGCACAAGAGATATCACAAGGAGTAAACAATGGGCAAAAACAACAACAGACATTGGCACAAAAAGCCGCAACGTCCCGCTTCGGACTACACCCCTCCCTATTCGGCGGAGGTGCTCGCGATGGCGGTCGAGGGACTGAATCTGTCCGTCGAGACGCTCGACATCCTGCAAAAGGGCGGCATCAAGACGGTCGGAGACATCGTTTCCCGCCGCAAACACGAGATGTATCGCGTGCAATCTTTCAACAAAAAGAAACTCTTTGAGGTCGTGAATGCGATCGCGCCGCTCGGCGTGGACTTCCGTCCCGACGAACAGCGCGCAGACGCTCCCGCACAGGACGGAGAGAGGAACGCGGCTCGTCAAAACGGCAAAACGCGCGAGGAGAGAGACCGGTCTCGCCGTGATGCCCAAGAGGGTCGCGGTGAACGCAACGAACGAATCGACAGAAACGACCGCAACGCTCGAAAAGAGGAGCCGCGTCAGGGAGACCGCAAACGAGACGACAGGCAGGAGCGCGGCAGAGAGGGCAGACGGGAGGACCGTCACAACGACAGACAGGATCGCGACGCGAACGGCAACAGGAAACAGGGGAAGAGACGGGAGGACAATTCCGTCGATTTCTCCAAGATCTTCCCGCGGGAAAAGCTCGTGCATTCGCCGCGCATCGAACCCGTCAAGGATCGCTTCTCCAAGTTTCAGCGCGCGGGGAAATGGGGATACAAGGATGAAAACGGCAGGGAAGTGATCCCGCCCATCTACACCGAAGCGTTGAACTTCAAGGAGGATATGGCGGCGGTGGAGATGAACGGGCTCTTCGGCTACATCAATCGCGAGAACGTACTCGTGATCCCCTACAAGTACGACACCGCAGGCAGCTTCTCGGAAGGTTGGGCGAACGTCTCGCTCGGCGAGAAGTGCGGCTACGTCGATACGACCGGCAAAGAGACCGTTCCCTTTATTTACGATGCGGCGACCCCCTTTACGGGCGAAGGTTACGCGCGCGTCAAGAAGGACGGCAGATGGGGCAATATCACCAAAAACGGCGAGGTCAGTTGGCAGTGACCTCGCTGCATTTTATAATACGATAAAAAGCACTCTTCGGAGCGCTGAAAAGGAAGAATTATGGAAGAAAAAATGATCATTTCGGAAAGCACGGAACCCACGATGAAGGAAGAGAACGCGGAGAGCACGCTGATCATCAGCCATCTGAAGAAGCGCTATCTCAACAGCAAGCGCTACTCGATCAATGATCTGACCCTCGACCTGAAAGCAGGCGAGATCTTCGGATTTTTGGGACAAAACGGCGCAGGAAAGTCCACGACGATCAAGTGTGTCACGGGCATCCATCCCTACGACGAAGGACAGATCGTCGTGTGCGGGCACGATATGAAGAAGGACCCGATCGGCGCCAAGAAGAACATCGGCTACGTCCCCGACAACCACTCGGTCTACGAAAAGCTGACGGGCAGGGAGTACGTGAACTATATCGCCGATTTGTACGGCGTCCCCCTCGCCGAGCGCGAAGAGCGGATGAACCGCTACCTCAAGATGTTCAAGATCACCTTTGCCGTCGATCGTCAGATCAAGGGCTACTCACACGGTATGAAGCAGAAGATATGTATCATTGCCGCGCTCATCCACGCCCCGCGTCTGTGGGTGCTCGACGAGCCGATGGTCGGTCTGGACCCGCAGTCTATGTTCGACATCATCGACGAGATGAAGGCGCATACCGCCGCGGGCAACACGGTCTTTTTCTCCTCGCACAACATTGACCTCGTTTCCAAGCTGTGCGACCGCGTCGCGATCATCCACGACGGCGAGCTCAAGGCGCTCATCGACCTGCACGAAGAGGGCAAGCGCGAGAGTCTGGAGTCGGTCTTCCGCGGGCTGACGATGGCGGAGAACAAGGCATGAAAGAACTAAAGACTCTTTTTAGGCTCGAACTCAAATCGAGGTTCGGCAACCGAGGCACAGCCCACCCCGTGCGCTCGGTCATCAAGACCATCGTCTTCGTTGCGCTCGTCCTGCTCGTCTACGCCGCGTATATCTTCGGCGTGAAGCAGCTGGTGTCGATGTTCCACCTGTACGAGATGAGCAAGGAGTTCCTCGTGCTGTTTATCGCGGTCTCCCAGTTGATCCTCGTCTTTTTCGGGATCAGTTCGGTCATCAAGAACCTCTTCAGGAGCGGTGATAACGAGCTGTTGATGCGCTTCCCCGTCAGTTCCTCGGCAGTCTTCGTCTCCAAGATCTCGATCTTCGTCCTGTATCAGGTGGTCTTCACCCTCGTCGTGGAGCTGCCCGTCTTCATCATTTTCGGGATCACGACGGGGCAGGGATGGAGCTATTACGCCCTTTTGCCCGTCGTCCTGATCTTCTCGATCGTGATGCCCCTTTCCATTGCGAATCTGCTCGCCATCCCCGTGATGCAGATCAGTTCGCGCACCAAGAATATGTTCACGCTCTCCCTCCTCGTGTCGGTCGTGATGGTGGCGGTGGGATTCGCTCTGTATATGAGCGTCATTCAGGGCATCGTCGACTATATGAAGGAGGAGGCGATGAGCTTCTTCAGCAAGGAGACGATGGGCATCGTCGCGGAGGCGGCGAAGTATATCTATCCCTCTAACTGGTTCGCCTATATGCTGATCGGCGAATGGCGGGTCGGCGCGAGCCTGCTCTCGCTGCTCGTGGTCTCCCTCTTTGCGGGCGGCGCGATCCTTCTCAATAAGAAGCTCTATCTCAATACCATCCTGCGCGACATCGAAGGGAGCGGCGCGACCTTCACCAAGGTCACTAAGAATCGGGTGCATTCTCCCGCCGCGGCGACCTTCCGTCGAGAGTTCCTCGAAATCTTTCGCAGCAGCAACTACAGCTTCCAATACCTCTGTATGGCGGTGGCGGCTCCCGTGATGGTCTACAACTGCAACAAACTCGCCGCCAGTATGGGTGAGAACTCGATCGGCGCGGTCATCGTGCCGGCGCTCGCTCTGATGGTGATGCTGGTCTTCTGCGCGATCATCTTGTCCTTCGCCGCCTCTTCGGTCTCGCGCGAGGGAGAAAACTTCTATCTGACCAAGATAGCGCCCGTGTCTTATCGCACGCAGATCCTCATCAAACTCGCCCTCTATCTCTCCGTTTCGACGATCTCGATCCTCGTGACCACCATCATGATCTGGGTCACGGGGCAGGTCAAGGTGGAGTTCGCGTTCAGCGCGGCGGGCATCGCCTTCCTCGTGTCGGTCGCCGTGACCTGTTTTGCGGTCAAGCTCGACGTCAATCGTCCTCAATTCGCGGTGGGCGGCGACGGCGAACTCTCGGTGGGTAACCTGTCCACCTTCGTGACGCTGTTCGTCGGCTTTGCGATCTCGGTCCTGTACGGACTGTTCGGTATGGTCGGCGTCTTCCTGTGGGGGATGACGATGGCGTTCTGTATCCTCGCAGGGGTCTCTCTGTTGCTGGCGGTCGGAGCCGCTCTGTGGCTCTTGATCGGGCTGGAAAAGAGGTACGAAAAGATCGAGCAAAAATAATATGAAGAAGTTCATTATCGTATTGCTCCTATTGATCCCCTTGATCGTGATCTTCACGATCTCGGCGTCCGGAAAGATCATTTCGGCGGAGGTCTCCATCGGTGTGGAAAACATCGAGCTTTGGCATAAGGGAGAGCCCGTTACCGAGGCGACGATCAATTACGGAGAATACCATAAGAAAAAGCTGAAATATCAGCTCATTCCCCGCTACTTCCCCGGTGTGGCTGCCGTCAGCGGGTTTCGATGGTACAGCGACAACGAGAGCGTCGCTACGGTGGACGAGGACGGCATCGTGACCTTCCGCGACGTCGGATTCGCCAAGGTCACCGCGCAGAGTCTGGACGCCGCCTCGGTGCGCGCTTCGTGCGCCTTTTTCGTCGAGGATGACTCCGTCCACGAATTGGCGCTGTATTCCTACGAGACGGACGAGCAGGTGCGTGCGATCACGACGTCGGTCTACGAGCAAAGTCTGTATCGCGTCGAGATCACGCCCTACAGCGCGCTCGTCGGCGACGTGACCTATCGTTCTTCGGACGAGAGCGTCTTTACGGTCGCTTCGTCCGGCGTCTTGACCGCGAAGAAGGAAGGAACGGCAACCTTGTCCGTCACGGTGAAGGATAAAAAGAAAAAGACCAAGACCGAGGAGATCCCCGTCACCGTGTCGGGCGTCAGCCCCGTCAAGCGCAAGCAGGTCTGCGCCTACGGCGGCGTGCTCGATCTATCTCCCTATCTGGCGGAAGGCGCGGTCGCGAAGGGCGGCGCGTCCATCGAGATGACGAGTCTCGATTACGGTGAGAGCCGTGAGGTAGAGGTCAGGTTGGGCGACAAACGCGAGACTCTGACGGTGACTCGCCTCGAATACGAAAAGTCCCTCGGCATCGCCGAACTGGACCTTTTCCGCGACACGATGTGGACGCAGGGCGTCTTCCTCGCGGCGGAACGGGCAACCACCTTGACGCCCATCGATCTCGCTACCCGGGAGATTTTGTCGGACGTCGTCGTCACCTCGAGCGCTCCCGACGTGCTCGCCGTGGACGGTTACACCCTAAAGACGGTCGGCGTCGGCACGGCGACGGTCCGCTTTGAGAAGGCGGACTATCAAGCCGTTACCCTCGAGGTCACGGTCGCGACGCCCTTGTCCTACTTCACTCTCAATCTCGACGAAGACGAAGACATCGTCGGACTCGGATCGGAGCGCGTGTACGGCACGATGAGCGTCTACGACGGCGCGATCGTGGACGGGATCCGCGTGACCCCCGAGCAGATCTATCCCGCGACGGCGGGCGCCTTGAACAGCTTCGTGTACTCGGTAGAAGAGGAATATGCCTCTGTGGACAAGACGGGTCTCGTCACCTTCCGCGAAGAGGCAGTCGGAAAGACGGTCACCGTGACGGTGAAGAGCACCTTCTCCACCAACGGTATGGCTAGGCTCTACACTTTCCGCAATATCGTGAAGGGGGTCAACGTCGGTTTCGGCTACGGCGCGAATCCCTGCGATCCGGACAAGAACGTCATTCCCTCCTTCGAGCCGTATTACGACGCGGTCTCCACGATGTACGAGCCGCGCGACGAGGCTCTCGTCTTCCAGACCAACGTCTACCTGCCCACGCACGAGGAGGTCGACGCGATCGAGGGCGAATACCAAAAGATCTCCTTTATCCGCGATATGTACGGCAACGGCTACAAGCTGGACGGTCAGTTCTTCCAGTATAATTTCGAGAGCATGCTATTTGCGGAGGGGAAAGACGAACAACTCGAAGGATACGACGACCAGAAGGGCATCAAGATCACAGACCTTTTCGTCAATTCCTACGCGCCGCTCGGCAGCGATTCCAAGGAGACGTTCAAGCTCCTGATGAAGCTGGGCGGCACGCCGGTGCGCACTTATTACTCAAAGCGGACGGATTTCGCGATCGACTTCAAGTTCTGCGTCTTTCAGTATTCCTACTCGCACGCGATCACGATCGGCGGCACCGTGAGCTTTGACGGCTGCATCTTCCGCAACAGCGCGGGCGTCGCGATCCTCGTGGAGTCGCTGCACGGGCAGGAGAACTATATCACGGTCAATAACTGCATTTTCTCCAACTCGATCTCGATGACGGGGCTGGTCTCCAACGGGACTTTCCCGCTCGGCAAGAACGAGGTCGTGCGCTACAATACCTTCCGTTGGACGGGCGTGAACTACGTCTACAACTGGAAAAAGACGGAGGAGGTGCGGCTGGATATCATCCCGACGGGGGTGATGAAGAACGAGGCGTTGGACGCCGTGCTGGATAAGGTCAACGACAAGCTCTCCGAATGCGCCCGCCTCAGCTTCAAGATGGGTAACAATGCCGATTTCGTCGTCCTTCAGGACAAGGACAAGTACGTCAATATGGGCGTGATGTTTATGAACTTCTGGGTGGAGGACGGCTGGACGGCGGAGAAGAATATGTTCGTGAATCGCCCGCGCGAGCAGGTCACGGACGGGTTACAGATCCTGTTTGACGAGGAGTACGCCTCCTTGCTCTCGCTCGAGATGGAGACCGCGCCTCTCGGCGCGCTCGAATTGGCGGCAAGCAAATTCCTCGAACTCGAAAACCCGCTGTATATGTTGACGGACAGGACCGCGGAGGGAGAGTACGTCACCGCTCCGGGTGAAACCTACAAATTGGACGAGAAGACCTACGCAAAGTTGCGCGGAAAGAGAGACTGAAGATGAAGAAAGTGATATTGTGTTTGCTATTATTGATCCCGATCCTCGTGATCCTGACCATCGACGCGAGCGGCAAGCTGATCGCCACCGCCCTCGTGGATATTCCCGTCGAATCGGTGCGTATCAAGCATGGCGGCGGCGTCTTGGAGAGCGCGGAGATCTATCTCGAAGAGTACAAGGAAACGGAGAAAAAATTCACGGTATTCTGTGAGGTCTACCCCGGGATCGCCACGGACAAAATGCTGTGGGAGAGTTCCGATCCCTCGATCGCGGAAGTCCTGCCCGACGAGAAGAGGGCAGACTCCGCCAACGTGGTCTTTCACGATTACGGCAGCGTGGATATCCTCTGCACTTCCGAGAAAAACTCCTCGATCACGGCTCGTGCGACGCTGTATATCGGGGGCGCGATCCCCGGCGTACTCGACATCGGAGACTACGAAGGGAATTATGCAGACGAGATCGAACTGCCGCGTTACGCCGTCAAGAGCCTGCTCGCTTCGGTCAAGCCCGCGAGGAGCGTGAAGGAGGAGAAGGTCACTTGGAGGAGCGCGAACGAAGCGATCGTGAAGGTGGACAACAACGGCGTCGTCACCGCCGTCGCCGAGGGCTCGACTACGATCACCGCATCGGTTACGGCGCAGGACGTCACGATCGAGGACACCGTGCGCGTGACGGTCTCTGGCGCCGCCATCGTCAAACGTCCCGAGGTATACGTGGCGGGCGATACGATCGACCTCACGCCTTATCTCGCGGAGGGCGCGTCGGTGCAGGGCGGCAACGTCGTGACGACGCAGGAACTCGCCGCCTTTGAGAGCAAGACCGTGACCGTCACGAAAGACGGCGTGACGGCGGAGGTTCGCGTCGTGAAGGTGAGCGGCGTCAAGACCCTCGTCGTGGAGAATTATTTCGCCCTGACCGAGGGTGCGCTCTCCGCCTATCTCGCGCTCGGCACCTCCAACGTCGAGCTGAACGCCTACGCGCTGGACGCCTCCCATCCGAATATCGTTTGGAGGTCCTCCGACGAGTCGGTCCTCCTCGTGAGGAACGGGCGGGTCTACGCGGTCGGCAGCGGCACGGCGTACGTTTATCCCTATGCGGAAGGCTACGAGGGACAGCGCGTCCGGATCAGCGTGACCGCCGCCGTCGAGGATTTCAGACTCTTCGACACCGCCTTTAACGACAAGGTCGGACTGTTGCAGGAGAGGGTCTACGGCAACGTGACCTATCTGAACGGCGTATACACCAATCGCTATCCGATGCGCATCACGTCGATCTATCCCGCGAGCGCCTCGATCGAGTCCTTTACCTTCGAGAGCGCGGATACCGAGATCGCGACGGTGAACGAGCACGGCGTCGTGACCTTCGGAGAGGAAGTGGACGGCAAGAGCGTCACGATCACCGCGACGGCATACAACCAAGAGGGACTGCCCATCAGACAAAACTACACTTTCCACCTCGTGAAGGGAGTGAACGTCGGCTACGGGGAGGAAAACGACTTTTTCGATAAGAGCAAGGGCGAGAAGCCGAGCTTCGCCTCGTACGACGATTTCAAGGTCGTTGCGGCGAACCGAAACGCGGGCGCTGTCGTGCTGCTCGCGGATGTATACTACCGCGCGAAGTCGGAGGGCGGCGTCACGATCAAGAATACCGCTTGCTCGATCTACGGCAACGGCAAAAAGCTCGACGGACAATTCTTTACGGATTCGGTCGAGGACGGCGAAAAACTGTTGCTTTGGGACTTCGCCGATTATACGGATATGCCGAGATCGCTGAATATTCGCATCGTCAATACCAACCTGCAATCCACCCAACCCACGAGCGACGACGCCGAAGAGGCGTTCACCGAGCTGAGTCGCAAGGGCGGCGGCGCGATCGGCGTCAGACACGCCTATCCGACCGAGGAGCATTCCTTCTCCCTCAACGTGAAAGGGTGCCTCTTTCAATACGCTTACGGACACGTCAACGTCGCGATCGGCGACAACGTCTTCGACGGCTGTATCTTCCGCAATAATTCCGCTTCCGCGATCGTGCTCCAACAGTCCAGCTACGGCGTAGCCAACGCGAAGATCAGGAATTGCATCTTCAGCAATACCATCGCCCCCGTCGGCATCGCGTGCGGCAATTTCGACGACATTCTCGCTCGTTTCGGCAACAAGAATAAGGGGGGGGATATCCAATCTCGCTTCGGCAGCTTGGAGCTCGAAGGGACGAACTATATCTACAACTGGAAGCTGCTCAAAGAGGTGCAGATGAATCTCTTGCCGCAAAACCTCGAGAACGACACCGCCGCGGAATGGGTCGGCATCTTTAACGATTTGCTCGGCAACGTCATTCAGGACGCCTTCGAGATGTCCGACATCAATAATCTGTACGTCGAGAACATCGACGAGTATCGTTCGCTGACCAGACTGCTCGACAGGAAAGACTATCTCGAGAATCACGCTTGGCTGAACTTCAGCTTCCTGATGATCGGCATTTGGGACGACATCGACCCGTCGGTCAACGGCAAGCCCGCCGTCGAGGATAAGGAGGGCAAGGGAATCAAGGTCGTCTACGATGAGGAGTCCTATCAGACGGTCGAGGTCAGGGCGCAGGACGCGCCTTCGGTCAGCGGGTTCATGGGGCTCGCCAAGAGGATCGGCGTCGACCTCGAGGTCAATCGGACCTTCCACGTCGTGTGCAGGGACAAGAGCGGTCTGTTCAATACGATGCCCGGGGAGACCTACGTGATCGGCCCCGAGACCTACGCGAGACTGCGAGGCGAACGCACGCAAGAGAGCGCCTAAGCGGAGTAGGCGGGTCCGGCGGTCCGTCCGCGTAGCCTTCGAGGCGCTTTGTCAATGAAAACAACGAAGAAGCGAGGGACGTCCCTCGCTTTTTCCTTGACCGATAAACGACGGCGGATCGGAGCGGCGCTCGTTTCCGCCGTCGAGGGCAAGAGGAGATCCCTTACTTGCAGCCGAAGCCGAAGTTCGGGTGATCCTTGCAGGCACAGCCTCCGCAGCCGCCGCAGCAGCACAGGATCAGATAGATCCACAGGATGGAGTCGAGGCCGCACCCGCCGCACTTATTGCCGCCGCAGCAGAATAAGAGGAGCAGGAGCCATAAGCAATCGTTACCGCAGAAATTATTCATAATATGTACCTCCGTATTTCCCAAGTATTTTTGGTTCCTACCTCATCATACGCGGCGTTTTTCTCTTTTGACACTCTTCTCGCTTGACTTTTTCGCGCGCGCATTTTATCATTTATTTATTCCTAATAGAAATGCGGAGGCTCTTATGGCAAAACTCACGATGGACAAACTCACGGCGCTCGCGAAAGGTCGCGGCTTCGTTTATCCCGGCAGCGAGATCTACGGCGGACTCGCCAATACTTGGGACTACGGTCCCCTCGGCGTGGAACTCAAGAATAATATCAAGAAGGCTTGGTGGCAGAAGTTCGTCACCGAGAACCCGCTGAACGTCGGCTTGGACTGCGCGATCTTGATGAACCCCAACGTGTGGGTCGCTTCGGGACACGTGGGCGGCTTCTCCGATCCTTTGATGGACTGCAAGAGCTGCAAGGCGCGTCATCGTGCGGACAATTTGATCGAGGACTACAACAAGAAGAACGGCATCGAGATGAACATCGCCTCTTGGTCGCACGCCGAGATGGAGGCGTATATCAAGGAGCACGAGATCAAGTGCCCGATCTGCGGCAAGGCGGACTTTACCGGCATTCGCCAATTCAACTTGATGTTCAAGACCTTCCAGGGCGTGACCGAAGACACGGTCAGCACCCTCTATCTCCGTCCCGAGACGGCGCAGGGCATCTTCGTGAACTTCCTGAACGTGCAGAGGACCTCTCGTATGAAGGTGCCTTTCGGCATCGGTCAGATCGGCAAGTCCTTCCGCAACGAGATCACCCCGGGCAACTTCATCTTCCGCGTCAGAGAGTTCGAGCAGATGGAGCTTGAGTTCTTCTGCGAGCCGGGCACCGACCTCGAATGGTTCGCCTACTGGAAGGAATTCTGCAAGAATTGGCTGCTTGGCCTCGGCATCAAGGAGGAGAACCTCAAGCTCCGCGATCATGACAAGGAGGAGCTGTGCTTCTACTCCAACGCGACCACCGACTTCGAGTACAAGTTCCCCTTCGTCTGGGGCGAGCTGTGGGGCGTGGCGGATCGCACCGACTACGACCTCAAGGCGCATATGAAGGTGTCGGGCAAGGATCTGTCCTACCTCGATCCCATCACGAACGAGAAATACGTTCCCTACGTCATCGAGCCCTCGCTCGGTGTGGAGAGAATGGTGCTCACCGTCCTGTGCGACGCCTACGACGAGGAGGAGCTGGAGGGCGGCGACGTGCGCGTCGTGATGCACTTCCATCCCGCGATCGCTCCCTACAAGGTGGCGGTCCTGCCTCTCCAAAAGAAGGCGCTCGGGGACAAGGCGACCGAGATCTATCATTCCCTCGCGAAGAAGTTCTCCGCGACCTACGACGAAGCCGGTTCGATCGGCAAGAGGTATCGCCGTCAGGACGAGATCGGCACGCCCTTCTGCGTGACGGTGGACTTCGACACCCTCGAGCAGGGCACCGTAACGGTGCGCGACCGCGATACGATGGCGCAGGATAGGGTCTCCCTCGACGAGCTCGAGAGCTACATCGCGGAGCGGATCAAGTACTAATCGCCAAAACTCTCGTCGCTTAGACATATTTATCGGAAAAAGAAGGATACTCTCCCTTTGGGGAGCGGTATCCTTTTTCTTATGGGAAGAGTAATCGTGGTGACTTCGGGCAAAGGGGGCGTTGGAAAGAGTACGATCACCGCCACGCTCGGAATGGCGATCGCGGAAGCGGGCGCGAGGGTCGCGCTCGTGGATGCGGACGTCGGGCTGAATAACCTCGACCTCGTCCTCGGACTGGAGGGCGCCGTCGTCTACGACGTCTCCGACGTGGAGAAGGGCAGATGTCGTTTGACCGAGGCGTTGGTCGCGCATCCATTCGAGGAGAATCTCTTTTTGCTGAGTTCGCGTGCTCTCGTAAACGGGAGCATCACGGAGCGGGGATTCTCCGCCGTGATCGCTGCCCTTCGTCGTGGGTTCGATTACGTGCTCATCGACTGTCCCGCAGGCATCGACGACGGATTTCATCGCGCGGTATCCTCGGCGGACGAGGCGATCGTCGTGACCACCCCCATCCCCGCGAGCGTCAGGGACGCCGACAAGGTCTCCGACCTGCTCGCGGGGTATCGGCTTCGTCGCGTCGAGGTCGTGGTGAACAGGGTCAGAGGTGATCTCGTGATGAAGGGGGAGGCGCTCGGCGTCGCGGACGTCAGGAAGGTCCTGCGCCTGCCTGTGGTCGGCAGCGTGCCCGAGGACGACGAGGTGCTGCTGTCGCAGACGGTGGGGCGGATCGCCTCGCCGACGAGCGCGCAGTATCGCGCCGTACTCCTCGTTGCGAGCCACGTGATGATGGGGACGAACACGCTGTACGACTGTACGGCGAAATACCGTGGGATCTTTGGATTTTTCCGAAAAATAGCGAGGTGATATGAAAGGGGCGAAGGTAGGACTCGAGCGCATAAGGAAGGTGCTGCTCAAGGACAAGACGGGCACACGGGAGGACGTCGGCGCCGTGCTCAAGAGCGACGCGTACGATCTGCTCGAC
This sequence comes from Clostridia bacterium, assembly GCA_017455605.1. GTDB lineage: Bacteria > Bacillota > Clostridia > Christensenellales > CAG-1252 > CAG-1252. The sequence goes on from JAFSZO010000028.1 coordinate 12,058, forward strand.
AACTATTTCGAGGTGGAGCCGCAGTCGGTCTCCGCCTCGGTCGAGGTGGACGAAATGGGATATTACGAAGTGCGGATCACGGCGCGTGCTTACCGCGTGCGTGGGATCGGGCGGGGAGGATAGTCTATTTTGCGCCTATGCGGCATAGGATCTCGTATGGAGCGATACGGTGTGCGGCGGATCAGCGGAAAGGGATATGAGAACAGAAACGTGATCGTCAGGAGGCGGAGGGGCAAGGATCTTCCCTTCCTCTTCTTTTTGATCCCGTTCGGCGGGACGGTGTATCTCGTCGCCGCCTCGATCTTTCGCTTCGCCGCCTTGCCCGATCCTATCGCCGCGGCGGTGTCGCTGCTCTTTTGAAGTTTCGCATTCATCCGCTTTGCTTCGTCGCGCTCTTTGCCTATACGCTCGTCGGAGGTTTGCGGGCATATCTCGTTGCCTTTCTCGCCGTGTTGATCCACGAATCCTCTCACGCTTCGGTCGCCCGTTTCGCAGGGGCGGAGGATCTCGCGATCACCCTCACCCCTTACGGCGCGATGATGACCTCGACGGGGGAGATCCCCCGCTTCGGCGCCGTACTCGTGGCGGGACCGCTGTCCAACCTGCTCGTCGCCTCCGTCGCGCTCTCTGTCTGTTGGCTCCTACCTGAGCTGTATGGGACTCTCAAGGGATTCCTTAGGGCGAACGTACTCATCGCCTCGGTCAATCTGCTCCCTGCATACCCCTTGGACGGCGGCAGGCTGCTGAGGCTCCTGTTCCCCGTGAAAGGGGTGCGGGTCGTGACCTCCGTCGGTACACTCGCGGTCGCCGTCCTCGCTCTCCTCTCCTTCGCCTTGACCCGCAACCTCGCCTTGCTTCTTTTCGGCGGTTTTATGCTGTCTTACTTCTTTGCGTTCTGCCTGCCGCGTGTGACCCGTTGTGAGACCGATGAGCCTCTCTATACGCTTGCGCGCACGGACGAGGAAGGACGCCTCCGTCCCGCCGTCGTGCGGGAAAAGGGAAAGGTCGTCCGTCGACTCTCTCCTCGTGAGATCACCTCTCTTTGTCTGACCTATCCGACCGATACCCCGATCGGACGGGCGCTTAACGGGGGGAATCTCACCGCAAGATATAAATAAACTTGTTATTTATATCGGCTTTATGGTATAATTGACCGAAGAGGACCCAATGACCTTCGAAGAGATACTGTTGAAAGCCGAGAAGCCCGCCCGTTACAGCGGGGGCGAGTACAATACGCCCGACATGGATAAGCCGTGTGACGTTCGTTTTTGCATCTGTATGCCCGACCTCTACGAAGTCGGGATGTCCAATCTCGGTCTCAAGATCCTGTATCACGTTTTAAACAATCAAGAGGGCGTCGTTTGCGAACGCTGTTTCGCGCCGGCGCTCGATTTTCGCGCTTTGCTGAAGGAAAGCGGGCTCCCACTCGCGAGCCTCGAGACGAGGAAGCCGCTCCGCGACTTCGATATGCTCGGGTTTTCGGTGCAGTACGAGATGCTCTATACGGGCGTCCTCTACGTGATGGAGGCGGCGGGAATCCCCTTTTACGCCAAGGATCGCGACGACACTTATCCGATCGTGTGCGGCGGCGGTCCGTCGGCGATCAATCCCGAACCGCTCGCGGATTTTTTCGACCTCTTTATGGTCGGCGAGGGGGAGGAGACCATCGTCGCCTTGACCGCGCTGTGGCGCAAGTGCAAGGCGAAGGGGAAAGGGAAGAAAGAGTTCCTGCGTCTCGCGCAGAAGATCGAGGGGGTCTACGTTCCCTCGCTCAACACGCCCGCCCACCGCACGACGGTGAAGAAGGCGGTCATTCGTGACTTCGACGCCTGCTACTATCCGACGGCGCAACTGATGCCCACCCTCGAGGTCGTGCACGACAGGGCGATGCTCGAGCTGTATCGCGGGTGTCAGAACGGGTGCCGTTTTTGTCAGGCGGGGTACTATTATCGCCCGATCCGCTACCGCAAAGAGAATACTCTCAAATGTCTCGCCGAGCGTTTGATCCGAGAGACCGGATTCGACGAGATCTCTTTGGGCTCGCTGTCCACGGGCGATTATCCGTGGCTGGAGGAGCTACTGTCCGATATCGGACCCATCGCCGAGGAATCGCGCGTGCACCTCGCTCTTCCGTCTCTGCGCCTCAGTTCCTTTAAGAAAGAGTTCGCGGAGAACAGCCGCAAGAGTTCGCTCACCTTCGCCCCCGAGGCGGGGACGCAGCGCCTCCGCGACGTCATCAATAAGAACGTGACCGAGGAGGAGATCCGCGAGGGGCTGTCCGCGGCGTTCGATCAAGGCTATACGAGCGTAAAGCTCTATTTTATGCTCGGGCTCCCGACCGAGACGGACGAGGACCTCTTGGGCATCGTGGAGCTGGTGCGTTCGATCCGTCGACTCTTTTACGAGAAGCATAAGGGCGGCGTCAATATCACCGTCAGCTGCTCGGTCTTCATCCCCAAGCCCGGCACTCCCTTCCAATGGGAGGCGCAGATCTCCCGTGAGGAGATGGCGCGGCGCCAATTCCTGCTCAAGGATGAACTGCGCAAGGTGAAGGGCGCTTCCTTCCACTATCACGACCGCGAGACCAGTGAGCTCGAGGCGATCTTTGCCCGTGGGGACAGAGCGCTCGCTCCGCTGATCGTTCGCGCCTACGAGAAGGGCGCGATGTTCGACAGCTGGACGGAGCACTTCCACTACGAGATCTGGGAAGAAGCGATGGCGGAGCTCGGCATCGACAAGGAGAAATACCTCGGCGCACAGCCCCTCGACGAGCCGCTCCCGTGGGAGTTCATCGACATCGGTGTGTCTCGATCCTTCCTTTTGCGCGAGCGGGAACGCGCCTATCGCGCGGAATGCACGCCCGGGTGCGACAAGGGTTGCCAAGGGTGCGGCGCGGCGCGCTTTGCGCCCTGTGACGAGGTGAAGAAGAAATGATCCTCGTCCTCAAACACTACAAGCGCGGACCGATGATCTACGTCTCGCACATCGACCTCCTCAGACACTTCACGCGCACCTTCCGCCGCGCGGGATTCAAGATCGACTTCTCGAACGGGTTCAACCCGCATATGCTCGTGAACCTCGGCACGCCGCTCCCGATCGGCATCAGCTCTTCCTCGGAGTATCTGACAGTCTCGACCGATACGCCGAAAGAGGAGTTTTTGGAGAGATACAACGCCGTGGCGCCGCAGGGGCTCGAGGGGATCGCCGTCTTCGCCCCTACGCGCAATCCGAACGTGGCGGGACGCACCGTCGCCGCCGACTATTCGGTGAAGCACCTCGGCGCGGAGCAGGTGAGACGAGAGGTCGAAGGGGTGGTGAATCTGCTGTCCCTCATGATGCCGGTCACCAAGAAAGGGGAGACCGCGATGAAGGAGGTCGCGTCCCTCGTGAACGGGATCCGCGTCTATCCGAATAGTATCAACCTCTGTCTGGCGGCGGGCAATACGACGCTTCGTCCGGACAAGTTCGCCCTCTTCCTCGCGGAACGATACGGCTTCGAGGCACAAGTCACGGACACCTGGAAATACGAACAATACGTCCGTGGCGAGAACGGCGCGCTGCTGGAGATGGACGAGTACCTCACCTCGCTCGAAGAACCGCCGACGGATGCGTGAGAATGCGGAATTCGGAATGCGGAATGCGGAATTGCGGACGCCAAAGGCGGGAGCAAAAAGAATGAACGGAAACCATTCCAATTAGGAATTAGGAATTAGGAATTAGGTATGAAGGGTCGCCTACGGCTCCGAAAGAGAAACAACGTACGTTGATCGCGGAGAATGGTAAAATACAAACACAAGAGCCCGCAGAAGGGTTGCAGCAGCAATGCTCGGCAAAATGATATACATATCGATCGCGGAGAATGGTGTAAAGAAAGAACACAAGAGTCTGCAGATGGACCACGGGCACGAAGCTCTGCAAAAAATATACGTGTCGATCGCGGAGAATGGTAAAATACAAACACAAGAGCCCGCAGAAGGGCCATCGATGCGAGGCTCGGCAAAAATGATATACATATCGATCGCGGAGAATGGTGTCGAGACGAGCGCTCTTCGAGGAGGCGGGCAGGCGCGTACTTCGTGTACGTAACTGCTCGACGAGGAGATAGTTAGCGAAGTATCAACGCCGTTATACGCGATCGAAGAAAGGAGAAAGGATGAAACTGAATTACAAAAAGACTATTAAGGTCGGTCTCGCATTTGGGATCATTATGCTGTTCTGGACAGCGTACGATTTCGTCGTACCTCTCCTCCTGGAGCGGGCGTTCGGTCTCTCGAACAGCCTGCGCGGCGTGGTCATGGGCATCGACAACATCCTGTCTCTCTTCCTCCTGCCCATCTTCGGCAAGTGGTCTGACAACGTCAACTCCCGTCGAGGCAAGCGCACCCCCTTCGTCTTCTTCGGGACGATCCTGTCGGTCGTCATTATGATCTTCGTGCCCATCACGGCGTCCTCTCAGCTAAAGGACGCGACGGCTCTCCGGAATGAGATCTACGCGGTGGAGAGCACGGCGGATTTTACTTACACGGCGTCGGACGGTAGGGCCTATGAATCCTCGGAGCAGTTCTATCGTATGATGTACGAGACCCCCGCGGCGTCGGGCGTCGGCTATGCTTACTCCGATCACGACTATCTGAAACTCAACGATAAGAACTCCTTGGAGGCGTATCTCGCCGTCGCGAATTACGGCGTGACCGAGATCGAGAAGGACGGCGGCAAGTATTACCGCATCGAGACCGTCGTCTCGGATGGGACGCGCATCTCGGACAAGGTGGAGATCACCGAAGAGGAATACGACGAGATCAAGGTACATAACGAAGAGTATCAAAAGTTCGTCGAGCCGGGCATCGCGGTCTTTGCGAGCGAGGAAGTGAACGTGAAGATCACCAAGGTGCATCCCGAACGCATCGGCGTCTATCTCGCGGTGCTCTTCCTTGTGTTGGTCGCGATGGCGAGCTTCCGTTCGCCCGCGGTCGCCCTGATGCCCGACGTGACTCCCAAGCCGCTCCGCTCCCAAGCCAACGCGATGATCAACCTGATGGGCGGCATTGGCGGCGCGCTCGCCTTCGTGATCTACACCGTCGGATTCCTCTTGGCGGAGAATCCCTTCGTGCAGATCTTTGCGGCGGTGGCTGCGGGTATGGTCGCCTTGCTCGTGGCGTTCCTCTTGCTCGTCAACGAGCCGAAGTACGTCGAGGAATGCCGCGAAGAGTGCGCCAAATACGGCATCAGTAACGACGACGAAGCGGTGGAGATCCACAGCGAGAAACAGCATACGGACAATCAGGAAGAGCAGGGCGCGGAGCCCCTCTCCGCCGAGGAGATCGCCCTCGCGAAAAAGAAGCACGAGCGCGCCTTCAAGCGCAGTTTCTTCTTCATCCTCGCGTCGACCTTTATGTGGTTCATGGGCTACAACGCGATCTCGAGCAACCTGTCCGTCTACTGCACCAAGGTGCTGAATCAGTCGGCGGCGGTCGCCTCCGTGATCTCGGGCGTGTCGATGGCGGTCTCGGCGATCGCCTTCATCCCCGTCGGGATGCTCGCCGTGAAGATCGGCAGGCGCAAGAGCGTGTTGCTCGGCTTCGGGCTGTCCGTCGTGTCCTTCGTGTTGGTCTTCCTCTTCGTGAAGCCGGACAACCTCGCAAAGTACCTCTTCGCCATCTTTTACCTGATCTCGGGCTTCGGGCTCATCATCACCAACGTGAACACCTTCCCGATGGTACTGGAGCTGTCCTCCTCGTCGAGCGTGGGCAAATACACGGGCTACTACTACATCTCCACGATGAGCGCGCAAGCCATCACCCCCTTCATCTCGGGCTTGGTGATGGACTACTTCGAGGATCAATATCTGTTCCTCTATTCCGCCGTCTGCGTGGTGATCGCCTTCGTGTTTATGTTCTTCACGAGGTACGGTGATTCCAAACCCGTGCCTGCGGCGTCGGCGCTGGAATACCTCGGCGCGGGCGACGATTGACGTGGGCTTCGTATATCGCGCAACTTCTTCGTTGCTTGACTTCGCGTCGGCGAAATCACGTACAAGGAGTACGCTCATTCGTCGCCGCTCGTCGTGCCTCGAATTTGCATCAATCTCCGAAGCCCACGTGGGTGGGGATAGAGTGATTGCCTGATGAGCACCGCTCTCCGCACTCTCGACAGATGGACTTTGCATATTGCGCAATGGCTGTGTTCCTGTCTGCGGGTTTGCGACATCACGTACAAGGAGTACGCTCAATCGCAACCCCTTGCCGAGCCTTGCCCTTGCATCAATCTGCAAAGTCCATTGGACGTAATGGGAAAAACGATTCCGTCTAATGCGGAATGCAGAATGCGGAATGCGGAATAGAGGGTCGCGTCGCTCCGAAAAAACAGAAAGGCATTCCCGCAGGTCGATTGCGGAGAATGGTGTAAAGAACAAACCGAAGAGCCCGCAGGGTTCCGAATATGAAAAAAATATATCATCACACCATCCTATCAAACAGGTCGATTGCGGAGAATGGTGTGGAGACAAGCGCTCTTTGACGAAACGAGCAGGCGCGTACTCCTTGTACGTAACTGCGAGGCGAGGAGATAGTTAGCGCAGGATACGCGCCGTTATACGCGATCGACAGGAGGGAATATGGGTTTTGATTGTGAATTAGTCGGCAAAGTCGGCTCAATGGCGCTCATCGACAAAAAGCGCAACGCGCTCAGCTACGACACCGTCGCGCGAATTTCGCAGGACCTGCGTCCCGGTGACATTTGGGTCACGTCGGGCGCGGTGGAGGTCGGCAGGCTCGACTACGTGAAGCGAAACGGATGCGAGATCGAGGGGGACGACGAATCGGTGAAGACCGATTACAGCGCGCAGGGACAGACCGTGCTGATGAACACCTATCGGCAGTTCATCGACCCGAAGTACAGCGTGCGGCAGATCCTCGTGGAGCATCAACACTTCAACGATCCCGAGAAGCGGGAGCACCTGCACGGGCTGCTCGTGCGTTCGATGAAGCAGGGCGCGATCCCCATCATCAATTACAACGACGCGGTCAGCTGTGAGGAGACGCGCAACCTCGAGATCCGCAACCTCAAGCTGAAGTCGGCGCACGTCGTTCAATGCGTGGACAACGACGAGACAGCCTCCCAAATCGCCTGTCTGATGAAGGCGGAGACGCTGCTCATCATGACCTCGACCGAGGGCATCTATCTCGACAGCAAGGACAAGTCCACCCTCGTCCCCGTGATCGGCGGCAAGGATATCTACGAGCTCATCAAGAACGTCGAATACCATCAGACCCTCTGCGAGGGCGCGAGCCGCAAGGGGGCGAACGGCGCCTACGCCAAGCTCGAGTACATCAAAGAGCCCCTGAAAAACGGCACGACCGTCATCATCGGTAGCTCCTTCTATACGATCCGCGAGCTACTCTCCGGCGCCGCGCCGCGGACGATCATCAAGGTGAACTGAATATTCGTGACTCCCGAGCAAGGATCCCGATCGGTCGATTAGGATCCTTATTTTTTTGCATACTACCTCTCGGAGGTACTATGAAAGCAACGGGAATACTGAGAAGGATAGACGAACTGGGCAGGGTGGTGATCCCCAAGGAGATCCGCAAGACGATGAAGATGCGGGAAGGGGAAGAGCTGGAGATCTACACGACCGCGGAAGAGGTGGTGCTGAAGAAGTACAGCGAACTCTCCGCGATGGAGACCTTCGCGCGGTCCCTCGTGACGGCGATCAAGAAGGTGACGGGGCGCTCCGCCGCGGTGACGGACGGGGACGTGGTGATCGCCTCGGTCGGCACGATGGCGCCGCCCGTAGGCAGCGCGATCGGCGACGACCTCAGGAAGATCCTCGCGGGACGGCGCACCGTCGTGCTCTCGGAGGAGAAATGCCTGCCCCTCGGGGAGAAGGGCGCGCGGGGAGAGGTGATCCGACCGATCCTGTCGGCGGGTGACCTGTTCGGCGCGTTGATCCTCGCCTCGGACGAGCCGCTCACCAAGGCGGACGAGACCGTCGCGGCGATGGGGGCGAGCCTCTTTGAACAGCAGATCGACCGATAATCGGTATGCCCGTCGCGCGGGCGCGCTGACCGTGGTCGGCTTGCTTGCGAAGGTGGTGGGCGCGCTGTACCGCATCCCGCTCACCAATATCATCGGCGCGGAGGGGGTCGGGCTGTATCAGCTGATCTTCAGCATCTATGCCCTCGGTATCGCGCTGACTTCGGCGTTTTCCGCCACCTTGATCTCGCGGCAGGTCTCTGCCTGTCTCGCGGTCGGGGACGAGTGCGGTGCGAAAGGATATTTCGTGACGGCGACGGCGGAGAGCGTCCTGTCCGCCCTTGTGATCGCGGCGGCGATGTTTTTCTTCGGTAGCAGGATCGCGGCGGCGCAGGGCACCGCGGAAGGGGCGCTCGGCTATCGGGTGATCGCTCCCGCCGTGGCGTTCGTCGCGCTGTTGTCCGCGATCAAGGGCTGGTTCAACGGCAATATGGATCTGCGCCCCACCGCCTGGTCGATGCTGATCGAGCAGGCGGTGAAGCTCGGCGCGGGACTGCTACTCGCCACCCTTTTGCGTGACAGAGGGGTCGGCGTCGCCTGCGCCGCCGCGCTCGCGGGGGTAACCCTCGCGGAACTGACGGCGACCGTGACCCTCTCGATCCTTTATATGAAAAGGCGTGCGGACACGCCGCTTGCGCGCGTCTCTTTTCGGCGGGTGCTCGCAGACGGGTTGCCTCTTCGGCTGAACGGACTGATCCTGCCTGCCGCCGCCTTTATCGACGGACTCTTGATCGTGCGTTTGCTCTCCCTTTACGGGATGTCGCAGGGGGAGGGGGTCGCCGCCTACGGCATTTACGCGGGTGCGATCAATTCCGTCGTGAACTTCCCCGTCGTCGTGGTGATCTCGCTCGCCATCGCCGTGATCCCTCTGATATCGAGGAGCAAAGCGACGCGCGATATAGGGACTCTCAAGGGAAAATCGACCTTGACCGTGAAGCTCGCGATCGTGGTCTCGTTGCCCGCCGCCCTCGCGCTGATCCTCCTCGCGCCGCAGGTCGTGGACGTGCTGTATCCCGTCTTTTCGGCGGAGGAGAGGGCGGTCGCGGCGCGCCTCCTCGCCGTGGGGGCGGGGAGCGTGCTTTTTCTCTCCCTCACGCAGATCTATTCCTCCCTCTTGCAGGCGATCGACCGAGCTGCCGACGCGGCGTCCGCGCTCGCTCTCTCGATGCTGGTTCGGGTGATCCTGACCATCCTGTTCGTCCCGCGCATCGGCATCCTCGGTATCGCGGTCGCGACCCTCGTCTCCTACGCGCTCGCCACCGCCTTGGACCTCGTGAAATGGCTCGCGTATACGGGCAAAGCCGAAAACGCTTTCAAAACCCTTGCCACCGTGACCGCTTCGGGTGGTATAATGGTAACGGCGATCCTCGCCCCCGTGCTGTTGATCGGCAGTCCGATCCTGTCCCTCGTCGTATCCGCGGCGGTGGGATCGGCGGTCTATCTCGTCGCGGTGTTGAAACTGAAGGTGTTTTCCATCGGGGAGTTGCGCTCTTTGCCGCTTTCCTCATTGACGACGAAAAGGAGATGACTATGGACAGATATATCGTATCGGCGGGTTCTCTGCTCGCCAACAGAGCGTTTTCGGCGCCCGTCGGCGCCACCCTCGAAGTGACGGATGTCACGCCCGACCTCTTCGAGCGGGTCAAAGCCAAACTCTTACATATCCTCGGGGACGAAGTCTGTACCGTGAAGGGCAGGACGGCGCGCCTCTCCGAGCAGACCGCGGCGGAGGGCTCGTTCGGCCTCTGTTTCCCCCCGCGCGATTTTTTGAAAAAGACCCGTTTCGATTTTAACGATCTCATCTACGTCATCCATCGTCTCAGGGACGAGGACGGTTGCGAATGGGACAAGGTGCAGACGCACGAGAGCATTCGCGAGAATGCCGTCGAAGAAGCTTACGAGCTCGTGGAGGCGATCAACAACCGCGACCTCGATAATATGCGCGAGGAGACGGGAGACGTCCTCTTGCAGGGCGCCTTTCACGCCGTGATCGCGGAGGACGGCGGGGAGTACGACGTTTCGGACGGGATGAGCGAGCTTTGCGCGAAGCTGATCTTCCGCCATCCGCACGTGTTCGGCGAGATCAAGGCGAAGAATCAGGAAGAAGCGCTCGCCGCGTGGGAACAGGCGAAAATGAAGGAAAAGAAGCAAAAGAGCGCCTCCGAACGGATGACGCACGTCGCGGGGACGCTCCCCCAACCGATGCGCGCCGCCAAGGTGCAGAAGTACGCCGCCTCGGTCGGATTCGATTTCCCGACGGCGGAAGAAGCCGCGACCAAGGTCACGGAGGAGCTCGCGGAGCTACTTGCCGCGGGCGAGAAGGACAAGGAGATGGAAGGGGGCGACCTCTTGTTTGCGGCGATCAACGTCTTGAGACTCAGAAAGATCAATCCCGAGATGGCGCTCCTCCGCTCGACGGATAAATTCGTGCGCCGTTTCACCGCGGTGGAGCGTCGCGTCGAGGCGATGGGAGCGGATATCCGCACGCTCGGGCTCGCAAAGCTCGACGAGATATATAACCAAGTCAAGAATGAAGAGTGACGCCCTCAGGATCGGGAAGATCGAGCTGTGCTCTCGCGCATTGTTCGCGCCGATGGCGGGTTATTCCGACCTCGGGGCTCGCTATCTCGCGCGCTTGTACGGGGCGGGGCTGACGACCTCCGAGATGGTCAGCGCGAAGGGGCTGTGTTATCACAACCGTGAGACCGAAGCGCTCCTCGCCAAGACCGAGATCGAGACGCCCTTTGCGGCGCAACTCTTTTCCGCATCGCCCGAATACACGGCGAAGGCGGTCGCCTTGCTGCCCGAGGGGATCGATATCGTGGACATCAATATGGGGTGTCCCGCGCCCAAGATCGTGAAAAACGGGGAGGGGAGCGCGCTCCTCAAGGATCCCGTCCTTGCGGGGGAGCTCGTGGCGGCGGCAGTAGCGGCGAGCCGGAGACCCGTCACGGTCAAGATGCGTCTCGGCTACGAGATGGGGGCGTTTTCGGCGGACAAGGTCGCAAGATCGGTGGAGGCGGCGGGTGCTTCCGCCGTCACCGTGCACGGCAGATACCGCGACCAAATGTATGCCGGGAGCGTGGACCTCGCCGCGATCAAGCGAGTGCGCGACGCAGTGGCTGTCCCCCTTGTCGCCAACGGAGACGTGCGTTCCCTGCGCGATTACGAGCGGATGCTCCGCGAGACCGAAGCCGACGGGGTGATGATCGGCAGAGGGGCGCTTGGCAATTACCGCCTCTTCGCGGAGATCGCGGGCAAGACGGTGGCGCGCACCGAAAGGGAGGACATCCTCTTGCAGATAGAGTTTTTAAAAAAGCAATACTCGGAGCGGATCGTCGTGAATCTGATGAAGCATCACGTCTGCGCTTACGCCTCGGGTAAGGCGGGCGTCGCGAAGGAGATCCGCGATCGCGTGCATCACGCGACGGATTACGCCGAGCTCTACGCCCTCGTGGACGAGTATTTCGGAGGTGGGAGATGAAGAAGCGGCTGTTCGTGCTGATCACGATCGCGCTTTGCGCGTTGTTTCTCGCGTCTTGCGGCGATGGGAAGAATACCCTCGAACCATCGACGAAGGATCCCTGCGTTCACGAATGGTCGTTGACCTCTTTCGTAACGGAGGAGACCGAGATGCCGTTTGCGGCGCGCTATACTTGTTCAAAATGCGGCGAAATCGTGGTGAAGTCGTTTACCTACGATGAGATCGAGATCCCTCTCGTCTCGGTCACGGGAGATCTGTCGGGTTTTGTCTCGGAGTCGGGAGATATCGACAGAGAGATCAAGATCCCCGTCGCGTTATCCTATCAAAGCACATCGATCACCTTGGACTGTGCCGCCACCTTGAAACTGCAAGGGAAGAGCAGCCGTAGCGAACCCAAAAAGAACTTTTCCGTTAACTTGCTCGATGCGGAGTCGGGAGAGAAGAAGGACGTCGCCTTCGACGAGGCTTGGGGCGAAGGGAACAAGTACGTTCTGAAAGCGAATTATTCCGAGCCGTCCGCCGTGAGAAACGTCGCGTTGTCTGCGCTCTACGGGCAGATGGCGCACGGAAGGGACCTCTCGGATCATTATACCGATCTCGTGAATTGCGGCGCCGTGGACGGATACCCCGTTCTTTTCTATGTGAACGGTCAGTATCATGGGCTCTATAATTGGGTCATTCGCAAGGATAAATGGCTCTTCGGAATGGGGGATGAGAACGCCGGTGAGGCGGTGCTTGAGGGCTCCGACGTGGATGTTTTGAGAAGCGAAGAGGGGGTCGTCATGCTCCCCGACGGAATGCGCTCCGACAAGAGCTGGGAAGAGGAATACGTCAACGAGAATTACGATGAGGAAGGATGGGCGGAAGAGTCGTTCAACGAGATGCTCTTTGCCATCCGTGATGCCGCCCCGAGTGTACTGCGTGAGACGATCACCGAATATGTTGAACTCGAGAGGACGCTTGACGTAATGTTGTTCAATTGCGTATTCGGTTATGACGACGGGATCGGTGGCAACCAGGTATGGTGCACCTTCGACGGCAAGAAATGGGCACCCATTGCGTACGATTTGGATCGTACGTTGGGAAGAAGCGGAAATTGCCCGATGGATCCGGATGAAGATATTGCTTCTTTGATCCCGCAAAACGTTCTATATGACAAGATCGTAAACGCTTATTTTGAAGAGATTGCCGCGAGGTATTCGTCATTGAGAAAGAGTGTATTTACGACTGAAAACGTGTTGTCCGTTATCCGCGAGAAACTCCGCGGTGTGGATGACCGCTATTTTCTCGCAGAACTTGAAAAATGGCCGGACGCCCTCTGGCGAGAATGCGAGGGGAGCGAAGAGATCACGGGCTTTGCAGCGGAACTGGGATTCATCGAAGAGTATTTGGAGGCGCGCTTTGCCTGTTGCGACGCCTATTTCGTCGGCTGATCCGAAAAAAACGGCATTCGAAGGAGCCTCTCGCGTTTTGAGAGGCTTTTTGCGTGGGTAAAATGTGTGATTTCGTTTTACAATCGCGCGCGCGGAGGCGTATAATAAAGGAAATAAAACTCTATGTGAGGTGTTTCTATGGACAAACTTACCGTAAAAGACATTGACGTAAAAGGCAAGAGGTGCCTCGTTCGCGTGGATTTCAACGTCCCGATGAAGGACGGCGTGATCACCGACGAGAACCGTATCAACGGCGCGCTCCCCACGATCAAGTATCTCGTGGATCAGGGTGCGAAGGTCATCCTCTGCTCCCACATGGGCAAGCCGCACAACGTGCTGTCCGAGGGATGGGGACTGAATAAGAAGGAAAAGGCGAAGCTTGAGGCTCTGCCCGAGGCGGAGCGTCCCGCCGCCGAAGCGGAGATGATGGCAAAAGCCGCGAAGGACAGGACCAAGCTCTCCCTGAAGCCGGTCGCCGTCGCTCTGTCCGCCAAGCTCGGACAAGAGGTCAAGATGAGCGACGATTTCGTCGGTCCCTGCTCGGATAAGCTCGTCGCGGAGATCAAGGACGGCGAAGTGGTCCTCCTCGAGAACACCCGTTTCGACAAGGGCGAGGAGAAGAGGGACGAAGCTCTCTGCAAAAAGCTCGCCTCGTACTGCGACGTGTACGTGAACGACGCGTTCGGCACCGCGCACCGCTCGCACGCGACCACCGCGGCGATCGTGGAGTACGGTTTCGTGAAGACCGCGGTCTGCGGCTTCCTGATCGAGAAGGAGCTGTCCGTGATGGCGGACACCCTCGAGCATCCCGCTCGTCCCTTCGTGGCGATCCTCGGCGGCGCCAAGGTCGCGGACAAGCTGAACGTCATCGACAACCTGCTCAACAAGTGCGACACCCTGATCGTGGGCGGCGGCATGAGCTACACCTTCCTCAAGGCGATGGGCTACGAGGTCGGCACCTCCCTCCTCGACGAGACCAAGATCGACTACTGCAAGGAGATGCTCGCCAAGGCGGAGAAGCTCGGCAAGAAGTTCCTCCTGCCCGTGGACGTCGTGACGACGGCGGAATTCCCCGAGCCGATCGACGCGGAGATCGAGACCAAGGTCTTCGATCGTGACAAGATCCCCGCGGACAGAATGGGCATGGACATCGGGCCCAAGACCCGCGCCCTCTATGCCGATGCGGTCGCCGGTGCGAAGTCGGTCATTTGGAACGGCCCGATGGGCGTCTTTGAGAATCCGATCCTCGCGGCGGGCACGATGAGCGTCGCCAAGGCGCTCGCGGACGCGAAGGACGCGATCACCATCATCGGCGGCGGCGACAGCGCGGCGGCGGTGGCGCAGCTCGGTTTCGCGGACAAGATGACCCACATCTCGACGGGCGGCGGCGCGAGCCTCGAGCTCTTCGAAGGTAAGGTGCTCCCGGGTATCGCCTGCCTGAACAACAAGTAAAAAACGGCTTTTGCCGAAAAAAGAGAGGTATAAAAGATGAGAACTCCTATCATTGCGGGTAACTGGAAAATGAATAACACGATCGCGGCGACCAAGGCGCTCGTGACCGAGCTGATCCCCCTCGTGAAAGACGCGAAGGCGGAGGTCGTGATCTGCACCCCCTACACCGATCTCGCGACTGCGGTCGAACTGACCAAGGGCACGAACATCAAGGTCGGCGCGGAGAACGTGCACTGGGCGGAAAAGGGCGCTTTCACCGGCGAGATCTCCGCGGATATGCTGGTCGAGCTGGGCGTGACCTACGTCATCATCGGTCACAGCGAGCGCAGGCAGTACTTCGGCGAGACCGATCAGACGGTCAACGCCCGCGTCAAGGCTGCCCTCGCCAAAGGGCTGAAGCCCATCATCTGCGTGGGTGAGACCCTCGAGGAGCGCGAAGGCGGTTTGGTCGAGGAGGTCCTCGTCCGTCAGACCACCGAGGCGCTCAAGGACATCGCGAAGGAAGAACTCGCGAATATCGTCATCGCCTACGAGCCCGTTTGGGCGATCGGCACCGGCAAGACCGCGACCGCCGAAGTGGCGAACGACACCATCAAGATCATCCGCGACACCGTCGCGAAGCTGTACGACAAGGCGACCGCGGAGGCGCTCCGCATCCAGTACGGCGGCTCGATGAACCCGAAGAACGTCAAGGAACTCATGGCGATGCCCGAGATCGACGGCGGGCTCATCGGCGGCGCCAGCCTCAAGGCTCCCGACTTCAGCCTCGTCGTGAACTATTGATCTATGGCGAAACTCCACGCGATCGTCATTATGGACGGCTTCGGGATCAATCCCGAAGTGAAAGGCAACGCGATCAAGCAGGCGGGTACCCCCTTCATCGACTATCTGATGAAGACCTACCCGACGACGCAGATCGGCGCGAGCGGACTGTCCGTAGGTCTCCCCGACGGGCAGATGGGCAACAGTGAAGTCGGACATACGAACATCGGCGCGGGCAGGGTGGTCTATCAGGAACTCACCCGCATCACCCTCGCCGTGCAGGACGGTTCGATCGGGAGTAATCCCGCCATCGTCGCCGCGATGGACAACGCGAAGGACGGCAAGGCTCTCCACTTGATGGGGCTCCTGTCGTCGGGCGGCGTGCACAGTCACATCGACCACCTCTTCGGACTCCTGAAGGCGGCGAAGGAACGCGGCGTAGAAAAGGTCTATCTTCATTGCTTTATGGACGGACGCGACGTCTCCCCGACCAGCGGCGTAGGCTTTATGCAGGAGCTCGTCGACTATATCAAATCGATCGACAGCCCCGCGAAGGTCGCCACCATCACGGGCAGATTCTACGCGATGGACCGCGACAACGCTTGGGACAGGGTGCAGAAGGCGTACGATATGATGACCCTCGGCGAGGGCATCAAGGAGACCGATCCCGTCGCGGCGATGCGGCATAGCTATGCGAACGACAAGACCGACGAATTCGTGCTGCCGACCGTTATCACCGATGCGGCGGGCGATCCCGTCGGCAAGGTCAAGGCAGGGGACAGCATCGTCTTCTACAACTTCCGCCCCGACCGCGCGCGTCAGATCACGCAGGCATTCATCTATCCCGATTTCTCCTCTTTTGAGAGGAAGACGGGATTTCTCGCGCCGAAGTACGTCTCGATGACGAGCTACAAGGCGGAGTTCGAGCCCTATCTCGACGTGGCGTTCAAGCCCACGGGGCTCGAAAATACCTTCGGCGAGTATATCTCCAAACAGGGCTTCAAGCAGCTCCGCATTGCGGAGACGCAGAAGTACGCGCATGTGACCTTCTTCTTCAACGGCGGCAACGAGACTCCCTACGCGGGAGAGGACAGGGTGCTGATCCCCTCGCCGAACGTCGAGACCTTCGACATGAAGCCGGAAATGAGCGCGCCCGAGATCACGGACAAGGCGATCGAGCTGATCCGCGAAAAGAAGTACGACGTGATGGTGCTGAACTACGCCAACTGCGATATGGTCGGACACACCGGCATTATGGATGCGGCGATGAAAGCGGTCACCACGGTGGACGCCTCCGTCAAGCGCTTGATCGAGGCGATCCTCGAGGCGGGCGGCATGGCGATCGTCACCGCCGACCACGGAAATGCCGACGTCATGATCGCGGAGGACGGCTCCCCGATGACGGCGCACTCCTTGAACCCCGTGCCCTTCATCTTGGTGGACGACCGCTACAAGGGCAGGTCGCTCGCCTCGGGCGGCGTGCTGGCGGATATCACCCCGACTTTGCTCGACGTGATGGGCGTGGCGCAACCTGCCGAAATGACGGGTCGCTCGCTGATCGAGAAAGCGTAAGCAGCCCTATCCTTCACTACCACTACGAGGGGGAGCAGTTACGTACGCGGAGTACGCGCCTGCTCCCTCTCTTCGAGAAGGGCGCGGCACCGCCCCGCCTACCTGCGGCGATCGACCGACACATTACAAAGGAGAAGCATGAAGATCCTCTTTTTCGATCTGGAGAACGCCACCTCCAAGGGCGGCGCGAAGATCTGCGAATTCGGATACGTCGTCACCGACGGATCTTTCTCCGTCACGGAGCGCGGAAACTATATCATCAATCCGAACATTCGCCACGACGAATGGGATTGGTACGTCGTCAGGAAGGTGCTCACGAGGAAAAAGAACGAGTACACGAAGCAGCCGACTTTCAAGGATTTTTATCCGCAGATCAGGGACTTGATCCTTTCGGCGTACTACGTCGTCGGGCATTCTCTCGACGGCGACGCGAAGGCGATCAACGGCGAATGCACCCGTTACGATCTGCCCGCCATCGATTACGACTATCTCGACGAGCGAGACGTCTTCCTGCTCTTTACGGATACGAAACAGCAACGCTCGGTCGCGAATATCCTCGTGGACCTCGGGGTGGAGGGCGATACGACGGAGCACGACGCCGAAGCCGACGCCTACAATACCATGATCGGGTTTCGGGCGATGCTCGAGCGCAGCGGACTGTCCCTCGAGGACTTTTGTCGGCGGTACGCGGCGGCGAAGGGCAGGAGCGAAAACTATCGGGTGATCTTGCAGGGCAAGAAGAACAAGACGAGGAGGCACAGGAGCAGGGCGCATCACGGCGAGCGGACCGAGAAGCCTGCTTCCCCGAGAAACGGTAACGCCTGAGGTGGGATCCCCGCCTCTTTTTTATCGCAAACGCGAAACGAAGCGCAACGAAAGAAGTATCCCGTCAAGGGACTGCGTAGGGAGAAATGCGGATGCGGAATAGGGAAACGAGATTTACAAGGACTTAAAACCCGAATAGATAAAAGCCAATCCGAAACGGGCGATCAAGTAAGCGAAATAAATCAAGGGGATCACGATAAAAACGATGATGGCAAATAGGAGCAGACACAGCGCAACGATGCGAAAGGTGTGTGCGCGGGGCGGACGAATGCCTCCTCTTTTTTTACTGCGGACAAACAAAACGATCGCCACGATGAGGGCAAGACCGGCAATGGGCATCAAGAATAGGCTGTCAACGAAGATCAAGGTTTCCATGTCGATGGGATTGTATCACGAAAACCACTTGATGTCAAGGGTGGATCATCCTTATAACGGGGATCGGCATAATGAAAAACAGTCGAGCGTCGACTCGACTGTTTTCGTCCGAGATACTTTTTCCCGATATCATTTATCCGTGCTCTCGAAGAAGAGGGTCGGGTCGACCTTTTCGCCTTCGGCGTTCCAGACCTCGAGGTGCAGGTGAGGTCCTTTGTGCTTCTCGAAGGTGCCCGTCTCGGCGATGTGCCCGATGACGTCTCCCTTCTTCACGTCTGCGCCGACCGATACCTTCACGTCGCTGCCGAGCAGACTGTAGACCGTCTTCATTCCGTTGCCGTGCAATACGACCACTTCGGTGCCTCGGAGGACGCTGGTCGTGATGCTCTCCACCTTGCCGTCATAGACGCATTTCACCTCGGTGCCCGCCTCCGCCGCGACGTCGTAGGCTTCGTGCGTCGACCATTGGTTCAGCGTCGCGTTGTAGACCAAGGTGTCATTTGCAAAGACGCCCACTGTCTCCCCTTCGAGGGGCAGGTCAAAGAGCACTTCGTCGCTCGCAGTCGGCTCGTCTTTCGGTTCGTCGGTCGAGGTCGGCTTATCCGTCACATCCGTTTCGGTGTGCGACGGTTGCTCCTTCGCCGAGACGTCGATCGCGTTCTCGGTACCCTTTTGCCTGACGGCGTAGGTCACTGCGACCATCGTGGCGATGGCGATCACGCAGACGATCATAAGTATTAAGTAAAGATTCTTCTTGATAAATGCCGCGAATCTCGCGTTCTTGGGTTTGTTGGTTTTTTCCATTTCTATACCTCCGTCACGGTAATTATGGACGGCGATCCGCAAGATATACGTCTGATCGAAAAAAGATTTTGCGCGGCGAGACGGTCGCTTTTCCCTAACTCTCTTGACTATATACTATAGATAAATTATAATAAATTCATGAGAAAACTCAGTTTGTGCGGATACGGATATTATGATCGCGTGGGGGCGGAGAAGAGTTTTTCGCTCCTCGCCGAGACGGGGTTCGACGCGATGGACCTCTCGCTCTATCGCGGCAAGGAATTCCGCGACTTCGACCTCGGAGGGGACGGGAGCATCGAGAAGGAATGTGGGCGCATCCGTGCCTTGGCGGATCGCTACGGCGTCGAGATCGGACAGACGCACGCGCCTTTCGGCTATCGCGATCACGACTCGGACGTAGAGGAGATCCTCGAGACCTATCGCCGCTCGGCGATCGCGACTCGGACCCTCGGCGCGGACAAGATGGTCCTGCATCCGATCAAATTCAACGACTGCGTGGAGGGGCACCGTCAGCAAGAATGCTATGACCTCAACCTCCGCGTCTTCGAGCGGCTCGCCCCCATCCTGCGGGAATGCGGCGTCAAGGGTATGCTGGAGAATATGTTCCTGAAGGTGGAGCGTCACGGCCTCCCCGTACTGCTTCCGACCATCTACTCGACGGCGGAGGAGCTGGTGCGCGCGGCGGACGCCCTCGGATAGGATTACGGTTTTTGTTTGGACAGCGGGCACGCCTTGATCACGGGAGAGGATCTCCCGCAGATGGCGCGCGCGTTCGGCGATCGCCTCGGGGTCCTGCACCTGCACGACAACGACGGCACGCGGGACGATCACCTGCCTCCCTATCTCGGCAAGCTCGACTTCGACGCGCTGATGCTTGCGCTGAAGGAGATCGGCTATGCGGGCAACCTGAATTTTGAGATCCATTTCGGCTACGTGCCGGAGGATCTCCTCGCGAGTCAGATGCGCTACGTCCGTGACGTCGGCGTACGGCTCCGCAAACTCTTGGACGGAGAATGATATGAGAAGCGTTACCGTAAATGCGTCTACTCCCTACGAAGTCGTGATCGGCGCCGGATTGTCCGGCAAGATCGGCGAATACCTCGCACGGCTCGGCCGAAAGGGCAAGGTGATGATCGTGACGGACAGCCACGTCGCGCCGCTCTACGCCGAAGGGGTGGCGGACGAACTGGTCTATCGCGGGTTCGAGCCGAGCATCTACACCTTCGACGCGGGCGAAGAGTCGAAAACGTTGAAGACTTACGGAGAGATCCTCGCCTTCCTCGCGGAGGAGGAATTCTCGCGCACCGATACCGTGCTCGCCCTCGGCGGCGGGGTCACGGGGGACATGGCGGGGTTCGCCGCGGCGACCTATATGCGCGGCGTCGCCTTCGTCAATATGCCGACGACCTTGCTCGCGGCGATCGATTCCTCGGTCGGGGGCAAGACCGCCGTAGACCTGCCGCAAGGCAAGAACCTCGTCGGCGCCTTTTACCAGCCCTCGCTCGTCCTCTTCGATACGGACTTTATGAAGACTTTGCCTTACGACGAGATCCGCAACGGGCTCGGCGAAGGGGTGAAATACGCGGTGCTGGAAGGGGGCGCGATCTTTGACATCCTGTCCGAGGGGTTGACCTCGGAGAACCTCGAGGATTTCATCTACCTCTGCGTGGACGCGAAGCGGCGCATCGTGGAGGCGGACGAAAAGGAGGGCGGCAAGCGCAAGCTCCTGAACCTCGGGCACACCGTCGCCCACGCGGTGGAGACCTTGACCGAGTTCGTCGTGCCGCACGGCGTGGCGGTCGCGTACGGAGTGCGCGTGATGGCGCGCCTCGCCTCGCAACGGGGCGAACTGCCGGAAGAAGAATTCTACAAGATCGAAGAGCTGTTGCTCTCCAACGACCTCGGGCTGGAGCTCAATCCGATCGAGGAACTGATCCCGCACTTCGTCGCGGATAAGAAGCGGGCGGGGGACCGATTGACCCTCGTCACCATCGCGGGCATCGGCGACTGTCGCCTGACCGAGATCCCCGTCGCGGAAGCGGGTGCGTATTTTATGGTGGAATAAATGGCGGATTACTGTTTGATCGGCAAAAGGCTGGATTACAGCTATTCCAAGGTCGTACACAACAAGCTGGGGTACGATTACGACCTGACCGAAGTCGCGGAGGCTGACCTCGGCGCTTTTATGCGGTCGCACCGCTATAAGGCGTTCAACGTCACGATCCCCTACAAGCGGGCGGTGATCCCCTATCTCGACGAACTGTCCGAAGAGGCGGCGGCGCTCGGCGTCGTCAACCTCGTGAAGGAAGAGAACGGGCGGCTGAAGGGATACAATATGGACATCCGCGGGATGGAGTACGCCCTCGCGCGAACGGGCGTCTCGCTCGCGGGCAAGAAGGTCGTGATCCTCGGCACGGGCAACACCTCGGACACGGCGGCGTATCTCGCGAAGAATGCGGGCGCCGCGGCGGTGGTGAAGGTGTCGAGAAGCGGCGAGGAGAATTATACCACCGCCTCCAGGCATAAGGACGCGGCATACCTCATCAATACGACCCCCGTCGGCACCTATCCCGCGAACGAGGACTCGATCATCGATCTGTCGATCTTTCCCGCGCTCGAAGGCGTGCAGGAGGTCATCTATAACCCCTTCAAGACTCGTCTCGTTCTGCAGGCGGAGGACCGTGGGCTCGCGGTGGCGACCGGTCTCGACATGCTGGTGGGGCAGGCGGCGTATTCGGCGGAAGTGTTCCACGGCACATTGCCCCCTATGGAACGGGTGGACGAGATCGTGCGGGAGATCCTTTCGGAGGACAGGAATATCTGGCTCATCGGGATGCCCTCCTGCGGCAAGACCACGATCGGGCGAGCCTTGGCACTCCGACTCGGCAAACCCTTCATCGACGTGGACGAGGAGATCGTGAAGGCGCACGGCAACATCCCCGACATCTTCAGGAGCGAAGGGGAAGCGGTTTTTCGCAGTTATGAGAGCGAAGCTCTCGCCGACGTCGCCAAGGGACACGGTAGGGTGATCGCGACGGGAGGCGGCGCGATAGAGCGGGAGAGAAACCTGCTCAATATGCGACAGAACGGCGTGATCGTCTATCTGACGCGCGAGCTGTCCTCGCTCTCCGACGAGGGCAGACCCCTCAGCCAAGGAGGCAGGATCGCGGCGCTTTACGAGCGGCGAGCGCCCTTGTACGAGCGGGCGGCAACCCTCATCGTATCCAACGACGGCACCAAAGAAGAGACGGTGGAGACCATCGTCAAAGAGGTGGAAAAACTATGAAATTACTCGTTATCAACGGTGTGAATCTGAATATGCTCGGCGTGCGCGAGCCCGATCTGTACGGCAAGAAGGACTACGCCTCCCTCGTGCGGGAGATCAAAGGGCACGCGCGGGAGATCGGCGTCAAAGTGCGCTGCGTGCAGTCCAACTGCGAGGGGCGCATCGTGACCTATATCCAACGTGCGCTCGGTCGTTGCGACGGCATCGTCATCAACCCCGGCGCCTACACCCATACCTCGGTCGCGATCCTCGACGCGCTCAAAGCGGTGATGATCCCGACCGTTGAGGTACATTTGACCGACGTCGACAATCGCGAGGACTATCGCAAGGTCAGCTACGTGTCCGAGTACGCCTTTCTGCGCGTGACGGGCAAGGGGTTCGCGGGCTATCTCGAGGCGATGGATGCCCTCAAAGAGAGGTCGAAATGAGGGTCGCGATCGCGTCGGACGTGCACGGCTCCCTCCCTGCCGCAAGGGCGTTTCTCGAACGGGCGGACACGCTCGGAGCGGACAAGATCCTGCTCCTCGGCGACCTATATTATCACGGCGCGCGCAATCCGCTCCCCGACGGGTACGCGCCCAAAGAGGTGGCGGCGCTCCTGAACGGGAACAAGGAGCGGCTCCTCGCGATCCGCGGCAACTGCGACAGCGACGTGGACGTCACGGTCTCCGACTTTGATCTCCTGCCCGCCGCGGTCCTCTCGATCGGCGGCAAGACCGTCTTCGCCTCGCACGGCGATCGCTATGATATCGACTGCCCGCCCAAAGGGGAATACGACCTCGTGCTGTACGGGCACTATCACACCTGTTTTATCCGCGAGAAGGAGGGCGTGATCTACGCGAATCCCGGCTCGCTTTCCCTGCCCAAAGAGGGCACGCCTCCCGCGTTCTTATTCCTCGACGAGGACAAACTCACGCTGTACGCCCTGACGGGCGCCGTGCTGGCGGAACGCGCGCTATGATCGACCTGCACCTCCATCTCGACGGTTCGTTGACCCCGCGAGAGGTGATCGAGCTCGCACGACTGACGGGCGTGACCCTTCCGACGTATCGTGAGGAAGAACTCTTCTCCCTGCTCACCTTTGACGGGCGGGGAACGTTGAACGATTATCTGACCAAATTCGATCTGCCGCTCTCCGTCCTGCAGACGGCGGAGGGGGTGGAATATGCCGTCCGCGCCCTTTGTGAGCGGCTCGCCGAAAAGAAATACGAATATGCCGAGATCCGTTTTGCCCCGATGCTGCACACGCGAAGGGGGGCGAGTGCGGACGACATCGTGAAAGGGGCTGTCAAGGGACTCAGAGCTTCTCGCTTGGAGGCGGGGCTCCTGCTCTGCTGTATGCGCGGCGCGTCCAATGCGGAGAACCTCGGGACGGTGGAACTCGCCGCGAAGTACCGCGGAGAGGGCGTGGTCGGCGTCGATCTCGCGGGGGCGGAAGCCCTCTATCCGACCGAGAACTATCGCGAAGTGTTCGCGCTCGCCTCCCGCCTCGGGCTGAACGTCACGATCCACGCGGGCGAAGCGGCGGGGGCGGACAGCGTTCGCGCGGCGCTCGACTTCGGCGCGAGACGCATCGGTCACGGCGTGGCGGCGGCAGGGAGCGAAGAACTCTTGAAACGCATCGTCGCGGAGAACGTCTTGATCGAGGTCTGTCCGACGAGCAATGTGCAGACGGGCGCGGTCCCCTCTCTCTCGGAGCATCCGATCGCCCGCTTCCTCGAGCGCGGCGTCCCTGTTGCCATTTGCTCGGACAATATGACGGTCTCCGACACCGACGCTCGGCTGGAGTGGACGAAGGTGCAAGCGGCTTGCCGCCTTCCCGATACCGCGTATGAAAAGATGCTCGCGGCGGCGCGGTTGCATCGCTTTTCTTGATTTTTTGACCTACTCGGCATTTCGCCCTTGCTTTTTCGGATAAAAATATCGTATAATATTTTTATCATTTTTTCGGTGGTGGCTATGGAGAACATTCCTTTCAAGACCGATGCGGTCGAGATCAAGAGCAAGACCAAGAGCGGCAAGGTCAAGGTCGTGAAATACGACCGCAGTTTCCTGTCGCGCATCATACAGAATCCCAAGGCGAAGGGTTTCTATTCCGATCTCAAAAACTACTTCCTTTCCTTTGAAAAGGTCAAATCCCGCATCGCTTGGGGTGCGGAGAATTTTATGGTGGGCAGCGAGGCGGTGGTCCGATTGGTCGTTCGCGGCGGCGCTCTCTGCGTGCTCCTCGCCCTCGACCCGAATGCCTACAACCAAAAGGATTATCCGCATTTGGATTATTCCGATGATAAGGATTATCACACCACGCCCTTCTTCCTACCCGTGCGCAACGCCGCGGAGTTCAAGCTCGCACGCAGAATGGCGGCGGAGGCTTTTACTGCGCGTTGCGTATATACGATGGAGTTCCCCGCGCGGACCGATTACCTCGGTGCCCTCCCGATGCAGAAGGACGACGCCCTCGTGAAGAAGGGTTTCATCAAGAAGAGCGAGAGCGAGATGAGCGAAGCGGACGCGAAAAAGGCGATCGCCGCCGCGATCAAGGCGGAGGCGGACGAGGAGAAGGAACTGGAATTCTTCGACGTCAAGAAGCCGCCCAAGAAGAAGCCCGAACCGCAACCCGAACCCGAGCCGCAACCCGAACCCGAACCGCAACCCGAGGCGCCCGTCGCGGAGGACGAGGAAGAGATCGAGCGGTCGGACGAGGAGGACGTCGTTTTCGAGATCGCGGATGACGGGGTGCTGTTGACCGTGTACTTTGACAGGAGCTTTACCTCGCGCATCATCCAAAACGAGAAGGCGAAAGAGTATTACGGCGAGATCAAGAATTACGCGCTGTCTTTCGGCGTGAAGTCCCGCATTTCTTGGCGCGCGGACCGCATCTATCGCGGGCGCGTTCCCTATCTCTTCGCGAAGGTCAGGGGCAAGACGCTGTGTCTGTATCTCGCGCTCGACCCTGCCGCGTACGAGACTCGCATCTATCACCAGATCGACGTGTCGGATAAGAAGTGTTACGCGAATACCCCGATGATGATCCGCGTAAAGAGCGACCTCGGACTGAAGAAGGCGAAGAGATTGATCGAGGAGATGCTGACGGCGGCGGGCTATCAACGAAAAGAGATCGTCCCCGTGGACTATCCCGCTCTCTATCCCTACGAGGAGACCGACGCGCTGATCGAACGCAAGCTCATCAAGCGCATCGAGCGCAAGCCGTGGGAATTGCCGAGCCGAGAGGATGGGCTCGAAGAGGTCGCTTTCGAGCCGGCGGACGATGAAGGAGTCGAGACGGAAAGGGCGGAGGACGCCTCCGTTGAGCCCGACGAACCGTCGGAAACGGAGGAAACTCCCGCCTCGGACGAAGAGGTGACAAACGAACCCGAAGCAGTCGCGGAAGAACCGTCGGAAGTCTCCGAAGAAGTAATAGACAAACCTACAGAAGTAGTGGCAGACGATCCCATCGAGACGTCGGACGAGCCCGTTGCGGCGGCGGAAGAGCCTCTGCAAGAGAGCGAAGCAACAGAACCTCCCGCCTGCGAAGAGGAGACGGAGGAGGAGATCGAGGAAGTGGATTTCGAGCTCGCCGAAGAGGAGGACGACGCGGAAGAGGTCACCTTTGAACTCGTCAGCGAGGAGGAAGAGGACGCGGACGACGCGGAAGAGGTCAGTTTCGAGTTGGTGGACGAATCCGCGGCGAAGGACGAGGTCGGAGCGATGGAGGCTTACGACACCGAAGGACAACAGGGCAGATACGTCACCTTGAAGAAATACGTTCGCGGGTTCGCCGCCAAGATGAAGCAGGGCGAAGGGGAGCGCAAAGACTACTACGCCGAGATCAAGGCGAAGTTGCTCTCCTACCAAGGGGTGAAGGCGTCCGAGAGCTTTTCGGGCGACTCCTTTAAGAAGGGCTCGCGGCTCCTCCTGAAATCGCGCATCCGCGGCAAGACGCTGTGTCTCTTCTACGCGCTGAACGTGGACAATTATCGTCAGACCGTCTATCACCATCAGTACAAGGGCGACGTGAAGGCGTATGCCACGACCCCGATGATGATCCGTGTGAAGAGCGAGCAGGGACTCGCTCGGGCGCTACGTCTGATCGAGGAGATGGAACGCAACTATCTCCTTAGGCCGGGCGATCCCGTCTCGGCGCGAGAGGTCCGCAATACCTATGCTTTTGAGGAGACGCCTGTGCTGGTCGAGAAAGGGCTCGTCAAGACCCGCCTCGTGACGGTGACCGAGTACGAAGCGGAACGCTTGCTGAAGAAGACGATACGCTGATAACGGTTGATAATAGGCTCGCTGCGATCCTTCCGACAGGGATGGATCGAAACGCAGTGACCATTCACTTTCATTTCCTTGATAAAATACGGGCGCAGTTCGCGCCCGTTTCGTTATAGCAAGATACAGATCATTCCGCCCCGTCCTTCGTTCACCATCTTGCCGAGGGTACGGCGCACTTTGTTTTGCGCGTCGGCGGGGATGCCGGAGAGTTTGTTTTGGATCTCCTCCCGCACGAGGGTGTTGAGCGATTTGCCGAAGAGGTTGGTCTCCCAGATCCCTTTCTTGTCCGTCTCGAACTCGCTCATCAGATACTTGACCATCTCTTCCCCTTGTTGTTCCGATCCGACGATCGGGTCGACCTCGGCGCCTACGTCTACCCGCATGATGTGCAGGGAGGGAGCGGAGGCTTTGAGGCGTACGCCGCATTTGCCCGATTGCTTGAAGATCTCGGGCTCCTCCAGCACCATTTCCTCGATCGTGGGAGCCACCACGCCGTAGCCCTTTTCCGCGACGTCGGCGAGGGCGCCTTTCAGCTTTTCGTAGGCTTTGCCCGCCTCGGACAGATAGCGCACGTAGGTCATCATTCCGTATTCGCCGTCGATCAGGGTGCCCGTCTCCTCGCTGATGACTTTGTAGAAGAGCCCTTCGGCAGGGGTCAGGGTGAGGGTCGCCTTGCCGCAGGAAGCGTCGGCGGCGTCGACGGTGCAGGCGGAGAAATGCTCGTCGCCATCCGTGAGGTCCGAGAGCGAGGCGAGGTCGCGCATCTTTTCGACGGTCTGCACTCGCTCGGCGATCCGCTCCGTCAGTCCCGTCAGTATGCTGTTGCCGTTCGAGAGGGCGCGCATCCAGTCGGGGATCACGAAGTCGAGGGTCTTGACGGGGAACTCCATCAGGACCTTTTCGAGCACGTCGCGGAAGTCTTCTTCGTCCATCTTGAGGACGTCTTTCGCGAGGACGGTCACCCCGTAGCGTTCGGCGAGAGCGTCCGCGAGCTTTTGAGTGTCCTCGGCGCGCGGGTTCTTGGTGTTCAGGATCACGACGAAGGGCTTGCCGAGCTCCTTCATCTCGCGTACGACGCGCTCCTCCGCCCGTAGATAGGATCCGCGCGGGATGTCGGTCACGGAGCCGTCCTGCGTGACCACCACGCCGATCGTGCTGTGGTCGCGGATCACCTTCTCGGTGCCGATCTCCGCCGCCCGCTCGAAGGGGATCTCCTCCTCCTGCCAAGGGGTGCGCACCATTCTGGGCTTGCCGTCTTCTTTGTCTCCCTCGGCGCCCTCGACCATGTACCCGACGCAGTCGATCAGGCGCACCTTCGCGGTGACCTTGCCTCCCACCGTCAGCTTGATCGCATCCGCAGGGACGAACTTGGGTTGGGTGGTCATCACGATCCTGCCGCCCGCCGACTGGGGCATCTCGTCCGTCGCGCGCTTCTGCTCGCCGGCGTCCGCGATCTCGGGCAGGATCAGACTCTCCATAAATCGCTTGATGAAGGTGGATTTGCCCGTCCTCACGGGTCCGACTACGCCGATATAGAGGTCGCCC
>JAFSZO010000029.1 GCA_017455605.1 Clostridia bacterium
CCTCGCTGTTGCCGCGACTCTTATGAGTCGCTGAGCGGGCGATCCTCGGGACTGCCTTGCCTCGCTCGAAAACTGATGTTTTCTTCGCGCTTGATCGTAGCGTTCATAGGCTCGTTCGCGTTGCACTTGCGCGCTACGTTTGCAAGTGCTTTTCGCTCCGTAGCCCATTTCCGCTACGATAATGGGGTGAAGTTGAGTAAAGATTCTTTTCGGAACGTAGTGACCCTAAACTCCACTCTCCACTCTTCACTCTCCACTCTCGCGGAGCGCAGCGACCCGCAATTCCGAATTCCGCATTCCGAATTCCGCATTAAAAAACGCTTGACAACGGCGTTTTTCTTTTATATACTGTGTAAAGTAATCTTGCTTTACAGGGGAGTGGATATGGACATTCGTGATCGCGTTCGCCTCTCGTCGCTCTTGACGGAGTACGGCGCCTTGCTGACGGACAGGCAGCGTGATATGCTCGCGATGTACGTCGAGATGGATATGTCCCTCTTTGAGGTGGCGGAGGAGACCGGTGTGACGCGTCAGGCAGTCTTGGATGCGATCAAGCACGGCGCTGACGCATTGCAGAAATACGAGGACGCGGTGGGCAAGGTCCATCTGAAGGAGCAGCTCCTTTCGGCTCTGGACGCCTTGACCTCGTCCGACGAGGCTCTTCGCGAGAGGCTCGGGGCGATCTACGCATTATTGGAGGGGTAAAATGGGTGCATTCGAAGGTCTCGGCACGAGACTCAATCACATCTTCAGTAAACTCAGGAACAAGACCGCGCTGACCGAGCTCGAGATCAAGCAGGCAATGCGCGAGGTGCGTATCGCACTTTTGGAGGCGGACGTCAACTTCACCGTGGCGAAGAACTTCATCGCCACCGTCACCGAAAAGGCGATCGGTGAAGATGTCCTAAAGAGCCTCACGCCAACCCAACAGGTCATCAAGATCGTGAACGAGGAGCTCACGGCGCTCCTCGGCGGCACGCATACAAAGCTCGCCGTGTCCGACCGTCCCCCGACCGTCATCCTGATGTGCGGTCTGCAGGGCAGCGGCAAGACCACGATGTGCGGCAAGCTCGGCATGATGCTGAAGAAGGGCGGCAAACGCCCCGCGCTCGTCGCGTGCGACGTCTATCGTCCGGCGGCGATCCTTCAGCTCCAAAAGGTGGGAGACAAGGCAGGCGTTCCCGTGATCGAGAAGGGGCAGATCGCTCCGATCAAGATCGTGAAGCACGCGCTCGAGGTCGCCGCCAAGTCCGGTTACGACACCTTGATCGTCGACACCGCGGGCAGGCTCCACATCGACGAAGCGCTGATGAACGAGCTCATCGAGCTAAAGGACTATCTGAAACCTTCCGAGATCCTCCTTGTCGTGGACTCCATGACGGGTCAGGACGCGGTCAACGTCGCCGAGCGGTTCAACGAGCTACTGGACATCACGGGCGTGATCCTCACCAAGCTCGACGGTGACACCCGCGGCGGCGCGGCGCTCTCCATCAAGGCAGTCACGGGCAAGAGCGTTCGTTACTGCGGTACGGGCGAGAAGATGGGCGACATCGAGCCTTTCCATCCCGAACGCATGGCGTCGAGGATCCTCGGCATGGGCGACGTGTTGACCCTCATCGAGAAGGCGCAGGAGGCGTACACCGAGGAGGAGGCGAAAGCGCTGGAGAAAAAGATGCGCGAGGCGTCCTTCACCCTCTCCGACTACCTCGATCAGCTGGACAAGATGAAGAGCATGGGTAATCTGAACAATCTGATGCGGATGATCCCGGGGCTCTCTGCGAAGCTCGGGGGGCAGGACCTCTCGGTGGACGAGGACAAGCTCGCGCGCACCAAAGCGATCATACAGTCCATGACCCGCGAGGAGCGCGAAAACCCCGATATCATCAAGGCGAACAGGAAAAAGCGCATCGCGGCGGGCAGCGGCGTCGGCATTCAGGACGTCAACGCCCTCCTCAAACAGTTCGAGGGCACCCGCGAGATGATGAAGCGCATGAAGAACGGCAGAAGAGGGGGATTCCCTTTCTAATACAAAGCGATTATATATACGGAGGTATAAACAAATGGTTAAACTCAGACTCACCAGGATCGGCGCAAAAGGCAAGCCCTGCTACCGCATCGTCGCTGTCGACGGCAGAAAGGCGAGAGACGGTATGTACATCGAGCAGGTCGGTTTCTATGATCCCATGACCAACCCCGAGACCGTGAAGGTCGACACCGACAAGGCGAAGAAGTGGATCGCGAACGGCGCTCAGCCCACCGATACCGTCAGAGTCCTCTTGAAGAAGGCGGGCGTTTTCGACGAGAACAAGGGTGAATAATATGCAGGAACTCGTGTCCTATATCGTGGAGTCCCTGACGGGCAACTCCGACTTTACGGTGGCGATCAGCGAGGAGGATCGTACGATCACGATCACACTCTCTCCCGACGACATCGGCAGAGTGATCGGTCGCGGCGGCAAGACGGCGAAAGCCATTCGTCTGATCGTGAAAGCGGCGGCGGCGAAGCGCAACAAGCGCTACGACGTCGAGATCCGAGAGACCGATGAGGATAGCGATCGCTAAGATCACGAGACCCCACGGGATCAAAGGCGAAGTTCGGGCTACGGTACTACTGGACAACCCCGAACTTTTTTGCCGTGTCAAATCGGCGTATCTCGAGGACAGGCGAGTCCGCATCTCTTCCCGACGGGCAGGGGACGCGGCGATCGTTCGCATCGAGAACGTCTTGACGCGGGACGACGCGGAACTGATGCGCGGCAAGGTCCTCACCGTGGACCGCGCCGAGGCGGACGCCCTCAAAGAGAACGAGTATTTCGTAGATGACCTCGTCGGGCTCACCTTTTACGCGGGGGAGCGGCGGATCGGCGTGATCTCCGAGATCTACAAGGGGACGCGCACCGCGGACGTCATCGAGATCAAGGGGGAACGCAACGTGATGATCCCCTATCTGAAGCGGCTGTCCGCCGTGGTCTCCCTTGAGGAGAAACGGGTGACGGTCGACGAAACGGTCTTTGAGGAGGTCGCGGTCTATGAAGATTAAAGTCTTGACCCTCTTTCCCGAGGCATACGACGGGCTGAAGGTCGGCATCTTGGATCGCGCGCTCAAGGCGGACAAGTTCTCGCTCGAGCTTTATCAGATCCGCGACTACTCCAAAGACAAGCACCACAAGGTGGACGACGCGCCTTTCGGCGGCGGCGCGGGGATGCTGATGACCCCGCAACCGATCTACGACGCGGTGATGGCGGCGGACCCCGACCACGCCTGTCGTCGCATCTATCTCTCCCCGAAGGGCAGGACCTTGACCCAAAGCGGGGTAGTCTCTCTCGCCGAGGAGGAGAACCTGCTGTTCCTCTGCGGCAGCTACGAAGGGGTGGATCAGCGCGTCCTCGACCTCACGATGGACGAGGAGCTCTCGATCGGCGACTACGTCCTCACCAGCGGCGATCTGCCGTGTATGGTCGCGATCAACGCGATCAGTCGTTACTTGGACGGCGTCCTCGGCAGCGAGGAGAGCACGTCGGAGGAGTCCTTCTCGGAAGGATTGCTCGAATACCCGCAATACACCCGACCGCAGGAGTTTATGGGGCTGAGAGTCCCCGAAGTCCTCGTGGGCGGCAATCATGCGGAGGTCGCGGCGTGGCGGCACGCTCGTCAGCTCGAACTGACCGAGAAGCTCCGTCCCGACCTACTGAAAAAGGATAGAAAGTAATGTTGATACAGTGGTTCCCCGGACATATGGCGAAAGCGAAACGCCAAATGGAAGAGAGCATCAAGCGCGTGGACAGCCTGATTTACGTATTGGACGCCCGCGCGCCTTTTTCCTGTATCAATCCCGAATTTGACGACTTGATCGGGCAGCGTCCCGCCTTGTATGTCATCAACAAATGCGATCTCGCGCCCCGCGAGGAGGTCGAGGCTTGGGCGGAGCGTTTTCGCCGAGAGGGGATGCGGGTCGTCGCGATCTCGAGCACGATCGGCAAGGACGCGCCCAAGGTGCTCGCCGCCCTCAACGAGATCAACCGTGAGAAGCTCGAGCGCAACCGCCAAAAGGGGGTGAATTACGCCCTCAAGGCGATGGTGATCGGGATGCCGAATACCGGCAAATCCACCCTGATCAACGCCCTTTGCCGCGGCAAGAGGACGGTGACGGGGGATCGCCCCGGCGTGACGAAAGGGGAACAATGGGTGCGCCTCGACGGCGGCATCTCGCTCCTCGACACCCCGGGTACCTTGTCCCACAGCATGAAGAGCGAGCGGGCGGGGATGTGCCTCGCCTTCATCGGTTCGGTGCGCGACGCCGTCGTGGATACGACCGAACTCGCCCTCGAGTTTATCCGGTTTTTGTTCCTGCGCTATCCGAACGCGCTTCCCGAGCGATACGGTGCGGAGGAGCGGGTCGACGCACTCGTTGCGCTCGAACAAATCGCGCGTAAACGCGGTTTGGTCCGAAGGGGCGGTGATCCCGACCTCGACAAGGCGGCTGCAGCGTTGATCGACGACTTCCGCAAGTGCCGTCTCGGCAAGATTATTTTGGAGAAAGCAAATGAAGACTGAAGTGGATATGTTTGCCTACGAACGCAGTCTCAGAGAACGTGGCGCTTGGCTCATCGGGGGGATGGACGAAGCGGGCAGAGGCCCCCTCGCGGGACCCGTCGTCGCGGCGGCGGTCATCATGCCCTCCGACGATCCCATCGAGGGCGTGAACGACAGCAAACAACTGTCGGAAAAGAAGCGCGAACGCCTCTACGACGAGATCATCGCACGGGCGATCGACTACAAGATCAGCGCCGTGAACGAGAAGGTCATCGACGAGATCAACATCCTGAATGCGACCAAACGGGCGATGGCGGAATGCGTGGAAGGCTTTGCGATCAGTCCGCACGTCGTGCTCGTGGACGCGGTCAAACTTTCCCTAGAAGTCCCTACGGTCTCCATCATCAAGGGGGATGCGCTCAGCTACAGCATCGCGGCGGCGTCCATCCTCGCCAAGGTCTATCGTGATCGCCTGATGCTCGCCTACGACGAACAGTATCCCGAGTACGGATTCGCGCGGCACAAAGGCTACGGCACGCGGGAGCACATCGAGGCGCTCCGCAAATACGGTCCCTGTCCCATCCACCGCCACTCCTTCATCACGCATTTCATTACTGACGATGAATAAGCGTGAAGTTTGGACGAGAGGCGAGGTGACGGCGAAACGCTACCTCGAGGAGAAGGGTTACCGCACGCTCGCGGAGAACTATGCCGCCAAACAGGGCGAGATCGACCTCGTGATGCAGGACGGCGATACCATCGTCTTCGTCGAGGTCAAAGCGCGCGAGACCATCGCTTACGGGGAGCCCATCGAAGCGGTCACTCCGCAAAAGGTCCGCAGGATCGCCCTCACGGCACAGCAGTTCCTCTTGCAGAAGCGTTTGCTCGGCAGGGCGGTGCGCTTCGATGTCGTCGAGGTCCTCTACGGGGAGGTCCGCCACACCGAGAACGCCTTTTCGATGAACGACGCCGCAAAATATTTGAAATACTGAAAAAGTTCCCCTTTCTTGCGCAAAAACGCTTGCGTTCCCCCTTTCTTTATGGTAGTATATCATAGACTTCGGGTGGTCCTCTGCGTCTTGGAACGGTATGAACACTTAGTAAATTTAGGAGGAAAAGTCAATGAATACCATTATCGAAACCATCGGCAAAGAGGGGATGAAAGAGAGCATCCCGCAGTTTAACATCGGTGACACCGTGAAGGTGCACATCAAGTTTAAAGAGATCACTCGCGGTACCGGCGATGCGAAGCAGTCCAAGAACGCTCGTTCCGACAAGACCGTCAAAGAGGAGATCAAGACCCAGACCTTCGAGGGACTGGTGATCGCGCGCAGAGGCGGCGGCATCAGCGAGACCTTCACGGTCAGGAAGATCAGCTACGGCGTCGGCGTGGAGAAGACCTTTATGCTTCATTCTCCCCAGATCGAGAGCATCGAAGTGACCCGTCGCGGTGCGGTCAGACGCGCGAAACTCTATTATATGCGTGGGCGTACCGGAAAGGCGGCGAAGGTTAAAGCCGCGAAGTAAAAAAATTGCGCACCCTGTTGTGGGGTGCGCTTTTTTTTTACGCGACTGCGTATAGCGGCGCGAATACGGCTCTACACCTTCGTCGCCGCGCAGTCACGTACGAGGAGTACGCTCCTACGCGGCGACTCGGTGAGCGTTTGTCTTCGCACCGCTCTCCGCAGTCGTCTTTTTTTATTTCGAATTGTGTACGGTACGCGCCTGCGGGGTTTTTTCATTGCGCCTCGTCTCTGCGCCGTTCTCTGCCGTCTCGCTATTGCTCCCTAAAGGAGTGAGGAGATCTCGGTTTTTTAAATTGGAGTTTTGGATTGATTTCGCGTTGTTATGGGGGAGTACGCTCCTACGCGGCGACTCGGTGAGCGTTTGTCTTCGCACCGCTCTCCGCCGCCAAACCCCCACAAAATCTTTGATTTTGCGTGGACCCCAACGGCGGCTCCGCAGTCTTTTTTTGTTTTTTTTAATTATGATGCGCCCTACGTGCAAGGTACGCGCCTGCGGTTTTTTTATACGACTGCGTATAGCGGCGCGAATACGGCTCTACACCTTCGTCGCCGAGCAGTCACGTACGAGGAGTACGCTCCTACGCGGCGACTCGGTGAGCGTTTGTCTTCGCACCACTCTCCGCCGCCAACCCCCCACAAAATCTTTGATTTTGCGTGGACCCCAACGGCGGCTCCGCAGTCGTCTTTTTTTATTTCGAATTGTGTACGGTGCGCGCCTGCGGGGTTTTTTCATTGCGCCTCGTCTCTGCGCCGCTCTCTGCCGTCTCGCCGCGAATGGGGTGGAGTAGGTCGCGGACCGATGCGTTTTGATCGGTTTTTGTAAAAACAGAGCGGTATTTTTCTCCGTGCGTTTTTGCCCTCTATTATATAAATAATTTATTTTAATAAACTTTCGCGCGAAATCGCTTGATTCTCATTCCCTAAGTATATAGAATAAGATTGATTACTTTTGTGAGGTATCATCATGAAGAGAATTGCTTTAGTCATCGTTTTACTGCTCGTTGCCGTGCTGTGCTTGACCGCCTGTGATAAGGTGGTCCCCCATGATTTCGGCGAAGAGATCATCGTGAACGGCACCTTTGAGGAGAACAATCTCAACGGTTGGACCTACGTCGCGAGCTCTGACGACACGACCTCTCCCGAGATCAAGACCTTGAACGAGAGCCACGACAACGTGGCGATCGTCGGTACGCACTATCTGTCGGTGAAGGGTTCGAAGTATTCGGGCTACACGCAGGCGGTCTCTCTCGAGAAAGGGCAGTACTACTATCTGTCCGCCAAGGTGCGCGTGCCTTCCGCTCTGACCGCTGACGCCGACAATGCAGGCGCCTTCGTTGCGATCGATTCCGACTATTCTCTCGCCGGCGCGACAGTGAAGTCCAAGAATTCGGAATGGAAGACCATCGGCGTCTACTTCAACAGTGATACCCGCACCGCCGCCGTCGTTCGTTTCGGCGTCGGCACCGAGGAATACACCGCGAGTGGCACGGCGGAGTTCGACTCCATCTCCCTCGTAAAGGTGGAGAGCGTTCCCGAGAACGTCACCGCCTATAACCTCTCGACCTCCGACTCCGAGGCGGCGTTTGACAAGCTGTATCGCACGGACAAGGAAGGTCGCATCTTTATGATCCTGACCGTGGTACTCGGCGCGTTGGTGCTCTTCGCGGCGTATGCGGCGTTACGCACCCTGATGGGCAGGAAGGACGCGTTCCTGACCGAGGCGTCGATGAACGCTCCCGTCTCTTTCTTTAAGAGTTCCGCCTTCTTCCTCATCCTCGTGGAGCTCCTCGCCTTCGCTGTGCGCTTGATCGTCATCAACTTCGTGTACGGCGGCAGCTCGCTCGCCTCCCTCGTCACCGAATCTACGCGCCTGACCGACCTCGGTGCGTCGAAGTACTATTACGAGAACACCGTCCTCACCCCGATCGGATCGCTGTATCTGCTGTGGGCGATGGGCGCGCTCGCCTCTCCGCTCAAGCTCGTTGCGGGCGGTATGGGCTTCTCGATCTTCCTGAAGATCCCCGCCGTCCTCGCCGACCTCGTGATCGTGTTCTTGATCTACTATCTTGCCAATCGCAAGTACAATCCCTACATCTCCGCCATCTTCGCGGGGGTCTACGCCATCGTCCCGACTTTCTTCTTCCTGTCTGCGGGGTGGGGCTCTTTCCTCTCGCTCGGCGTACTCTTTATCTTGCTCTCGCTCATCTCCTTCTTGGACAAGAAGTACGTGATGGGCGTGGTCTACTACGCGATCGCGCTCCTGTTCTCCACCGAGGCGATGCTGCTCCTGCCGCTCCTCCTCGTCTATCTCTTCTACTTATTCTTCAAGACCGACGACTACAAGATGGGCATTTCCATCTCGCTCACGTCATGCATCATAGGTCTGTATCTGATCTCGATCCCCTTCATCTTGACCCACTTCACCGAAGGACACCCCTTCATCGTCGTGAAGAGGTATTGTCAGGCGTTCCTCGCGCACACCGGGTTTACCGAGAATGCGTTCTCGATCTACGGTCTGTTCGGTCTCGGCGCGTCTGCGGCGAATACCGTCTCCTACGTCTTCAACGGCATCCTCGTCGCCCTGATGATGGTCTACGTCGTCTTGCTCTTCTTTAAGTCTCGCAGCAGGCTCGACCTGATGCTCCTCGGCGCCTTCGCCTTCGTCTTCACCTTCGTGATGACCTCGGCGGTGGACGTCCTGCTCGGTGCCTTCGGTCTCGTGCTCCTGCTGACCTACGGTATGATCGTGGGGGATCGTCGCGTGCTGAAGCTATTCGGCGGGCTCACCTTGACCACCCTCCTGAACACCGCCTATGCGATGATGATCGGCGGCTACTTCGGCGTCGGCTCGAACAGCGCTCTCGTCCTGATGACCGCGTCCGATCCCGTCCTGATCCTTTTCTCGATCGTCAACCTGCTGCTCCTTGCCTATTTCGCGTATATTACCGCCTCGATCTGTATAAAAGAAGAGGTGAAGGGCGTCAAAGTCATCGAAGGCAACTATTTCGCATACGCTTGGTCGGAGATCAAGTCCTGCGGCAAAGCGATCGCGGACTTCTTCACCGTGAAATTGCCCGCTCTGTTCAAGAAGGGCAAGCTCGAAGGGACGGAGGATGGCGATGCTCGCTAAGGTCAATAGTTTCGCATTGAACGGTCTCGATGGCTACAAGGTAGACATCGAGATCGACATCAACGCCGGTCTCCCCAAGGTGGAGATCATCGGTCTCCCCGACGCGGCGATCAAGGAGTCGTCGGAGCGGGTCACCTCTGCGGTGAAGAACTGCGGCTATCATTTCCCGATCAAACGTGTGATCGTGAACCTTGCGCCCGCAGACACCAAGAAGGAGGGTTCCCTCTTCGATCTCCCGATCGCCATCGGCGTCCTCGCCGCCTCGGAGCAGCTGTTCAGCAAGGCCTACAAGGAGTACGTGATCCTCGGAGAACTCTCGCTCGACGGCAAGCTCCGTCCGATCAACGGTCTGATGGCGATCTTGATCTCGGGGATGCAGCAGGGCTACACGAAGTTCCTGATCCCCGCCGAGAACGCCGCCGAGGCGAGCTTTATCAAGGGGATCGAGGCGTATTGCGTCCACACGCTCAAGGAGGCTTGCGAGTTTTTGGAAGGGGAGACGGCGATCACGCCCGTCCCGTTCCGCGACTTTTCCGAAGCGCAACGCGCGGATCGTTACGACCTCGACTTTTCGGACGTGAAAGGACAGCGTACCGCAAAGCGCGCGATGGAGATCGCGGTCGCAGGCGGACATAACATCCTCTTGATCGGACCTCCCGGCGCGGGCAAGAGTATGCTCGCGAAATGCGTGGTCAGCATCATGCCCGATCTCACCTTTGACGAGGCGATCGAGGTCACGAAGGTGTACAGCGTCGCGGGGCTTCTCGACGAGAAGCTCGGCATCGTGACCAAGCGCCCCTTCCGCACGCCGCACCACACTGCGACCATTCCCGCTCTCGTGGGCGGAGGAAACAAGGCGAAGCCGGGCGAGGTTTCCCTCGCCAATCACGGCGTCCTCTTTCTCGACGAGGTGCCGGAGTACAAGCGGCAGGCGCTCGAGACGCTCCGTCAGCCCCTCGAGGACGGCGTCATCACCGTGACGAGGGTCCAGCAGACCGTCAAATACCCCGCCAACTTTATGCTCATCGGGTCGATGAATCCCTGTCCGTGCGGCAACTACGGCTCTAAGAAGCACGTTTGCACCTGCACGCCGCAGGCGATCCGTCATTATCTCAACAAACTCTCGGGTCCGCTCCTCGACAGGATCGACATTCAGGTCGAGGTGGACGCGGTGGAGTTCGGCGAGCTCCGTTCCAAGGCGGAGGAAGAGGCGTCTTCCGTCGTGAAGGAGCGCGTGATGCGCGCCCGTGAGATCCAGCGCAAGCGTTTCGCTCGCTCTCAGATCTACACGAATTCGGATATGAACAACCGCCTCATCAAGAACTATTGTCCGATCCCCGCCGAGGCGGAGGAGATGATGGAGACCGCC
>JAFSZO010000030.1 GCA_017455605.1 Clostridia bacterium
CGAGGGACAATGCCGCGCAGCGGTAGAGACGAACGCACGTCCACCCCAAGAAAAGCATCTTTTCTCGGGGACCCCGGTGAAAAACGGGGCAGGCGCGAGCTTGTCGACTGCGTCGAATGATAATCGCTTCGCGATATGATAACGCCCTGTGGGCGAATGATAATTCGCTTCGCTCAAATGATAACTCGCTATCGCTCGAATTTTGCTAAAGCAAAGGGCGAGAAGAGTGGTGCAGAGACGAGCGCTCAACGAAAGAGGGAGCAGGCGCGTACTTGTCGTACGTAACTGCTCCCTCTTGAAGTTGTAGCGAAGTATATGTGCCGCTATACTCGCCCGCTCACAAGGTAACGCCGAGATAGTACAGAGACAAGGCTATGGAGAACTGCGCGAGATAATACAGCACGTGATTCACCACGATCAGCACCCTGCTCTCGTTGCCGTCGAAATAGATCATCGACAGGACGAGATCGGAGGCGAGGAAGAGCACGGCGCCCACGACGAGCAGGATCACGGGGACGGTGAACGCCGTCAAAATGCCCGCGCCGACCGCCGTCGCCACGAAGAGGGTCAGGAGGAAGGTGTAGAGCACGGTGGGGATCAGGAACTTGCCGAAATGCATCTTCATCAAGAAGATCGCCCCGCAGACGATGAGTCCGGTCGCCGCCGCGGCGATCAACACTTCAAAGCCGGTAAAGCCGAAGAACAGCGCGCAAGCGACGACGTAGAGCACGTGCCCTATCCCGAACGCCGCCATCCCGAAGTAGGTGTAGATGTCGCTGTGGTGTATGTTCAGCGTCTTGTAGGTAACCTTGAGGTCGAGGGTCAGGTCGCCGATGAGACCTGAGACCAAGCCGAGGATCACGAGCCCCGAAAAAGTCAACTTAGAGACGGAGAGCGTGCCCGTCACGACGTAATTCCCGATCACAGCAGAAACCGCCGTCGCCACGAAGAAGAGGCTGGCAAGCGTCTTGATCGCCGCAACGATGATGCCGCCCTCCTTGCTGCGGAAGAGCAGGAAGACGGTCACGCAGGCCAAACCGAGCACGAGTAAAATGTAGGTAGTCATATCTTTATTTCCTCCTTACGGATCGGATCATTGAGCGAATTTGACGATGATCGCGGGGCGAACGCCGATGCAATCGTCCTTCACGGACGTCGCGCCGACCGACCCGAGCGCGGTCACGGCTTCGGCGCGGTCCTCCTTGTCACCGGAAGAGCGCAGCCACCAGTGGGCGTTGTCGCGTTCCGCGTCCTTGTTGACGCTCGCGTAGACGCCGATCGCCTTGGCATAGTCGGTCGCCTTGGCGCCTTTCTTCTCGATATCCTCTTTGTACTTGCTGGGCGTCCAACCGTACGCCGTGTCGAACATCTGCTGATAGCTCAGCAGGAAGACCTTGTCCTCGCAATCGTCGCCGTTCGCGTACTTTCTGAAGTTGACGTTCATTTGGTTGGACGTCTCCTTGCTGTAATCGACGGTGGTCGTTCGAATAAAGTCCGTCTCGCCGCCCTTGAACGCCATCGTGACAAATTCGCCGTTCAGGAAGGCGCGGACGTCGCTGTATTCCCAGTTGTTCGCATAGACGGGCTTCCCGTCGAACTCGCGGGTGGTGAGATCCTCGCGGAAAAGGTGCGCGTCGAGAACGCTCTCCGAGAGCAGGAGCAGCTCGGAATCCGGATCGGATGGATCGCCCGAAAGGACCTTCCAAGTGATGGGCTCGACGATGAAGAAATACTCCTCGCCCGCCTTCACGTCGCTGCCGTCGGCGAACTTGCCGTGATAGGTCTTGGCGTCGTTCTGATAGGGGGTCGCCTTGACCTTCACGAAGAGGGAATTGTTGTAGGTGTAGACGCCCGTCGCATCGGGGACCAAGGTGCCGTCCGCGATGCCCTTGTTGAGGCCGGCGATCGTGCGCTTATCCTCAAGGAGGTGCTGCGGATATCTGCCGAAGTCGACGTAGGTCGCGCCGTTCTTCTCATAGATGTCGTAGTAGACCGCCTTGCTCGTATCCCAGGTCGCGACGAGAGCGACGTCCCTCTTCCAAGAGGCGCTCAGCGTCTCCACGAGCTCGTTCGTCGTCGCATCCCTCCAGCCGAGGAAGCGGTAGCTGCCGCCGGTCAGCACGCCGTCCTTCACTTCGTAATAGATGGGGTGATTGAGCTCCACGTCCTTGTGCTCGGTGTAGGTGGCGGGGTTGTCGGGGTTATTGGAGGCGCCCTCCGCCTCGTAGACGAGGTCGTAGGTCACGTTGTAAGACAGCGCCCAGCGTGCGTAAAGCTCCACGGGGGCGGTGGTGCCGGTCGGGACATAGTCGTCCGCCTCTTCTTTAAACTCGGCGTCCTTGTACCAGCCGAGGAAGGTGTAGCCCTCTTTGGTGGGCGGATCGAGGAACAAAATGTCGGATTTCACGTTGAAGCTCTCGGGATAAACGGTGGTATTCCCGTCGCTGTCCAGATGCAGGGTCAGCGGATACTCCACCGTCGTCCAATGCGCGGTCAAGGTGACCGTGGACTTGGGCACGATCAAACGGTGATCCGCCTCGGTGCTCGCCACGGTGCCGTCCGGATTGGTCCAATTGAGGAATTCATAGCCCTCGTAAGGGATCGCGTGAATGGTCTTCGCCGAGCCGTTGGCGATCCTGCCGCCACCCGACACCCTGCCCGCTTCGGGGTTGGAATTGACGAGCTTCACCGTGCCGGCATCCAGCATAACGGCGGCGGTCACGACGCCTGCAATGACGACCGCCGCGACCAAAACGATGATCAACAGTTTCCGCGTTTTCTTATTCTTCCACAGATTTTTCCATTGGATCTTTTTCATCCGATGCTCCTCTCGCTTGCGCGCGTGCTTCAATAGAATACACTATAACACATACGCGAGAACTTTGTCAAGACGACAATTTCGCTTTGCCGCGCCAAAAGATAATGCCCCGTTGAGGAATGATAATTCGCTTCGCTCAAATGATAACTCCCTGCGGTCGAATAATAACTCGCTTCGCTCGAATTTTGCTAACGCAAAAGCGGAGAGGGAGAGCCGCCCTTGGGGTCCACGCAAAATCGCAGATTTTGTGGGGTGTCGGCGGCAGAGGCAAGCGCGCCGCGAGAGTGAAGTGTGGAGAGTGGAGAGTGGAGTTGCGGACGCCGAAGGCGGGAGCAATGTCGAGTAGCGCGAGACACATCATGCTTGCGTAGCAAGTACATCATGTCGTCGAAGACGATACAAAAAAGTGAAGTTGCTCCGCAGTGAAGTACGGCTACCGCCGTGTGAAGTTACTGCGTAGTGAAGTTTGTGCCCGACGGCACAAGTTGCGGGTCGCGCCGTCGCGCCCCAAAAAATCTGTTCGATTTTTCGGGGAACCCCAATGCGACGCTAACGCTCCGCGAGAGTGGAGTGTGGAGAGTGGA
>JAFSZO010000031.1 GCA_017455605.1 Clostridia bacterium
ACGCCTTGATCTCGTTGGTAACGTGCGGGATGATCTGCACCGTCTCGCCGAGATACTCGCCGTTACGCTCCTTGTTGAGCACGTTCCAGTACACCTTGCCCGAGGTGAGGTTGGAATACTTCGTGAGGTTCTCGTCGATAAAGCGCTCGTAGTGCCCGAGGTCGAGATCGGTCTCGGCGCCGTCCTCGGTCACGAAGACCTCGCCGTGCTGATAGGGGCTCATCGTCCCCGGGTCCACGTTCATATAGGGATCGAGCTTTTGCGCCGCTACCTTGAGCCCTCTGAGCTTTAAGAGCCTGCCCAGCGACGCCGCGACGATGCCTTTTCCGAGTCCGGAGACCACGCCTCCCGTAACGAATATGTATTTCATAGTTCCCTCCTTCGGGATCACTCCCATTCCACCGTTGCGGGCGGTTTGCTCGTAACGTCGTACACCACTCTGTTGATCCCTCTGACCTCCGACGTGATGCGGCTACTCGCCTTTTCCAAAACGTCGAAGGGGATCCTCGTCCAATCCGCCGTCATGAAGTCGTCCGTCGTGACCGCACGGAGCGCCAGCACGTAGCCGTAGCTCCTCTCGTCGCCCATCACGCCCACGCTCCTCGTATCGGTCAGCACCGCAAAGAACTGATTGGGCTCCGCGCCCCGCATCCCCGCGGCGACCTCTTCACGAAAGATCGCGTCCGCGTCGCGCAAGAGGTCTGCTTTTTCCTTGGTGATCTCACCGATGATCCTGACTGCGAGCCCGGGACCCGGGAAGGGCTGACGCCAGACGAGGTCCGGCGGGAGCCCGAGTTTCAGCCCCACCTCGCGCACTTCGTCCTTGAACAGGTCGCGGAGCGGTTCCACGATCTCCTCAAAGTCGATGACCGAGGGGAGCCCGCCCACGTTGTGATGA
Organism: Clostridia bacterium; assembly: GCA_017455605.1. Lineage (GTDB taxonomy): Bacteria > Bacillota > Clostridia > Christensenellales > CAG-1252 > CAG-1252. Next base: position 899 of record JAFSZO010000031.1, read on the forward strand.
CTCTTGATAGTACTGGCGTCGCCCTTGCCGCTCTCGATGACGTCGGGATAGATCGTGCCCTGACAGAGGTAGTCCACCTTGCCGAGCGCCCACCCCTGCTCCTCGAAGACGCGAATAAACTCTTCGCCGATGATCTTTCTTTTCCGTTCGGGTTCGGTCACCCCTGCGAGCTTCGAGAGGAATCTGTCCTCCGCATTCACGCGGATGAGGTTCATCCCGAACTTCCCTTTGAAGGTAGCCTCCACGAGGTCGCCCTCGCCCTTTCTGAGCAGACCGTGGTCCACGAAGACGCAGGTCAGGCTGTCGCCGACCGCCCGATGCATCAGCGCCGCTGCGACCGAGCTGTCCACGCCGCCCGAGAGGGCGAGCAGGACCTTTTTGCCCGCGCACTTTTTGCGGAACGTCTCGACCGAGGTCTCGATGAACCCCTCCATATTCCACTCTTTTTTGCACCCGCAGATCTCGAAAAGGAAATTCTCGAGCATCCTGCCGCCGAACGCCGTATGGGTGACCTCGGGGTGGAACTGCACGCCGTATAATTTCTTTTTCTCACAAGCGACCGCCGCCGTCGGGCACTTGTCCGTCGTGGCGACGGCGGTGAACCCCGCGGGGACCTCCGCCACGTAGTCGCGATGGCTCATCCAGGCGACGCTCTCCCTAGGGACTCCCTTGAAGAGGGGCGAGTCCGTCACGCATAACGTGACCTTGCCGTACTCTCCTTCCGGGGCGTTCACGACCTTGCCCCCCGCGAGATAACTCATCAGTTGCATCCCGTAGCAGATCCCGAGGATGGGGATGCCGAGCGCCAGTATCTCCCGCGAAAAGGAGGGCGCGCCCTCCTTATAGACGCTGTTCGGTCCGCCCGTGAAGATGATGCCCGTATACGCGCGATCTCGGATCTCCGCCGCCGTGATCTTGTCATAGTTCACGACCTCCGCATAGACGCCGCGCTCACGCACGCGCCGCGCGATGAGCATATCGTATTGTCCGCCGAAATCCAGCACCAAGATCTTGTCCATAGTTCCTCCTCAAAGCGCGATCTTCGCCGCGAGGTATTCCGCGCCGTCCGCGATGGGTCTCAGTTTCGCGAGGTACGCCGACGTCTGCGCCGCCGCCCTGCCCGTGTAGTCCGCGGGATCGAGCAAACGCTCCATCTCCGCCTCGGTCATCCCGAACGACCCTTCCTTCGCGAGGTCCGCGAGGAGGTCGGGAGTCTCCCCCGCCGCGATCGCCTGCTTTGCGCGGAGGGACGCCTGCCGAATGATCTCGTGGAGCGCCTGTCTGTCGCCGCCCCGCTTCACCCCCTCCATCAGGAGGTTCTCCGTCGCGATGAAGGGGAGATATCCTTTCACGTGTTTTTCGATCCTCTGCTCGTTCACGACCAGCCCCTCGACCTCGCTCTGTACGAGGCGAAGGATCGCGTCTGCCGCGAGGAAGCCCTCTCCCATCGCGATGCGGCGATTCGCCGAGTCGTCGAGGGTACGCTCCAGCCATTGGGTCGAAGCGGTCAGCGCGCCGTTCAAGGCGTCGGTCGTCAGATAGCGCGCGAGAGAACAGATGCGCTCCGCGTGCATCGGATTGCTCTTGTACGCCATGGCGGAGGATCCGATCTGCTTTTCCCCGAAGCCCTCGCAAACCTCGCCGTCGTGTTGAAGCAAACGTACGTCGGTCGCAAACTTGGTCGCGCTCTCGGCGATGCCGGAGAGCACCTTCAGAATGCGGGAATCCACTTTGCGCGGATAGGTCTGTCCGCACACGTCGAAACACGCCGAAAAGCCGAAGTCGGCGGCGATCCGCGCGTTCATTTCGTCGATCTTCTTCTCGTCGCCCTCGAAAAGCTCCATAAAGCTCGCCTCGGTGCCCGTCGTACCGCGACACCCGAGAAAACGCAAGCCGCCGAGGAGATGTTCGAGGTCGTCGAGGTCGGTCACGAGGTCTTGCAGCCACAGGGTCGCCCGCTTGCCCACCGTCACGAGCTGTGCGGGTTGATAGTGGGTGTAGCCGAGGGTGGGGGTCGATTTGTACCGATCCGCAAAGGTCCAGAGAACCTTAATGACCGAGAGCAACTCCTTCCTGAGGAGCGAGAGCGCGTCACGGTAGATCACGAGATCGGCGTTGTCCGTCACGTAGCAACTCGTCGCGCCGAGGTGGATGATCCCCGCCGCGGAGGGCGCCGCCTTGCCGTAGGCGTACACGTGCGCCATCACGTCGTGCTTGACCTCCCTTTCCCGCGCCGCGACGAGGTCGTAATCAATATCTGTGAGGTGCGCGCGCATCTCGTCGAGCTGAGCGTCCGTGATCGGGAGGCCGAGCGCCTGCTCCGCCGTCGCGAGGGCGAGCCAAAGTCGCCGCCACGTCGCATAGCGGGTGTCGGGCGAAAAGAGGGTCAGCATCTCTGCGGACGAGTATCTTTGGGTAAAGGGGGTTTCGTAAGTGTTCTTCATCGTGCACCTCTGCCGTTATTTATCGTTCTCCGTGCGGATCACCACGCTCTCGCGTTCTGGACCGACCGAGACGTATTTGATAAAGCAACCGATCTCCCTCTCGATATAGAGGACGTAGTCGCGCGCCTCCTTGGGCAGATCGGACCATCTCCGCGCCTTCGAGACGTCGCTGTGCCATCCTTTCACGCACTCGGTCACGGGACGCGCTTCGTCCAGCATCGAGGGGAACGGGAACTCTTTCGTGACCTTGCCGCCCACCTCGTACGCCGTGCAGACGGGGATCTCGTCCATATAGCTCAATACGTCGAGTTTCGTGAGGGCGATCTCGGTGGCGCCTTGCAGCTCCACGCCGTAGCGCGTCGCGACGAGATCCAAGGGACCGACCCTGCGAGGACGCCCCGTCTTCGCGCCGTATTCGCCGCCCGCCTCGCGGAGCCTGTCCGCCGCCTCGCCGAACCATTCGCAGACGAAGGGGCCTTCGCCGACGCAGGTCGAATACGCCTTCACCACGCCGATGACCCGTTCGGGACGGAGAGAGGGGAGCCCCGCGCCGATGGGCGCGTACGCCGCCAGCGTCGTGGACGAGGTCGTGTAGGGATAAATGCCGTAATCGAGGTCGCGAAGCGCGCCGAGTTGCGCCTCGAAGAGGATGCGCTTGCCCGCTCGCTTCGCCTCTTTCAGATAGGCGCCCGTATCGCAGACGAAGGGCAACAGCTTCTTCGTATAGGTCTCGAGCCACGCCTCGATCTCCTCGAAGGCGTAAGGCTCCGCGCCGTACATCCCCGTGAACAAAAGGTTTTTCCATTCCAAAAGGTCTTTGATATGCGCTCTCGCTTTTTCTTCGCGAAAGAGTTCGCCGAACATCACGGTCTTTTTTTGATACTTATCCGAATAAAAGGGAGCGATGCCCTGCTTGGTGGAGCCGAATTTCTTGTCCTTGAGGCGCGCTTCTTCCAGTTCGTCCTGCTTCCTGTGCCATGGGAAGAGGATGGACGCGCGATCGCTGATCTTCAGGTTGTCGGGAGTCACCGAGACGCCCTTTGCGCGCACCGATTCGATCTCGGCGAGGAGGTTCTCGGGATCGAGCGCAACCCCGTTGCCGAGCACGTTCACGACCCCCTTGCGAAAGATACCGGACGGCAGAAGATGCAACGCGAACTTGCCTTGGTCGTTGATGACGGTGTGCCCCGCGTTGCCGCCGCCCTGATAGCGGACGACCACCTCGTAGTCCGACGTGATGAGGTCCACCATTCTGCCCTTGCCTTCGTCTCCCCAGTCGATGCCGACGATCACACAGTCTTTATGCATAATTCAGTCCTCGTATTTCGCGATGATGCGCCGCGCGAGCTCGACCTTTTCGAGTCGGTGGTCCATCGCCATCTTTTCCATTTCTTTATGCGCCGCCTCTTCCGACAGTCCGAGCTTCTCGATCAGGAGGCATTTGGCGCGATTGACCAGTTTGATATCCGCGAGACTCCGCTTCAGGCGGTCGTTCTCGTTGATCACGTTCTTGGTGCGGTTGAACGCCGCGGATGTCAGCTTCAGCGCGAGCCAAAACGCCGCGTGCGAGATGGGCTTCTCCACCGTGAAAACGCCGTAATCCTCCACCTTGGCGGCGACCTCTTCGGCGTATTCGCGGCGCACCATCAAGATGACCTGATTCGCCTTGTCTCCGATCGTATCCAGCGCGAGACGGAGACCGTTCTCGTCCGAAAGCGGCGCGTTGACGACGAGGAGATCCACGGTGCGCTCGATCAAGAAGCGCCGCGCTTCCGAAGACGTCCCCGAGAGGGCGATCTCCTCGATATTCAACTTCGTCAGATCCTCACGGAACCAGTCGAGGTCCGTGGGATGTGGCGTCACCACCAAAACGCTTCTCACTGTTACAGCCTTTCGAATTGCTTTTTGGCGTATCCTTCCGGATCCTTTTCCCGCTCCTCCGCCGCCTTCTTTTTCGCAACGACGTACAGGGAGAGCAGTTCCTCTCCGAGCACCTCTTTCAGGAAGGCGCTGTCCTCTGCCTCGCGGATCGCCTCCTCAAAAGTCGAGGGCACCACGGTAGGCTTCACGGAGGCGGCGGTCAAGCCGTCCTTGATCCCTTCCAGTCCCGCGCGAAGAGCGAGCGCGACGGTGAGATAGAGGTTGCAGGCGTTGTCGGGCGCGCGAAGGGCGAGCTTTCTTTCGCCGCACTGATTGCTGTAACGCATAAAGCTGTCCCGCTTCTCCGCCAGTTCGACCGTCGTGATCTGCTTGTAGGTCGCGAGACGATCGAAGGAGCTCGGCACCGAATGCGCGAAAAGCGCGCACTCTCTCGCCCGCCGACGGACCCCGGCGATAAAGGCGTCCGCGAGCGCGTCGTCCCGCCCCGCAAAAATGGACTTCTTGTCCTTCTTGATATCAAAATTGATGGTGAGCCCGTTGCCGTGTTCCGAGGGGAGCGGCTTGGGCATAAAGGAAGCGTACAGCCCGTTACGGGAGGCGATCGCCTTGACGATCGACTTGAAAATGACGTAATTGTCGCAGGCTTCCAGCGGCGCCTTCTTCACGAAGGTGATCTCGTTCTGCCCCGGACCCTGCTCGTGGTGAGAGGAAAGGGGGTCGATGCCGATCTCCTCCATCGTCAGGCAGATCTCGCGGCGCACGTTCTCCCCCTTGTCGAGGGGCGCGATGTCGAAGGCGCCCGCATTGTCCTGCGTGACGTAGGTCGGATCCCCGTTCGGATCGAGGCAGAACAGATAAAACTCGCTGTCCGTGCCGATCTCGGAAGTATAGCCGTTCTCTTTCAGGAGGGCGACCGTGTCGGACAGCACCTTGCGCGTGTCGACGGGAAGCGGCTCGCCCGAGACCGATCGGATCGATGAGAGGAAGCGTGCGACTCTGCCGTGCTGGGGACGCCAGGGGAGAATGTGAACCGTGCCCATATCGGGGACGAGACGGATCTCGGTCTCACTCGGGAAACCCGCGCCCTTGCCCTCGATCACGACCCCCTCCGAGAGCCGCTGCTCGAAGCCGTCCGCCATCACGGAAACGTTCTTTTGCCTTCCCTCGAGATCCACGAAGGACAGACGAATGAACTTCACGTCCCCCTCTTTGATGAAAGTGCCGAAATCGTCAAAGTCAACCATGATATTCCTCCTAATTGTTCGTGTAAAGCCTCTTGTACGGATTCGCGCTGTCCGGCGCCAACAGGTAGAACGTGCCGCCGAGAAGAGCGCTCTCCTCCGCGCCGAACAGGCGAGCGTACTCCTTGATATAAGGAGTAAACTCCGCGAGTTCCTCCTCGTTGATCTGCCTACATTTTATTTGTTCGGGCAGAACCGTGTCAAGCGAATGCGCACGCACGAGGATCTTGCCGCCGTACATACCGACGCCCGTATAATCGCCGAGAGGGTCCTTCGCGCCCTCCTTATTCAGCACGAGGACGACGCCGCCCGCCATATACTCGCCGAGGAAGCACCCCGCCGTCCCGCCGATCACGATGACGGGGACCTTGTCGCCGTATTCCTTGATGTGAACGCCCGCTCGATAGCAGACGTTATCCCGAATGAAGATCTTGCCGCCGCGCATCGCGTAGCCGAGCGTGTCGCCGACCGAGCCGTGAATGACGATCTCGCCGTCGTTCATCGTGTCGCCGACCGCGTCCTGTCCGTTGCCGTGCACGACGACGGTCGCGCCGTCGAGATAGGCGCCGAGCGCGTTGCCCGGGGTCCCCTCGATCGTGACGACCCCCTCTTTGAGTCCGCAGGCGATAAAGCGTTCGCCGAGCACCTCGGTCAAAGTGACCTTGTCGCCCGCCGCCTTGATGACATCGTTGATCTCGTTTGCCCGATAAACCTTTCCGTTATATTTCATATTTCCCTCCGAGTGCCGCCCTTCTCTCCTCCGCGGGATAGACGGACAAGTCGCGATCGGTCAAGAGTTTCGTGACCTCGACGCCCGCGATCGAGCGCTTCTTGCGAATGAAGTCGGTCAAGATGCCGGCGCGCGTCGAGTCGCCGATCAGGATAAAGCCGTTCACCCGGTCGCCGTCGGTATAGATCGCGCGGTAGTCGTCGCCCACGATGGCCTCGGTCTTCTGCCCGAGAAAGAGCCCCGCCGAGGTGATGCGGATGCCGAAGAGCTTGGTCGCGTTCATCGGCACGTCGGTCGTGAACGCCGCCTCTTCGCCCGCCATATTCCTGCCTGCGATCTTGCCCCCGAGATAGGCGCTCGGGAAGAGCTGGAGGAGACGCTTGTCCCCCGAGACCGTCTCGTAGGACTCCACGAGGTCACCCGCCGCATAGACGTGAGGGAGATTCGTTTGCATCCTCTCGTTCACGATCACGCCGCGACTTACTTCCGCGCCGATCTCTTTGAGCAGTCCGACCTGCGGACGCACGCCGAGCGCAAGCACGAGGACGTCGAACGCGACCTCCTCCCCACTCGCAAAGACCGCTTTGTTCCCCTCGAAACGGTCGAGGGCGGCGTTCAAACGGAAATCAATGATCTCAGAGAGTCTTTCTTGCACGATCGCTCCCGCTTCGGGCGTCGTAGCCGCAGGGAGCGGACGGGGAGCCATATCCGCGATCACGATGTCGTCCGTGTACTCCTTCACGCCCTCGGCGCACTTCATACCGATGAGCCCCGCGCCGACGATCAGCACTTTGCCGCCCTTCTCGAGCGCGGCGCGCAGACCCGTCATATCGTCCATCGTGTAGAAGGTGTGCTTTTCGGTGACGCCCTCCAACCCTTTGATGGGAGGGACGAAGGGCTTGGACCCCGTGGCGACCAAAAGTTCGTCGTAAGGATACTCCTTTCCTTCCGCGCAGACGAGCTTCTTTTCGGGGTCGATCTTATCCGCCATGGCGTAGACCGCCCGAACGCCCTTTTTCTCATAGTAATCTTTGCCGCGGAAGTAAAGCCCTTCGTCCGGCGTTTTCTTCTCCAAAACGTAGGAGATCAAGGGACGGGAATAGAGAGGGCGCTTCTCGCCGCAGATCACGGTGATCCGTGCCTGCGCGTCCGCCGAAAGGATCCCTTCGATCGCCCCTTCCGTCGCGATGCTTCCTCCGATCAAAACGTACTTCTTCATATCATTTCTCCTCGAACACGATGGCGCCGTTCGGGCATTTGCTCACGCAGAGCGGCTCCCCGAAGGCGTTGTTCATACACAGCTGACACTTGTTCGCCGACCCCTCTTTCGTGAGTCGCACCGCGCCGTACGGACAGACCATCACGCAGCTGCCGCACCCGACGCATTTGCTGCGATCCACCGTGACCGCGCCGCCCTCCTCCTTGGTGAGAGCGCCCGAAATGCACGCCGACACACAGAGTGGCTCGTCGCAATGGCGGCAGGACACGGCGAAGGTGATCTTGCCATCCTCCTGCACCTTGACGTTCGGGTCGATGGCTTTGTCTTTCAGCGCGAGCACGATATTGTGGGTCCCGCTGTTCGCGTAGGCGCATTCGTATTCGCAGAGCCGGCAGCCGAGACACCATTCCTCTTTCACGTAGATCCTCTTCATATCACACCTCCCCCGCGTGCTTGATACCCAGCACGCCGAGCTCGCGTTCGTTCAGACCGACGCCGCGGAGCATCAGGCGGTTACCGCGCAAGGCTTCTATCGAGTTGATACCCATGCCGCCCATCATTTCCTGTATCTCGTGGTTCCAACCCGTCAGCATATTGACGAGCCGCTCCGCCGCGAGGTCGGGATTCAGCCTCTTGACGAGGTCGGGACGTTGGGTCGCGATGCCCCAGTTGCATTTGCCGTAGTTGCAGGTACGGCAGAGATGGCATCCCATCGCCACGAGCGCCGCCGAAGCGATATACACCGCGTCCGCACCGAGCGCGATCGCCTTGACCACGTCCGAGCTGGAGCGGATGGATCCCGCCACGACGAGGGAGACGTTGTCGCGGATGTTCTCCTCGCGCAGCCGTTGATCCACGCTGGCGAGCGCGAGCTCGATGGGAATGCCCACGTTATCGCGGATGCGAGTGGGCGCCGCGCCCGTTCCGCCGCGGAATCCTTCGATGGCGATGATGTCCGCGCCGCTTCGCGCAATGCCGCTCGCGATCGCCGCCACGTTGTGCACCGCCGCGATCTTCACGATGACGGGCTTCTTGTACTCCGTCGCCTCCTTGATGGAATAGACGAGCT
>JAFSZO010000032.1 GCA_017455605.1 Clostridia bacterium
CGGGATGACAAATCAAATAGTCATGTTGAGCCGTGAGTGAAACGAGCGTGCCGAAACATCGCCGAATATTTTGTATCACTTTCGCCATCCGCAACTTGTGCCTTTGGCACAAACTTCACTACGCAGTAACATCACACGGCGTCAGCCGTACTTCACTGCGATTGGCTTCACTGTTTTGTATCGCCTATGGCGACATGATGTATTTGCTCCGCAAACATGATGTATCTCTCCCTGCGCGGCATTGTCCCTCGCTGTTGCCGCGGCTCCGTCGAGTCGCTATCGCAACGTTTCTCGGGCCTGCCGTGCCTCGCACGAAAACTGTATTTTCGCCACTCTTGCGAGGGTGTAGAGTGGTGCAGAGACAAGCGCTCAACGAGAGAGGGAGCAGGCGCGTACTCATTGTACGTAACTGCTCCCTCTTGAAGTCGTAGCGAAGGATATGTGCCGCTATACACCCTCGCTTTGTCTCCCCTCTTGACTTCTCCCTTTTCGTATGCTATAATCACATCAGTAGCATAATTACTAATGCGGGGGCTTATGTACCACATCATCTACAATCCCAATTCGGGACAAAGGAAAACCAAGAAAGCCGCAGAGGCGGTGCGCCGCATTCTCGAGCAGCAGGGGGAGGAGGCTGTTTTCCATCCCACCGAATACGTCGGGCATTGCACCGAGATCGTCCGTGAGATCAACGCCGCACCCGAGGCGGCGCGGGTACTCATCATCGGCGGCGACGGCACCTTCAGCGAGGCGCTGAACGGCGTCACGGACTTTGAGACGATCACCTTCGGCTTGATCCCCTGTGGGACGGGCAACGACTTCGCGAAGAAGCTCGGTCTGCCGAAAAACCCGAAAAAGGCGGTTCGTCGCATCCTGTCCTCGGAGGAGACCCGCATCGACTATATCGACCTCGGCGGCAAGCGCTGTCTGAACGTCTGCGGGCTCGGTATGGACGTGGACGTCCTCGTGAAGTATGCGTCGATGAAACATTTTCGCGGCAAGATCAAGTACTACTTGTCCCTCTTCTACGTGCTGACCCATTTCAAGCCGCACCGCGTGCGCTATCGGATCGGCGACGTGGAGGGTGAGCAGGACGTCTTTATGGTCGGCGCCTGCAACGGCAGTTACATCGGCGGCGGCATGGCGCTTGCACCGGACAGCGACGTGGCGGACGGCATCCTCGACCTCGTCGTGATCGACAACATTCCCAAGCCGATGATCCCGATCCGCTTGGTCCCCTTCCTTCTCGGCAGGATGAACCGGCAGCCCTGCACCCACATTTATCAGGGCACCGAGGCGGAGATCGAGGTTCTGCACGAGGACCCCGGTCGCGTGCAGGTGGACGGGGAAGTCATGGAGAGCCCGCGCCTGACCTGCAAGGTCGTGAAACAACGGTTAAAGATGCTTTTGTGAACCGAATCCCACTATGGAAAACGACGAAACCCTCTCGTTATTGACTGCTGCGGCGGAGCTACGGTCGGAATACGACAAACTCTCCGCGCTTTTATTGTTGCCCGAGATCTGCTCGGACGGTCGCCTGCTCTCCCATTACGGACGTCGTCAGCGCGAGATCGCGCCCGTCGTCGCTGCGCTCGCCGCCTACGAGGGGGATCCCACCGATCTCACCTTCGACGCCCTGCGCCGCGAGATGCTGATCCTGTCCGTCTCCTCCTCCGAGACGTCGCGTGCGTATGCGGGCGCGGGCGCGTGCGTGCGTATACGCGATGCGCATATCATTAGAGATGGAGGGGTTACGTACGATTTTTGGCTCGACGTCGTGGATCGGATGCGCGGCGCCTTCCCCGAGAGTTGCCCGTGCACCTTCGACGTGTACGGTGAGTATATGCTCGTGAACTTCTACGACGCGAAAGCCTACGACCTGTTGTGCGCGATGAAACCGGAGCTCCTCGGGGTGGAGGGCTTGCGCCTTGCCGCCTATCCGATCCTCGACGTGCCGCCCTTTTCCGAGGCGGACGTGCGCACCGACGTTTTCCTGAACGGAGGGAAGGGCGGTCAGAACGTGAACAAGGTTGAGACCGCCGTCCGAATGACCCACCTGCCCACGGGGGTCACGGTCACCTGCCGCGACGAGCGCTCGCAGCTGCAAAACAAGAAGCGCGCGCTGAAACTCCTGCGCGAACGGGTGCGCGCGTATTACGAGGAGGCGCAAGAAGCTCTCGTCTCTCGAGCGAAAAGCACTAACGAGGGCAGATAGCAGCGCATATACTTCGCTACGACTTCAAGAGGGAGCAGTTACGTACGAGGCGCAGGAAGCGCTTGTCGATCGAGCAAAGCACGAATTGTTCGGCGGCGCATAAGGGCGCATCTGCTTTGTTTCTGCCTTCGCGTTAACGAAATCACGTACAAGGAGTACGCTCATTCGCTCCCGCTTGGCGAGCCTCGCATCTGCAACCCTTCTACGCCGCCGAAGCTTTGTTGATTCTAAATAGGTAAGTCGAGAATATGCTTTTGGTGCAATTCGACCGGCAACTGAACTCTCCTATCTCGTTGAGCGCTCGTCTCTGCACCACTCTCTTCCCTCGTTGCTATGATATGATTCGAGAGAAGGCGCGTTGCATTTACCGCTATTTCGCATTCCGCATTAAATACGCGGCGATCCCTCCGCTACGGTCGGGATGACAAATCAAATAGTCATTCTGAGCTTGTCGAAGAATCGCCGATTATTTCTTATCTCTTTTTCCATCCGCAACTTGTGCCGTTCGGCACAAACTTCACTGCGTAGCAACTTCACTCGGCGTCAGCCGTACTTCACTGCGATTGGCTTCACTTTTTTGTATCGCCTTCGGCGACATGATGTATTTGCTACGCAAACATGATGTATCTCGCTGCGCTCGACATTGCGGAACGCAGTCCGCAATTCCTCATTCCTAATTCCTAATTGGGAAGACGACTATCGGCGTCCGCAATTCCGCATTGGCGCGATTCGCATTCGTGATTGCACTTATCGAAGAAAGGGGTTCGGAGCTACGCCTCTACAGTAACGGCAAACCCGATCTCACACCCTCCGTACGTAATGGTGATGCTCGTCGTATCCGCCGCCACGACGGTGGGCGCGCAGGTGACGCCGCTCTCCTCCGACCAAGCGATCTGCTCCACGTCATCGTTCTCCTTGGTCGCGAGGAGGATCAGCCCCTTGAGGTCGACCGTCTCCCCCGCCGTATAGACCGACTTCGGAGCCGCGAGGATCGTCAGAGAACGCACCTCGACGGGACGCACCGTAACGGGCACGGTCGCCTTGACCGCGTCGTAATCGCCGAGCATGATCTCCACCGAGGTCTGTCCGAGCACGAGAAACTCCGTCGTCGAGAAAAAGCGATCGTCGGTCGCGACGACCTCTTCGGTATCGCCGTTGTTATACCTAATGAAAACGCTCACGTTGCCCGTGCTACCGAAGGAGAACGCCTCTCCGTCCAAGAAGGAGAGCGTCCCCGAGGTGACGGTGGCGGTCATCTCGACCGGAAGGATCTCGGACACCGTGATCTTCAGCTCGCAGGAGACGTCGCCGAGCGAGGTCGGAGCCGTCACGATCACGACGTCGTCACTCACGGAAAACGGTCTCTCGTAGGCACCGCCGAGGGGGTGGGTATATCGGAGGTCGTCCGCGTTAAAACTCTCGGTCGTGTCGTCGTTGTAGGTAACGGTCGCGACGATGCCGTCCGAAAGGAAATCGTCTCCCATAAAATAGTTCAGCTTGGTCGGCTGCGTCGTGATCTCCAAAGAGGCAGGCGCCTTCTTGCGTACGGTGACGGGGATCTTCGCGCTCGCGCCGCGATAGGTCACAGTGACCTCCGTGGTCGTCTGTAACAGGCGAGTGGGGGAGAGTTCGTAGTTCACGACCTCCGCCGAAGCGCCCGTCTCGTATTGCGCCGTCACGACCAGCCCCGTGCGGTCGAAGTTGTCCCCCGAGAAATAGGAGGTCTTCACGTTTTCGGTCGACAGAATGAGACGCTTTGCCTTGGCGAGAGCGACCGTCAGCTCGATCGTGGCAGAGTAGGACTTTTTCCCTTCCGTATAGACGAGGACGACGGTCTGCTTGCCAAGCTCGGAGGTATTGAGCCCGCGGACCTCGAGATCGGACATCGGGACCTCCTTGGTCGTGCCGTCCTCGTAGTTTACGACCACGACGCCGCCCGTGAGGTCAGCTACGCCGCCCTGCGGCACCGTCTTGCTCTTCGGACTCGTCATCACGTGGATCCCGACGGGTGCGGGTCCGCACGCGGCGAAAACGCCGAGCGAAAGGACGGCGAGGGATAAGATCAAGATCGCGAAAACAAACTTTCTCATGGAAACATTATATCGCACCCGCCTCTTCTTCGTCAAGGCTACGGTCGGGAACGGTTGACAGGGGCGCGCGCCCGCATTATAATAGGACCGAGGTGAAAATATGAAAGACGTAGTCTTTTTGGGCGACGGCATGGCGGATACGCCCGTCGAAGCCTTGCAAGGTAAAACTCCCCTGATGGTGGCAAACAAGCCGAATATCGACGCTCTCGCCCCCTATTCCGAGGTCGGACTCGCCAAGACGGTGCCCGACGGCATGAAGCCGGGCAGCGACACGGCAAATCTCGCCGTGATGGGCTACGACCCGCGCAGCTGTTACTCGGGGCGTTCCCCGCTCGAGGCGCTCAGCATGGGGCTGACCCTCGAAGAGACCGACATCGCAGTCCGTTGCAACCTCGTGACCCTCTCCTCGGAGGAGGAGAACTACGCCGATAAGCGCATGCTCGACTACAGCGCCGGCGAGATCACGAGCGCCGAGTCGAAGGAGCTGATCGAGTATCTGCAGGAACATCTCGGCAACGAAAGGCTCTCTTTCCACCCCGGCATCAGCTATCGCCATTGCCTGATCGTACACGACGCCACGGTCGGATCGGAGCTGACCCCGCCCCACGACATCACGGGGAAGCTCATCAAAAGGCACCTGCCCGCAGGACTGCTCGGGGAGCTGTTTCTCGACCTGCAAATGAAGTCCTACGAGCTGCTGAAAGATCATCCGGTCAACCTGAAGCGCATCGAGGAAGGCAAGAATCCCGCCAACTCCATCTGGCTGTGGGGCGAAGGGACGAAGCCCGCGATCCCCGATTTTTATGAGAAAAACGGCGTCAAAGGCGCGGTCATCAGCGCGGTCGACCTCCTGAAGGGCATCGGCAAAGGCGCCGGAATGGAAGTCATCGAGGTCGAAGGCGCGACGGGCGGCATCGTCACGGATTTCGCCGCGAAAGGCAGAGCCGCGATCGACGCGCTCGGCAGAGTGGACTACGTCTATATCCACGTCGAAGCGCCGGACGAGTCCGGACACCAAGGACTGCTCGACGCGAAGATCAACGCGATCGAGAAGATCGACGCGGACATTGTGGGTCCCGTCGTCGAATACCTCAAAGGGTGCGGCGAAGCCTATCACGTCCTCGTCTGCCCCGATCATCCCACGCCGCTGGCAACGCGCACCCACAGCGCAGCCCCCATTCCTTTCCTGATCTACAAGAGTGACCTCGAACGCTCGGACGGTCCCCAAAGCTACGACGAGGAGACCGCTGCGGCGACGGGAGTCTTCGTCGAAGAAGGGTTTACTCTGATCGACCGCCTACTCTCCTCCGAGGAGCCGATCCGTGCGGAGGGGATCACACCTTCCGTCATCACGACGGCGGAGGGAGAGGAGATCGTCCTCACCGACCCCGAGAATGCGGAGAGCGCAGAAGGGACGGAAGGCGCGCAAACGGACGGAGAGACCTCCGACGACGCCACCACGGAAACGGAAAACGCGGAAGGCGAAGAAAAGGAGAAAAAGGAAAAGAAACCGAACAAGTTCGCCATTTTCTTCAAGAAACATCTGCTTGCTTTCATCATTGCGATCGCCGTCCTACTGATCGCGGCGGGACTGACCGTCGGGCACTTCGTCGGCACCTATCACCTGTCTTTTATCCGCGACGGCGAAGACCTCGCGAATGCGGTCGCAAAGGAACAGATCACCCGCATCGTCCTCAAAAAGGACGTGACCTACTCGGGCGACCTCATCCTGCCGAGGACCGTCGATATCGACCTCAACGAATACACCCTGACGGTGGAAGGCGACCTCAAACTCCCCCTCGAGGAGGACGCGAAGGTCGGCTATCGCAAGAAGGGAGACTACGTCTTCGGCGGCAAGATCATCGCGAAGAACATCTTCGTTGCGGGCACCAAGAGCTTCACCTGTTACGCCGACCTTCAAGCGGAGAGCATCGCGATCACCGCGAGCAAGATTTACTATGACGGCAGCATCGACGGCGAGGCGAACGTCACCTCCCTGTCCGCCGCCGAGATCGCCTTTAACGGCAAAGCGGCGGGCACCATCTCCCTCGCGGACGGCTCCACGATGACCCTCTGCGGCGAGGTAAATCGGATCGAAAAGGGTTCCACCTTGACCGTGAAGAGCGGCAGGGTCGGCACCGTGACGGAGACCGACGTCCTGTACGTCTACGAGGATGCGAAAGTCAGCGCGATCATAAACGTCGGCGATTACTACCGCGTGACTCGCCTCGCCCCGCCCAAGGAGATCATCGTCCTCGAAGAAAACGGGGATTTCCGCTGTTACCTCTCCGAGGTCATCGGCGCGACGCATTTCGCCTACTCTTTGAACGGCGTTGAAAAGGATCCCGTCCCCGTCACCGCGGGCACGACGGTCATCACGCTGAACTCGGACGATCTGACCCCCGGCAAACAGACCATCGTCGTCAAGGCGACGGCACAGAACGACGCGCGTTATCTCCCGAGCGATGAGAAGTCATACACCTTCGAATTCTCCGCCAAGCTGGACACCCCGACCCCGACCGTCACGGAGGAGGAAGGCAACCTGATCCTCAAGATCAGCGAGGTCAAGCATGCGGATAAATACGTCTACACGATCGACGGCACCCGCTACGAGACCACGACTCTGTCTACCGACGTCACGGACAAGATCGTCGAGGGCGGCGTCCACGTCATTGAGGTGACGGCAACGAGCGACAACAAGTATTTCTCGGACAGCAACGTCGCGATGACGAGCTACGTGAAATATCTGACCCTGACCACTCCGATCCCGACCGCGGAAAAAGGCGAGGAGACGGTGCGATTCACTTGGGCTCCTTCGGAGGGCGCGACCTCTTACCTCGTGACCTACGGCACGGACGTCGTCTACACGACCGAGACCACCCTCGACCTGCCCTCGGCGGAAGGCGACTTCACAATCAAGGCGATCGGCGGCGGGCACTATCTCGACAGCCCCGCAGCGACCCTGACGGCGGCGGAGATCGACGCGCCCACGCCCCCTGCGGATCCGAGTGATCCTGAGGATCAATGAAACGATGAGTGACAAAAAACTGCTGACCATCCAAGACGTCTCCTGCTACGGGCAATGTTCCCTGACCGTCGCCCTGCCCATCCTCTCCGTGATGGGCGTCGAGACGGCGATCCTGCCCTCGGCGGTCCTGTCCACTCATACGGGCGGATTCAAGGGATATACCTTTCGCGACCTCACCGAAGACATCCCCGCGATCGGAGACCATTGGAAAAAGGAAGGCATCCTCTTCGACGCCTTCTATACGGGCTACATCGGCAGTAAAACACAGCTGAATTACATCAAAAACATCGTGCGCGAATGCGGCAAGCCCGACGCGCTGTTTATCGTCGACCCCGTGATGGGAGACAACGGCAAACTGTACGCGGGATTCGACGAGGCGTTCGCCGCCGAGATGGCGCATTTCCTCTCGGGCGCGAACGTGATCCTCCCCAACCTGACCGAAGCGGCATATCTCGTCGGAGACCCCTATCGAGGCGAGGGATACGACCGCGACTACGTCGAGGGTCTGCTGCCCCGTCTGTCCGCTCTGTCGGGAGGGGACGTCGTGCTGACGGGGGTGAGCTACGACCCCGCGAAGCTCGGCGTGGCGACCTATCGTGCCGATACGGGACGCATCGGATACTACTTCGAGGAACGCATCGAAGGCTCTTTCCACGGCACGGGGGACGTGTACGCCTCCTGCTTTGCGGGCGCATTGACCCGCGGATACTCCTTGGACGACGCCGCCGCGCTCGCGGTCGACTTCACGGTGCGGGCGATCCGAGCCACCTTGCCCGAACGCAAAGAGCATTGGTACGGCGTAAAATTCGAGCAGGCGCTCCCCTATCTCGCGGAACGACTGTTCAAATGATCCTGTCCGAAGGACCGATAGGAGTTTAACACCTCCCCTTCTCCTCCTACGAAAAAACGAGCCGAAACGTAAAGGTTTCGGCTCGTTTCTCTGTTGGGATCAATTCCCGCCCTTTTGCATTGCCTCGGGCGTGAACTCGTCGTAGAGGCGCTTATCCGCCTCGGTCAAATTGGGTTTAAAGGCGTCGATCGCTTTCCTGATCATATCCTTGGACACCTTGACGTATTGCAGGTCTTCGCTGTCCTTTTTGTTAATGATCATCACCTCTTCGACCGCCATACGGCAGGCGTTTTCCACGATGCCGCAGATATCGGCTGAGGAGCAATACCTCCTCTCACCGCCCGGGGGATTGAGTTTGCGCTCGATCGCCGCCAAGGTGTACTCCAAGACGCCGTCCTCGACGGGGATCCCCTTTAGCTTGGAGGTCACGATCGCCTCGATCGCTTCGCTGTCGGGAGGGGTAATATGGATCATGTGCGAGAATCTCTTGTATCTCAAATATGCGGGGTCGATATCCCACGGACGGTTCGTCGCCGCGATCATGATCCTGCGGCTGCCGTCCACACCCTCGCCGTTCATACGCTGCAATAGCTCGCTGGTGACCGCCGACTTGTAGTCCTTGGTGTCCTTGTCACGGCGGGAGAAGATGGATTCGCACTCGTCGACGAAGAGGATCGCGCCGTCCGAGAAGGCGCTGATGTCGTCGAAGATCTGGCGGACCGCCTGCTCCGACGCCCCGACGTAAGACTTGAACAGATCCGCGGGAGTGATGACGAAGAGCGGCAGTTGCATCTCGTTCGCGATCGCCTCCGCGAACATCGTCTTGCCCGTACCGGGCGCGCCGTACATCATCAGTCCGAGACCGCCCTTGATCTTGTAGATATCGAACAGCGACGGATGTTTCGCGAGGAAGACGAAGCTCCGCACGATCGCCTTGACGTTCTCCTGCCCCTTGATATCGTCGAGGGTGGTAGTCGGCGTGCCGCTCTTGATGCTCGAACCGTACTTTTTCGCATTCTGAAAACAGGTATCCGTTCTCTTGCTCAAGATGTCGACGATGTCCTTTTTGGAGGTGAAAGAGATGAGTTTCTCCTCGACCGCCTTGTCCTCACGCGCCAAATTGATGAGGGTCAGATAGGTGCTCGCCGCCGACAGGTAAAGCCTGCCGATCTCCGCCTTGATCTGGGGGAGATCCAGCGCATTTTCCTGCTTGGTCAGCATATTCTTTTTCTCGCCGATACGATCCAGCGTGTTGTTCACTTCCGTTCACAGCTGTTCGATCGACTTTCTGTTACCGTCGGGGGTCGTGACCTCGACCACACCGCCGTTCCGTCTCATAGATTCAGACATAGTTTACCTCTTTTCCCCCTTTTGGGGACTGCTCGTACTGTTCTCGGCTGTGGCTGCCCGACGTGGGCGCCTTTCTTCGATATAGAGACGCCTGTCGCCGCCCGGTCGGGATCCGAGCGGGATCCCTCATTTTGCCTGTCGTGATACCCTTCGGCAGAAGGCAGGACCTTCTGACCGAGCGGTCGGATCAATCCTCGTCCCAGTGATCGCCCGGGATGTCACCCGCGCCGCTCGTGGGAGCCGCGCCTCCCGTGGTGTCGCCGACCTTCACCTCAGGCTGCGGAGCCTCTTCCACCACTGCGGTCCCGCCGAAGATGGGGCTCGCCGCCTTTCTGCGTTCGAGATCCTGCGCGATCTTATCGGGGATCGTGACGCCTCCCTTCTTCTTTTTCTTACCCGACGAGAACTTGAAGGCACCGGAAAAACTCTTCATCATTTTCCCCATCGTGCCGACCGTGCTTGCCGCCATTTTGGATGCGAAGCCGACGCGGATCATCGTGGTCTCGATCTTGGACATGGTCTTGCGCATTTGCTCTTTATAGTATTTATTCGCCCTTCTGCGCATGACCCAGTTCCTCATAAACGCCGGGTACTTCCCGATATTATACGCGAAACGCTCGGACTCGGGGTCCACGTCGATCTCGAACAAGCCGTCGACTTCCCTCGAGATATCACCGATGGAACGAAGCATCTCCTTGGTCGTATCAACGTAATCGTGCAGTTGCGCGACCATGCTGCGAATATAGAAGATGGCGAGTTTCATATCCTGGATCTCAGCTTCCTCCCCGTTCTGCACACTCTGCTCGTATGCTTGAAAGGCTTCTTCCACCTTGGTCTTTGCCTCGGATTCCGGGACCCGTGCGCGAACGGGGATCACCAATTTGTTCTGCATTTCATTCATTTCACAAACCTCCTTACAAGTTGTCGTTGATAAATTCTTTTAAAAGCTCTTTCTCTTTTTCGTAATGCAACCAATCGTAGGCGAAGATCCTGATCGTGTGCTCGCGATTCCAACCTCTGTCGTACAAGGTCTCCTTGTAACGGATCGCATAGTCCACGTAGTCGACTGCCTTATTCGCCACGATGGGCGGATCTTCGCAGAAGATGGCGATCTTGCACTTTTCTCCCTTCTCGTCGAGGATCGCGATGGGGATACGAAGCGACTTCTCGGTGACGCCGTAGTTCAGCAAAATGCGAGAAGGCTCGATGCCGCACGTACCGAGCAGGAAGCGCTCGACGTCTTTGACGAACCAATTCGCCGAATTCTCACCGCTGACGGAACGGATCACGCCCTCTTGACCTTCCGTACCCGACTGATCCCTGACGATGCGCAGGAAATCCGCCAAATACTTCGCCGCCTGTCTGTTCGTCCCCGCGAGGTCCTCCATCGTGTAAGAGTGCACGACAGTGAGCAGATTGCGAGCGCGGGACGCCGCCACGTTGAAGACGTTTTCACCGCAATTGCCTCGGTCGAGATCACCGAAACTGCCGAATCTGCCGTTTTCGTTTTTGGAATAGGTCATCGACATGATGACGTGATCGACCTCTCTTCCCTGCAGCTTACCGATCGCCTTCACGAAATAGCCGTCCGAGCCGTATCTGGAATCCAGCCGGAACTCGAGGTTATCCGTATTGGAGATCAGCTCCTTGATATACTTCTCCTGCGCGGTCCCGAAGGTCATTACGCCGACCGTGAGTTCGGGAGTCTCCTCAAGATGCTTTTGAAGCACGCGGATGACCTCCTCCGCCTCGAGCACGTTGACGCCGCCGACGCCCTTTCCGTCGGAAATGAGGCGGTCACGCACGCCGAGCGTCCTGCCGTAGGACAGGATGGAGGGGAAGGTCAACATATCGGGATAATAGCGTTGCGAATAGGCGATCAACGACTCGCTGTTACTGCGGTAGTGACAACGCAGCGCGAAATTGCGCATCTTGTTGTCCGGTTGATTCATGAGGTCGAGCGCGGAGTTCACCTTTTCGTAGGTCTCGTCCTCGTCGTTGTCGGCGGATTGATGCACGAAATACTTCATCGGCGGCATCTGATACTCGTCGCCGATCACCACGCATTGCCTTGCGCGGAACAACGCGGGGATCAAATGTTGCGGCTCGATCTGGCTCGCCTCGTCGAAGATGACGATGTCAAAGTTTGCATAGTCGTCCCCGTATAGGAAGGTACTGACCGTTGACGGCGACATGATGAAGCAATGCTTCAACGCCACGATGCGGCCGGATTCGTGCTTGAACAGCAGCCTTGTATTCTTGTATTGCGACTTGTTCGCCTCGAAGACCTTGAAATCGTACTTCTTCTTGAGTTCGGCGATGCGGCGGATCTCGGAGAGCGCGATCAAGTTTCTGTTGTTCTCGAGCAACGCCTTCTCGTGTTCGACGAAGTCCGAAACGATCTCAAACATCCTGTGATCGGAATAGGTATTCTTAAAGGGTCCATAGACCTCGATCATCAGTTTCAGATCGTTCAGGATATCCTTGACCGCCTCGGCAGAGACGTCATCGATCTCCCCGCCGAACAGCAACGCGTCCGCCTCGGCGTAATGCTTGCGCCCGGACGCCTTGTCGACGAAAGGAATGTGGCGCACCAAGTCCGAGTAGACGTCGCTCTTTTCCGAAACATTCTCGATGGAACTGACCGCCAGCGAGTAGAAAGAGCGGGAGAAGATCTTGCCGAAGGAGGTCTCCGGATCGTACGGGATCGCCCCCGTCGCAAAGGGGAGGAAGAAGCGGAGGAGCGAAGCGTCGCGCCACCCGTTCACGATGACGTGGAAGTCGTACATCGCGTTCTTCATCGTCTCGTCGTTCACGTGCTCGGCAAAGAATCCGAGGTCCTTGTAGGTCACTTTCTTCAGGTCACCGAAGACGGAATAGGCGTGATAGTTCTTCGCAATAAACGCGTCGGCATACGTAGCGAGCGAGTTGATCACCTTGGTGATCTCCGTCGAAACGGCGGACGCCGCATTGATCACGTCGTTTCTCTCGGGCACTTCCTTCAAGAGAGAGATGCCTTCCACGCTGTAAAGCAGCGATCTGATCTCGTCGTAGGTGGGATAGACGTCCTCGACGAGGATCTTCTGCCCCGTTTCTCCCGTAAGCAACTCGGCTTGGCGCGCCAGCTGCGCGTACTTGCAACGGAACGCAATGAGATCGACGATCTCCTTAACGTCGGAGACTGTACCCTTCTCCAAGATCTTTTTGACGTATTGCAGATCGATCGGCTCAAAGGTCTTTTGGATAAAATCGAGTATCTCGCGGCACTGATTGATCGCATCCTCAAAGAGAATACCTTTCTCGTCAAGCAGGAGCAAAGACTTCAGCTTCGGCACGTCCTGCTCGACAAAATCGAATTCGAGATCGGAGGCGAGTTCGAGGATCAATTCCCCGATACGTTCCTTCGCCTCGACCACCGTCATAAACGCCTTCATGACCTCCAGCGTGCGCTCCAGCTTGATGGAAGCGGCGCGCGGCAGCAAGGTCGCGAGTTTCTTCTGCGCGCTCTTTGCGCCGATCGCCAAGGAAGGCAACGACTTGCCCTTGTAGTCGAAATACTTCTGCAGCGACTTGCCGCAATCCGTAAAGGTTTTGACCTTCTTGGGATCGTCGAACACGTCGTTGCCGTACAGTTCGGTAAAGATGGGTAAGGCGGCGGCGATGGTCTCGCACTCCGCGTCGTAGGCGGCGAGCAGGTTCTTGATCTCGTTCTTATTTCTGCGGATGCAGTTGATCACGTGATCGTCGTAGGCGGTGAGGATCTCACGGATCGCAGAGACGCGCAGATCGCCGAACGCCGCATTGGGGAGGAAATCGACGGGAGCGGGGAAACGATCGAAGAAGTTGCTCGTAAAGAGCGGTTCGTACTTGCGGAAGAGATCCCGCTCCTCCATCGTCTTGATCACGTCCGTCGCCGTACGCAGCACGGCGGTGAGCCCCTTGAGGTTCTCGATCTGCAAATAGCGCGAGATGGCGTCCTCGTCGAGGGTGACGAGAGAGACGCACTCGTAATCGTACAAGGTGTAATCGGATATCGCGGGCGTTTTCTCCGTGATCGCGGCGATCACGTCGTGCACCTTGATGAATGCCTCCTTGTCGAAATCAAACGACACGTGCGTTTTGTCCGCGCGAATGCCGAAATGCGGAGAATTCACGGGGAGGAAAGCGAAGCCGTCGGTCGCGGTCACGAGCGCCTTCCCCGCGTTGTCGACGAGGTTCCCCATCGTGACGAAGGAAGCGGTATCCGCCTTGAGCAGGAAGGCGGGAGAAGGTTCGTCAAACACCACGGCGGGCAAATCAGGATCCTCGAGCGTGTTGACGATCGCGTCGTAGAAGGAGTAGCCGTTCTCAAGAACGTCCGAGAACATCATCCTGCGATAGTTCTCGAGCTTGCGAACGTCCTTCCTGACCTCTTCGCGCAGGGCGACGTCTTTCCCCTTCACTTCGTTGGGCTTGAGCTCGTCGAGGGCGAAGAGCAAGGTCTCTCTGAGATTCTTTTGCACGTCGTTAGGATTGATCCTGACGGAAGAGGCTTCGCTGTCCTGACTGATCAACAGCGCGAACGGCTTGATCTTGTCGGGCAGCTTCGCGTAGACCTCCTCCAGCGCGGGAGATTTCCTCGAGACGAAGAGCACCTTCTTGCCCGCATAGAGCGAGGCGGCGATCATATTGGCGATGGTCTGGGTCTTGCCCGTTCCGGGAGGGCCCTGCACCTTCACGCATTCCCCTTCCGCGATGACCTTCTCGGCGATATCCTCTTGGATGCTGTCGTAACGAAGGACGAAACGCGGCTCCGACCCGTCTGCCGTAGACTCTTCCTTGCCGTACTCGCCCGCAAAGACCTTGCGGATCAGGGAGCTGTTCAGGATCTTTACCTCGTTCCTGCGAATGTCGCGATACATACAGATGTCGTCGTGCGTGTATTTGGAGATCGCGATCAGATCGGGCACGAACTCAAAGACCGTGTCGCTGCCCGACGGCTGATGACTCGCCACGTATCCGGCGATCTCGGCGAAATACTTCCTGATATCGAAGGCTTCGACGTCCTCGATCTCGCGAACGTACCCTTCGGGGAGGGGGAAACGATCCGTCGCCGAGGGATTCATTTCGGAAAAGAGACGATAGAAGGATTCGTTGACGAAGATCTCGTCCTCTACGAATTCGATCTTGACCGGCATCGCTTGATCGCCGCCGCGGATGAGTTTGATCGGAAAGATGAGGAGAGGACTGGTGATGACCACGCTCGTATTCGCGCCTCCCGTGATCCGATTGATCTTCCAACGGATCGCGCCGAGGGTCAGAAAGGTAGGATTGTTGCCCTTCCCCTGAATATCCTTGGAGCATTCGTCGATGAAGTCGCTGAATTGATTCTGTAATTTCCGCTCGCCGTCGTTCGGCACGTTCCCGACGAAGCCGCAACGGACGAAAGAGGGGTCTGCGAGATCTTGCTCGTCACGCTGCAGCGCGCTGTTTTTGATCACGACGGAAGGTCCCGCCCCGATCTTACCCTTGATCTTGTCGAAAAAGGTATAGGCGTAGTTCTCCCCTTCGCCGGTCAACAGATACAGAGAGCGATGCGACGGCGCGCCCCACGGATCGAGTCCGAGGTCGATATGCCTGTTATCGGGGTCCTCGAGGTGCAAAAGCGCCCGCTCGTACGTATCGAGTTGTTCTTTGAGTGACTTCGTAGGTTTCTTATCGGATTCCATTATACTGTACCTCTGTTTCTTTCGTAGGTATGCCTGTGATAAACTTGATCGCCGAGGCAGCGTCCCGCAAAGCAACGCGCATCGGTCTCCATCGCTTGGACCTCGTAGCCGACTTTGTCGTCGTCGATATCGACGTAATGACAGGAATTCGAATACCAAGTCGCAATCCTTTCGTTCTCGATAGAAAAGACCTTTTTATGCCAAGTGGGGTCGACGTCGGTATCCGTCAAAGTGTGTTGCAGAGAATGATACAGCTCGTGCAGGATCGCGTCCATCGTCCACTCGATCCCGCCGTTGCCCTCGATGCACTCCCTCTTGAACTTGATCTCCGAGCCGCCGCCGCAGCACAGTCCGCCCCAAGAGCCCTCTCGGGTATCGACGAAGGTGACCAAGGGAGCGGAGTAGAACAAACGCATCGTATACGCCACGAGTCGGACGGCTTTGGCGATGCGCTTTTCGCGCTCCTCCCTCGTCAGTACGCCGATCCAAACGCTCTTGTCCTCATCCGCGAGCAGGACGTAGCGAACGATCTCCCCGCATTTGTCGAAGATGGACAGTTTCATATTGGAAATGATCGCGCGGGCACGAGCGTCGCTGACGTCGCGGATCTCATCATAGTTGTATTCGTCGTTGCGCTGCTCTCTGACCTTCTCGCTGTCGGGGGAGTAGCCCCAATCGAGCGGCACCAGCTTGGAATCGTCGGGGAGCGCCTCCAAAAACCTGAGGCAGGCGGCGGTGTTCGCGTCGGATACGCTCTTCGCGCTGTCCATGGCGAGCCCGATTTCATCTGGGCGCGCATAGAGGAGATTGAGCCCGCGATACCCCATAAAGACGCAGGTTTTACGAATGGTCTCTGCCCTTTGCGCGTCCGCGAAGACCGTCTCCTTCACGTCCTGGAAGGTGGGCAATCTCAAATAAAAGTTGTCTGCGGGAAGGAGCGCGACCTCCTTCTTCAAGCGATTGTATTCGTTCAGCCGTTGCATATCCCCCGTCTCGTCCCATACGACGAACCGTATCTCGGAGGGGAAATACTTCATCACGGTGTAGAGGGCGGCGTAGAAATCCTTCCGCCAAGCCTCCGACAGCTTGTCGATCTCGTAAAACGCGATGTAGTTCGGGCGCCTTTCCGTCAAGACGAAGAGCATATATCTCGCGATCTCGTCGGCATTTCGGACCGTCGTCAATCGCATCAGGCGAGACAGGTCGATCTGCAAGATCACGGGGGTTTTGTTGCTCAAATTGGCGTTCAGCAAAATGTCGAACTCCTCTCGGATCGGCGTGCAAACGAAGAGCACGGGCGACTCCTTCATTCCCTGCGAAAAGGAACGAGAGGGCACGGTGGTCAACGAGGAATAGTCCCGAACGGTGTTCAAAAAGACGTCTCCTTCCATCGAGTAGCCCGCAAAAAGTGCCGTACAGACCGTCTCCATCTTTTGCCTGATCAGGTCGAAAATGACCCCTTTCACGGAAAGGAACGAAAAGGCGTACAGCGAGGACTCGGGAAAATGCGCGGCGAGAGGTTCGGGAGTCACGGCGGAATACTTCTCCAATACGGCGAAGTAATCGGACACGGTCCCCTTGTATGAGCCTGCCTCGACGAGGGCATCGAAGTCCCTCAAGATCTCCTTGACGTAGGCGGCGAGCTTCTTCGCCGAAGTCTCGACCTCCTCGAAGGGGGTCTCATAGTCCCCTCCCTCGGGAAAGAGAGCTCGCTTGGCGGCGCAATAGTCGGCTTTCGACCGGGCGATCACTTCGGACAGCGGACCGAGATCCTCCTCAAGGATGCCCCGCTCCAAAAAACGAGTAACGGCGAGTTTCAGCTCGACGAGGGCGCGAACGATACGATAATCCTCAACGACCTTGTCGAGCAGGTTGCGCTCGTTGATCTCGAGCAGTCTTTGATACTGCACGTCGATCTCGTCACCTTTCTTCGCGGCGTAATAACCGCGCATCTTTACGTCCAGAATGGTCTGCGGATAGAGCATTAAAGCACCTCGGATCAGTTGTTATCTTCGCCGTTGTTATTGCGTCGACGGATGCCGAACGGGTTGCTCGTGGGATTCTCCGCCTCACTCGGATCGTCTGCGTCAAGCGGCTTCAATGAGGGAGGGTTGCCGGTCGTCACGGTATCGGGACGAAACGCTTCGGTCGCACTCGCACGATTTCCCGAAAGGCTCTTGAGCTTGGAGAGAGCGCTAGCCCCTTTGTTCGTTTGGGTTTCGGCTCCTTCGGTTTGCGCGCGCTTTTCCCTTTCTTCCGCGCGCCTCTTTCTCTCTTCTTCCCTCTTCGCTCTTCTCTCCTCTCTCTTGGCTTGCTCCGCTCTGCGCCTCTGATCGTCATTGAAACGATAGAAGTCGTTCACCGCAATGGCGGC
>JAFSZO010000033.1 GCA_017455605.1 Clostridia bacterium
CCCTTTGTATGCAAGACGGTAGGCGCGCACGCCGTCCACGCTTTTCGCGCTGTAGAGCGGCGGAATTTGTTCGATCTCGCCAACAAACGAGGAAAGCACACTGCGAAGACGGTCGTCGGTGATGTCCTCAACGGGGACTTCGGACGTGATCTGACCTGCCGAATCGAGGGTATCGGTGCTCTTACCGAGGACGCAGGTGGCGATATAGGTCTTTCGTTTCGATAAAAAATAATCGAAAAGCTTGGTCGCAGAGCCGACCGCAACGCCGAGTACTCCCGTTGCCAAGGGATCCAACGTGCCGAGATGACCGATCTTCACCTTCGCGCCGGTCTGACGACGAAGGATCCCGCGGATCTTCACGACGAGGTCGCTCGAAGTCCATCCGATCGGTTTGATCACGTTGTAAAAGCCGTTCATAAATTGTCCCTGCACGCCTTCAGAATGTCGTCAAGAACGTTGCCGGAATAGCCGTTGACGGTGAAACCGGACGCATTTCGGTGCCCACCGCCGCCGAACGTCTCGGCGATAGCGTAGGCGTCGACCTCTCCGTGCGTGCGGATGCTGACCTTGTAGGAATAGGGACGCACCTCGGTCACGGAAACGCCGATCATCACCCCGCCGACGTTCACGATCTCGTTGACGAGATTGGAGGTGTGAGTGGAGTTGGTGCCCGTCGCCTCCATATCCTCGCGCGTGAAAAAGAGCACGCCGATCTTGCCGTTCTCGAAGAACTGCGCCTTGGGTAAGACGCGAGCCTTCAGACGGAAGGTATCGAAGGGAACTTCGCGGAAATGCTTGAAAGAGATCTTCGCATTATCCACCCCGAGGGCTAAGAGCTCCGACGCGATCACGAGGGTGCGCGGCGAGACGTTGGAAAACATAAAGTTGCCCGTATCGGTAACGAGCGCGGTGTAAAGAAGGGACGCAATGGTGAGGTCAATCGCCGCGGCGTCGTACTCCTTCAGTAATAAATAGATCAGTTCCGCCGTTGCGCCGGAATGCGGCTCAACGTAGTTGGCAGAGGCATAATTGCGATCCTGCAAATGATGGTCGATACAGAGGGTCTTCCTGCCCTTGTCGAAGAGCGAAACGTACTTCCCCATCCTTTCGTGCGTGGCGCAGTCGATCGCGATCGTGAGATCATAGGAGGAGAGAGGCGCGTCGTGATTGATCGCTTCGACGGAAGGAAGGTCGGAGAGATCGAATTTCAGCTCTCCGTCACAGTAGGCGGAAACGGTCTTGCCCTGCTTGAGCAAAAAAAGTCGCAAAGCGAGCGAGGATCCGAGCGTGTCGCAGTCGGGATTGATATGTGAAAAAAGCGCGATGGTTTTCGCACTTTTTATCAATTTAATGATCTCACTGAGCTCCATCGTCGCCTCCGCCGTTGTCGGCATTCTTTTTCTCGGTCACGCGCGTTTCGTCCATCGCCTTGTCGATCAGATCGGTGATGTGCTTTGCGTTGTCGATAAAGTTGTCGCGAATGATCGTGAGAAACGGGATCGTGCGCATCTTTACCCGCTGTTTGAGAAGGTTGCGCATATGACCCGTACAGGACTGCAAGGCTTCGAAAGTCTCCTTGGCGAGAGATTCGTCGCCGAAATAGCTGACGTAGACGCGAGCGTGCGAAAGATCCTCCGATGTCTTAACCTCCAATACGGTCAACATTCCGTGGAGGCGGGGGTCGTTGAGCTCGTAGCGAAAGATCATTGAGAGTTGCTTTAAAAGTTCCGAGTTGATGCGTTCGATATTCATGCGGGCTCTACCTCTTCCATCAAATAACATTCGATCACGTCGCCCGCCTTGAATTCCTCAAAGTCCTCAATGCCGACGCCGCACTCAAAGCCGCTCTGCACCTCTTTCACGTCGTCCTTCAAACGTTTCAGAGAGTACATCGTGCTGTTAC
The DNA here is from genome assembly GCA_017455605.1 of Clostridia bacterium. Lineage (GTDB taxonomy): Bacteria > Bacillota > Clostridia > Christensenellales > CAG-1252 > CAG-1252. The sequence continues at coordinate 1,904 of JAFSZO010000033.1, forward strand.
AGATGATCTCGTCTCCGCGAATGACTCTCGCCTTCGCGTTGCGCTGGAGCTTGCCCTCCATCACGCGGCAACCGGCGATGACGCCGACGCCCGTGATCTTGAAGATCTCGCGGACCTCCGCCTTGCCGAGCAGCGTTTCTTGATAGACGGGGGCGAGCATACCCTTCATCGCGAGGGTGATATCGTCCAAAAGGTTGTAAATGACCTTGTACCACTTCACGTCGACGCCCATCTTCGTCGCTGCCTCACGCAGCGCGTTGGTCTCCTTTTGGTTGAAGACGATGATGGTCGCCTCGGACGTCTTGGCGAGGATCATATCCGAATCGTTGACGTTGCCGACGCCCTTGTGGATGACCTTGACCTTGACCTCGTCGTTGCTGAGCTTGGTGACCTCCTGCACGAGCGCTTCGAGAGAGCCCTGCACGTCCGCTTTGATGATGAGGTTCATGGTCTTCAGACTGCCCTCGTTGATCTGACGGAAGAGGTCTTCGACGTTACGATGGTTGGTAGCGGATTCGCTCTCCTTGATCTTGAGCTTTCTCTCTTCCGCGATCTTCTTCGCAAGCTTTTCATCCTGCAAGACGACCATCTGATCGCCCGCGGAAGGCGCCTCAACGAAGCCGAGGACCGAGACCGGGACGGAAGGACCTGCGGTCTTCACGTTCTTTCCTTTGTCGTTGGTCATCATCTTGACCTTTCCGTATGTGGAGCCGGCGACCATATAGTCACCGATCTTTAGGGTACCGTTCTGCACGAGAATCGTGGCAAGAGGACCGGATTTATCCACCTTTGCCTCGATCACGGCGCCGTGAGCGGGGATCTTGCTGTTCGCCATCGGCTTCAGCTCTTCGAGGACGAAGAAGTTGATGGTCTCGAGCAGATCATCCACGCCCGCGCCGGTCTTGGCGGAAACGGGACAAGCGATCACGTCGCCGCCATATTCGCCTACGACGACGTCATAGTTCAAGAGCTCACGCTTCACGCGATCGATATCCGCGCCCGGTTTGTCGATCTTGTTGATCGCGACGATGATGGGAACAGCCGCCGCTTTCGCGTGGTTGATCGCCTCGACGGTCTGGGGCATGATGCCGTCGTCCGCCGCTACGACGATGATCGCGATATCCGTGACCATGGCGCCGCGAGCACGCATCGAAGTGAACGCTTCGTGTCCCGGGGTGTCGATAAAGGTGATCATATGCCCGTTCTTCTCGATCGTGTAGGCGCCGATGTGCTGCGTGATGCCGCCTGCCTCGCCCGCTGCAACGGAAGTATTGCGGATACGGTCGAGAAGCGAAGTCTTACCGTGGTCGACGTGACCCATGATCGTGATGATCGGGGCGCGCGGTTCGGTGTTCTCCTCGGCAACGTCGGCGATGAATTCCTCGAGTTTTTCCTCCGCGGACTTGTCCGCCTTGAGTTCCAGCTCGATACCGTAATCGGACGAAACGAGCTCCGCCGTGGCGAAATCGATCGAATCGTTGATGGTCTTCATGATGCCGAGCATCATGAGCTTTTTCATAATGTCGGTAGCTGTCTTACCGATCTTCTCGGAGAGGACCTTGATGGAAACGGGATCCGTCGTGATGACGGCTTTCTCGATCACGGTCTGCGTGATGACGGGAGCTTGCTTTTGATACTTTCTGCTCTTGAATCTGCGAGCGAGTTCACTCTCGTCGATCTCGCCGTTCGCCGCGATCTCACGACGCATAAGATCCTTTTTATTCAGAGACTTTTTCTCATCGTAATTGACGTTCTTATCAAAGGATTTTTTTCCTTTTCCACCCTTGCCGCCGCTCGGCTGCGGGGGGAACATGGCGGGAGCATCCGCTCCGCGCATGCCGAATCCACCGTCACGGGGAGGATAAGGCCTCGCACCGTTCTGTCCGTAGGCGTTCCTGCCTCCGCGGTTTTGTCCGATCCCTCTCTCCTCCTCGGGGATATAGATCTTCGTTGCAACGAATTTCCTCGGTTCGGGCACGTCGGGGCGTAAGGGGTTACGCGCGGGAGCGACCGGCTCCGAGGCGGCCTCCTTAGCGGGCTCGTTCACCGGCTCCGAGACGGGAGCGGGCTCCATGGCGGGCTCCGTGGCGACCTCTACCGCTTCGGGTTCGCTCGTCGGCGCGGGCTCTGCCTCGACATCGGTCGTTTCGGAGGCGGGAACGGGAGTGGGCTCTTCGGAAGGGGTCTCAACCGCAGGCTCCGTCTGTTCGGCGGCGATCGCTTCCTGCGCGATACGAGCCTCCTTCTCGGCTGCCTCCTTCTCCATTTCTTTCATAACGAAAGACTCTTTAAGAGCATCCAGTTTCTCCAAGAGTTCTTCGGCACGCCTACGCGCATCCCTGACGCTGATCCCCAACCCGCGGAACGTGGTTTTATCCAACTCTGCGAGTGCATTGAGATTCACAAAGGGTTGATTGTTGGTTTCACTCATCAGTAACTACCTCCGACCTTTTAATTCCTTTTCCGTTGCCAAAGCAAGGTTCTCTTCGACAAGTCCGATACATTTTATGGGTTTACCGCCGAAGTAGTCGGACAGATCGTCGAGGACGATCACCGTCACGCCCGTCTCTTCGGAATACTTCCGAACTTTTTTCATCGAGTGTTCGGATAACTCGGCGTCACATAGGACCAAACGCGCTTTCTTCGAGGAGATCACGCTCTCGTACCCGTACAGGATCTTCCTCGCTTTGATCGAGAAACCGATGTATGCGGCGACCTTTCGGTTAAGACTCATAATACTCTCTGAGCTTTTGATAAGCTTCGTCAGAGATCTCCGCCTTGAATAGTTTGTTCAGCACCTTGGTCTTGACAGCCTTTTTCAGGCATTCGGGATCCTTGCAAAGGTACGCTCCGCGCCCCGCCGCTTTGCCGCTCGGGTCGAAGAACACCTCACCCTCCGGAGAACGAACGACCCTAAGTAGATCGCGTTTATCAAAGAGGCGCCTGCAGGCGACGCACATACGCTGCGGAACGACCCGATTTTGCATCGATCAGCCCTCCCCGCCGTCAAACGAATCGATGATGGAGGAATACGGCTTGACGTCGATCTTCCATTCGGTGAGTTTTGCGGCAAGACGCGCGTTCTGTCCTTCGCGACCGATCGCGAGGGAGAGCATATTGTCGTTCACGATGACGCGGGCGGAATGCTCGTCGTCATTGACGTGAACCTGCACAGCCTTGGCGGGGCTGATCGCGCGAGCGATGAACTCCAAGGGATCCGCGCACCAGCTGATCACGTCGATCCTCTCGCCGTTGAGCTCTTGCACGATCACGTTGATCCTACTGCCTCTCGGTCCGATACAGGAACCGACGGCATCCACGTTGGGATCCTCGGCGTAGACGGCGATCTTGGTACGGAAACCCGCTTCACGGACGATCTTCTTGATCTGCACGAGACCGCTCTTGACCTCTGGAACGTCCAGCTCAAACAAGCGACGAACGAAATCGGGATGCGCGCGGGAAACGATGACCTGCGGCGAACGATTGCTGGTCGTGATGCGTCTGACGAGCACCTTGATCATATCGCCGACGTTGTACTTCTCGGTGCGGATCTGCTCGGAAACGGGCATGATACCCTCCATCTGCGTCGGCAAAATCTCGACGTAGACGCTGGTCGGCTCGACCTTGCGAACGATCGCGTTCACGATCTCGCCGGACTTCTCGTTCATCTCGTCGAAGACCTGCTCCTTCTTGATGTCGGTCAGACGCTGCATGATGACCTGACGAGCGGTCTGCGCGGCGATACGGGAAAAGTTCTTCGGGGTGATCTCTTCGGAGATGGTGTCGCCGACCTTGTAGCTCGGTTTGATCTTCTTGGCATCCTCGAGAGAAATCTCCTTCTCTTCGTCGTTGACTTCCTCCACGATGGTCTTATAAGCGAAAACTCTGATCTTATTCTGCTCGGGATAGAGCTTCACCTCAACGGCGGTGCTGATCGCGTTCTCCTTCTTGTAGGCAGAAGCGAGACCGGCTTCGAGGGAGGCGATGAACTCGCTCTTGTTGATGTGACGGGTCTTCTCCAGTTCGTCGAGTGCCGCAAAAAAATCCTTATTAATCATAATTCCTCCTAAAATCTAATATAGGGCTTCGCGAGCGCTATATCCTTTGTTTCAACGGTGATCTCTCCTTTTTCGGTCAGGAGAACGACCTTGCCCTCATTGTACGACGACAGAGTGCCGACGAACTTCTTCTCCCCATCGATGGACTTATACAGCGAGAGTTCGACCTCGGTGCCGACCTTCTTCAGATAGTCCTTCTCGGTCTTGAGCGGACGATCCAGCCCCGGAGAAGAGACGTTTAGGACGTAGGGCTCGCCCTGCGTCGGATCCAGCTCGTCGATCGGAGCGTCGATGGCGTTCGCCACGATCTCCGTGTCGTCGAGCGAGACGCCGCCCGCCTTGTCCGAATCGATAAAGATAGTCAAGTGCATGGCGTCGTGTTGTTTTTTATAAGTGACCTCAACGAGCTCATATCCGAGACCCTCGATGATCGGCTGTACGAGTGCGGCAACGCTGTCTTTGACCGACATATTCCTCCGACGGCGCCTAACAAATTAAAAAGTGAGCCGTCAAGCCCACTTCCTCAAAAGCACCTTTACGATAAGAGTATAACACAGCCGCCAAAGTTTCACAAGCGTTTTTATATATTTATATAAAAAATATTCCGCGATCTATTCCGCGATGAAAATATGCGCGAGCGCGACCGCCTCGTCCAAGGCATCTCCCTTCTTGTGCGCGTCACCGTTCAGAGCAGACTGCGGGATCACGTGGACGTCGTTGCGGAAGAGATAACGAAGCGGTTTCGCCGTGACGTTCAAAAGATCGATGGCGGCTGTGGGGTTCACGCCGACGAGGAGCTTGCCCGCCGTGAACTTCACGAGATCGGGGATCACGGTAGAGAGGCGCGGCGAAGCGTACCCTTTCTGATTGGCAAAGATCGCCTTGTCCGATCCGTCCGTAAAAGCGACCTTGAAATAGGTGTGCATATACTGCGTTATTTCCCCTTGTTCGACCTCACAAAGCGCGATCTCGTAGGGGACGAAAAACCGCTCGTTCTTTAAGCTGCGAAGGACGACGACCACCCCGGATGCGGTCCGCGAGACCTGAGGCGCGGCGGCATCCCCGAAAAGGTCGAACCCCATCTGATCGTAGGAGACCTCGTGATAGGACTGCGGCGTGAGGATGGAGTACTCCTCGGGCGGCTCGAGCGGTTTGGTCTGTTCCTCAATGAGCGAGTAAGGGATCCGGCAGGTCGCGACGGCTTTGGCATACATGCTGAAATTATTCGAATCTTCGCGCGCGTTCACCCTGCCGCGGACCACGACCTCCGCCCCGTTGACGAGAGCGGGGAGTTCGACGTCGGTATTGACGAAGATATTCAAATAGCCCGTCGTGTCACCGATGGAAAAGGTGTAATAATGCTTGAAAAAGCGCTTGTAATCGGCTTTTTTCTTTTCATCGCGGGTCTTGAAAGCGAGATACGAGATCGTGCCGCAACAGACCACGTCTTCGCCCTCCCCCTTCAGCGTTGAGATATGCACGGCGGATCCGTGCAGGTCGGTAAGCTTGCCCATCACGATCGCCTTGTTCGTCACTTCGACGCTCTTTCCGTACCTACCGGTGCGCACCGAGGTATCGGGAGAGGCATCCTGCGCCTCGTTCTCACGGATCTCGTACCGAAGGGTCGTGCGCATCACGAATTTCTCCTTAAAGTGCGCGATCATCTTGTCTTCGAAAGAGACGACCTGCATATAATCCTTGATATTCTGCGGGACGACGAACCCGATCACGAGGTCGTCGCCGATCTCGACGGACACCTTAGTGAAATCGCAATTCGCGGCAATCAAGGGAAAATGCTTACACATATATTCGATCAATTCCGATTTGACCGACTCAACGCTGAGAATGATCTTTTCGAAGCGGCAAACGACGGAGAACACGCCGCCGACCGCCTTTTTGACCGAGGCGACAATGGACTCTACGTCCTCCTTCTTCATCGAATAATCGTAGACGTCTTCCGGGACCAAAAAGGTGACGAACGCTTTCTTTTCTTCGAGCATCAAGCGCACGTTGCCGAGACGCAAAAAGTCGTATTTCCCGCCGAATTCTTCGTGCAAAACCGAGAGGATGTCAGTCATGATCCACCTCCTCGATCGCGCGCAGTAGCTCCTCGAGGATCCGCTCGTTGGGAACGACCTTGACGACCTTGCCCTTCTTCATAATTGCGGACTTCTCCCTGCCGCCCGCGACGCCCACGTCCGCATGAGCCCCCTCGCCCACGCCGTTCACGACGCACCCCATCACGGCAACGGTGAGAGGCTTCTCTATCCCTGCGGTCTCCCTACGGATCCTCTCCGCGAGGGTGGCGACGGGGATCTCGGTACGGGCGCAAGTGGGACAGGAAACGACGTTTACGAAATTCCGACGAATGCCGACCGCCTTCAACAACAGGTCGCCCGCATAGACCTCCTCGACGGGATCGCCCGTGATCGAAACGCGGATGGTATCACCGATCCCGTCTAAAAGAAGAGAGCCGATCCCCGCGTAAGATTTGGCGAGAGCGAGATCGCCCCCGCCCGCTTCGGTCACGCCGACGTGCAAGGGATACTCCGTCTTAGCGGATAAGATACGATATGCGTCCGCATTCATTTTGACGTCGGAGCACTTCGCGGAGATCACGATATCGTCGAAACCCGCCTGCTCCAGGAGTGCGACGTTGCGTAGCGCGCTGTCCGCGAGCGCCTCGGCGGTATAACCGTATTTTGCAATAGACTCTTTTTCGAGAGAACCGCCGTTCACGCCGACGCGAATGGGCACACCTGCGTCCTTCGCCGCGGCAACGACCTCACGAACGGCATTCAAACTGCCGATATTGGAAGGATTGATCCTGACCTTGTCAATGCCGTTACGGATGGAAGCAAGCGCCAATTTGTGATCGAAATGGATATCCGCAACGAGCGGGACCTTGACATGAGCGCGAATGGAGCGCACCGCCTCAGCGGCATCCGCGTTGTTCACGCTCATGCGAACGATATCGCAGCCCGCCCTTTCGAGGCGCTGGATCTGCGCAACCGTCGCGTCGACGTCCTCCGTCCGCGTGTTCGTCATAGATTGGATCGTGATCGCGGCGCCACCGCCGATATACCGATCTTTTATCCGTATGCGTTTGGTCATATCCGCTAAAACAGGCTCGCTATCGTGCCCAAATTCAGTATATCACATAGTATCGCAAAAGCAAAGAGGATCACGATACCGACGGTGTGTATGATCCCCTCGACCTTGCGATTGACGGGTCGGCGGAAGATCATCTCGATCAGTACAAAGATCACCCTGCAACCGTCGAGTGCGGGGAAAGGAAGCGCGTTCATCAGCGCAACGCTGGCGCTCATGATGCCGAACATCAAGAGCACTCCTCGGAAGCCGAGCGTCATCGTGATCTTGCCCATCGCGGCGACGCTGGTCACCGTGCCGCCGACAGAGCCTTTGAGCCCGACTGCCCCGGTGAACAGACCGCCGATGGTCTTGAAGGTCAGGATCACGAGCTGCCAAATGAAAACAAAGCTCCTGCCGAGCGCCTCGAAAAAGCCCATCCTGTAGTAGTCGTACCCGATGTTGATCCCGAATCCGTGATAGGTTTCCTTGGTCTCGGTGCCGTCATCGGCGATCCTCGTACTCTCGAAATCACCCTTGTAAACGGTAATGGTCTGTTTTTCTCCGTCGCGGATCACGACGATCTCCGCGGTATCGCCGCTCGAGGAGAGCAATGCGGAGATGTTGGTATCGATGACGGAATAGACGCTCTCTCCGTTGACCTCGTAGATCACGTCCCCCTCTCGGAAGTACTGGACGACCTCGCCCTGCGGATCGTTGAGTCCCACTACCTTGGGCAAGGTGTAACCGTAGGTCGCAAAGAGAATGGTCAGGATCAAAACGGCGGAAACAAAATTGAAGGTCACGCCCGCAAGGAGCACGACGATGCGTTTCCAGGGCTTTTGACTGTTGAACGCACCTTCGACCGAACTCTCGGCATCTTCTCCTTCAAAGGCGCAAAAACCGCCGAGAGGAATGGCGCGTATACTGAAAAGCTCCCCCGTTTTGGGGCTCTTGCGCGAAAAGAGTTTCGGTCCGAACCCGATCGAAAACTCGTTGATCTTGAACTTCAACGCCTTGCCGAGCAGATAGTGCCCCGACTCGTGCACCAAAATCATCACCATCAAGGCGACGATCGCGATCAGTATCGAGAGGACTATCTCCCCTGCGCCGGATATCATAAAGGTCATCGTTTCACCACGCTTTGAGTATATTTTTCCGCTTCCGAATTTATGTAACGAACGTCAGCGAGGGTGTAGTCACCCCCGACGTCAAATCGTGCGAGCACACGCTCCATCAAGGGCGCGATCTCGGAATAACGGATCCTCCGCTCCGAGAAGGCGCGTGCGAGCACCTCGTCCGCGGCGAGCGCCACGGCGGGATACAATCCTCCTTTGCGAGCCGCCTCAAGCATCACGCCGAAACAGGGGTAACGCCGTAGATCGACCTCATCGAAGGTGAGCGAATACGGCGGCATCGGCGAAGAGACGGGAGACGGGACTCTATTCGGGTAAGTCAACGCATACTGTATCGGCAAACGCATGTCCGGCTGCGAGAGCTGCGCGATCGTGGAGCCGTCGCAAAATCTGACCATCGAATGCACGACGCTTTCGCGGTGGATCACCGTCTCGATGTGATCGAGAGGCACGTCGAAAAGATGCTTCGCCTCGATGACCTCGAACCCTTTGTTCACCATCGTAGCGCAATCCAAAGTGATCTTTTTACCCATACGCCAGTTAGGGTGCGCGAGGGCTTTCGCGGGGTCGAGACGGTCAAGCTGCTCGACAGGAACGTCACGGAACGCACCACCGCTCGAGGTCAAGACCAGTCGGTCGATCTCCTCGTGACGACCTGCCTGCAAACACTGGAAAATAGCGGAATGTTCGCTGTCGACGGGAATCAATTCCGCGCCGAGCGATTTGACACGCTTCATAACAAGATCACCCGCGGAAACGAGCATTTCCTTATTGGCGAGAGCGATGCGCGCCCCCTTCTCCATCGCAACGAGCGTGGGCTCCAGTGCGCCGAGACCGACGACGGAATTCAAGAGTACGTCGTATTCTCCCTCGCGTGCGCCGAGGATCAATGCGTCGGCGCCGCAAAAAACGCGGCAAGGATAGCCGAGCTCCGAAGGGTCTATGGGATCACCACCGGTATAACATACGACGGGGACGCGGAAACGACGTGCGAGCTCGAGGAGCACGTCGCGGGAGGAATGTGCCGAAACCAAGGAGATGGAGAAGTCCTCGGGATATCTCGAGATGACGTCGACCGCCTGCCTGCCGATCGAACCGGTAACGCCCAGGATAGCTACCCGCTTCATACGCCGAGCACCCCGTTATAAATCGTGAAAAAAACGGCGACGAGCGGCGCAACGAACAAGAGGCTGTCCAGCCTGTCCATCACTCCGCCGTGTCCCGGGAAGATCCTGCCGAAATCCTTCACGCCGAACTTGCGCTTGAGCAGAGAGGCAGCGAGATCGCCGAAGATCGCGAGCGTCGTGGAAAGGATGGCGAGCACGAAATACAAAGCGATAGAAACGCCCAAGTTGTCGAGCAAGCCGATCATCCCGACGTTCGGAACGTTGCGCAATACCGCGAACACGTCAAACAAAAGCAAGGTCGCGGTCGCGCCGAGCAATCCGCCGAAATAGGCGCCGAAGACGCCCGCAACGGTCTTTTTCGGACTGACGTCCTCGATCAACTTCTTTTTACCGAACAGCACCCCCGCGAAGAGCGCGAACGCATCGGAAAGAAGGGTGACGGCGAGCACGAAGAATAGTCCGAGCAAACCGCCTGCGCTATGATTGATATAGAAGAAAGAGGAAGAAAGCAGCATCGGATACACGAGGATCAGCAAGGTATACAAAAGATCCTTGACCTCGTGCGTTCTCCTTTCG
>JAFSZO010000034.1 GCA_017455605.1 Clostridia bacterium
CTACCGCCGTGTGAAGTTACTACGGAGTGAAGTTTGTGCCCGACGGCACAAGTTGCGGATACATGAGCGATATGCAATATTCGGCAATGTTTCGGCACGCTCGTTTCACTCACGGCTCAACATGACAATATGATTTGTCATCCCGAACTTGCCGAGGGATTCCATCCGCTTGCGAGTGAAGCCTTATTTAGAACAAAGTAACCCGAATTAGGCTTCCCCTTGAGGGGAGGCTCCGTCGAGAGACGGTGGTGAGGTGGAGTCTTGGCGAATGGTTCCACCTCATTCGTCCCGGCTGTGCCGTGCCACCTTCTCCTCAAGGCGAAGGCTCAATCGGATCATTCGGAGCGAAGCGACCACCAACTTGTACCGTTTGGTGCAAACTTCACTGCAGAGCAACTTCACTTACCGTCAGGTAAACTTCACTCGGCGCAAGCCGAACTTCACTACGATAAGCTTCGCCATATCATCAGGTGATCCGCATTCTCCGAAAAAAATAAAAAAAGGTATTTACAATTAAATTAAATTAATATATAATATATTTATATATATGCACACGCGTGCGCGCTATATGCGTGCGCGCGCGTTGATTCCGAAAATGAGGAACGGAGGGTAAAATGGATAAGAACAATTCCTACAACGAAGACGCCATACAAGTGCTCGAAGGTCTGGAACCCGTTCGCGTTCGTCCCGGTATGTACATCGGCTCGACGGACGAGAGGGGTCTGCATCATCTCGTATCCGAGATCGTCGACAACAGCATCGACGAGGCGCTGGCGGGCTACTGCACCGACATCTACGTCGAGATCCGTCCCGACGGCAGCGTATCCGTCGAGGACAACGGCAGAGGCATTCCGACCGGCTTTAAGAAGTCGGAGGGGAAGTCCGCCGTCGAGGTCGTTTTGACCAAGCTCCACGCAGGCGGCAAGTTCGGCGGCTCTGGCTACACGATCTCGGGCGGTCTGCACGGCGTCGGTCTCTCGGTCGTGAATGCGCTCTCCGAATGGCTGACGGTGGAGATCTGTCAGAACGGGCATCGCTACAAGCAGGAGTATTCCCGCGGCAAGCCGCAGTACGACCTTAAAATCGTGGGCGACAGCGACAAGACGGGCACCAAGGTGACCTTCTTCCCCGACAAGGAGATCTTTGAGACCATCGTCTTCAAATACGAGGTGCTGAAACACCGTCTGCGCGAGCTGGCGTACCTCAACAAAGGGTTGCACATCAACATCAAGGACCTGCGCCCCGAGACCCCGATCGAGGACGATTTCCGCTACGAGGGCGGCATCATCCATTTCGTCGAGGACCTGAACTCCGCGCACGAGAAGCTCTTCTCCGAGATCGTGTATTTCGACGAGAAGGTGGACACCAGCGAGGTCGAGATCGCGCTGCAGTACAACGAGACCTACAACGAGACGGTCTACGCCTACGCGAACAACATCAACACCGAGGAGGGCGGCACGCACCTCGACGGCTTCAAGGCGGCGCTCACCCGTATCATCAACGACTACGGGCACAAGTTCAACATCCTGAAGGACAACGAGAAGCTCTCGGGTGACGACGTGCGCGAAGGTCTGACCGCGGTCATCAACGTGAAGCTGACCAACCCGCAGTTCGAGGGACAGACCAAGACCAAACTCGGCAACAGCGAGATGCGTACCATCGTGTCGCGCGTGCTGACCGAATGCCTCGGCACCTATATGGAGGAGCACCCAAAGGAGAGCAAGGAGCTCGTCCTGCGCTCCATCAACGCGCAGAAGGCGAAGGAGGCGGCGCGCAAGGTCCGCGACGAGACCCGCCGCAAGGGCTTCCTCGAGAATACGACCCTCCCCGGCAAGCTCGCGGATTGCACCGAGAAGGACGCCTCCAAATGCGAGATCTTCCTCGTTGAGGGTGATTCCGCAGGCGGCAGCGCGAAGTCCGGTCGTGACAGGCGCTTCCAGGCGATCCTGCCCCTCCGCGGTAAGATCCTGAACGTCGAGAAGGCGAGGCTGAACCACGTCCTCGAGAACGAGGAGATCAAGTCGATGATCACCGCCTTCGGCGGCGGCATCGGCGACGAATTCAGCACCGAGAAGCTCCGCTACGACAAGATCATCTGCATGACCGATGCCGACGTGGACGGCTCGCACATCCGCATCCTGATGCTGACCTTCTTCTTCCGCTTTATGAAGCCGCTGATCGAGGAAGGGCACGTCTACATCGCTCAGCCGCCCCTCTACAAGGTCACGAAGGGCAAGGAGGAGAAGTATTTCTACAACGACGACGACCTGAACGCCTATCTCGATTCCCTCGGCAGGAAGGGCTACGACATCCAGCGCTACAAAGGTCTCGGTGAGATGGACCCCGAACAGCTGTGGGAGACCACGATGAGCCCCGAGTCCCGCATCCTTCTGAAGGTGCGCCTCGAGGACGCGATGAAGGCGGACGAGACCTTCACCATCCTGATGGGCGAGCAACCCGAACTCCGCAGACAGTTCATCGAGCAGAACGCGAAGCTCGTGTCGTATCTGGACTTATAATGAGGTGAGATATGAAAGAGAAAGAAATCGTACACGGTGAGATCATAGACAATACCAAGATCGTGGAGGTAGGCTGCGAGAGCGAAATGAAGAAATCCTTCATTTCCTACGCAATGGCGGTCAACGTCAGCCGCGCGATCCCCGACGTCTGCGACGGACTCAAGCCGGTGCATCGCCGCATCCTCTACGCAATGAACGAGATCGGTCTGACCCCCGATAAGCCCTTCAAAAAGTGCGCGACCATCGTCGGCGACGTGCTGGGTAAGTATCACCCGCACGGCGACAGCTCGGTCTACGACGCCCTCGTGCGTCTGGCGCAGAACTTCTCCATCAATATGCCCCTCGTGGACGGGCACGGCAACTTCGGCTCGGTGGACGGCGACCCCGCCGCGGCGTACAGGTACACCGAGGCGAGGATGAGCAAGATGGCGCTCGAGATGCTGCGCGACATCGACAAGGAGACGGTGAACTTCTACCCGAACTTTGACGACACCCGTATGCAGCCCGAGGTGCTGCCCTCGCGTTATCCGAACCTGCTCGTGAACGGCTCGGACGGCATCGCGGTCGGTATGGCCACCTCCATCCCCCCGCACAACCTTTCCGAGGTCATCGATGCCACCTGCGCCTTGATTGACGATCCCGACATCGCCATCGAGGACTTGATGAAGTTCGTTCCCGCGCCCGATTTCCCGACCGGCGCGATCATTCTCGGCAGTCAGGACGTTCGCAACGCCTATCTGACCGGCCGCGGCAGTTGCATTCTCCGCGCGAAGACCGAGATCGAGGAGTACAACAACGGCACCCGTTCGAGGATCGCCGTCACCGAGATCCCCTATCAGGTCAACAAGGCGAAACTCATCAAGAGCATCGCCGACCTCGTGAAGGACAAGAAGATCGAGGGCATCGCCGACATCCGCGACGAGTCCGACCGCGTGGGTATGCGCTTCGTCATCGACATCAAGCGAGACGCCAACGCGCAGGTCGTTCTCAATATGCTCTTCAAGCACACCGAGCTGCAGAAGTCGATCAGTATGATCTTCCTCGCGCTCGACGACGGCACGCCCAAGATCATGAACCTGAAGGAGATCCTGACCGCCTACGTCAAGCACCAGCAAGACGTGGTGGAGCGCCGCACGAAGTTCGACCTCGCGAAAGCCGAGGAAAGGAACCACATCCTGCGCGGCCTCGTGATCGCCCTGCAGAATATCGACGCCGTCATTGCGATCATCCGCGCGGCGAAGGACAGGGCGGAGGCGCAAGCCAAACTCATGGAAGCCTTTGACCTCAGCGATCGTCAGGCGAACGCCATCCTCGACATCAGGCTCCACCGTTTGACCTCTATGGAGACGGGCAGCCTGCTCGCGGAGATGGAGGAGACCGAGAAGAATATCGCCTACTACAAGAGCATTCTTGCGGATCACAAGCTGCGCGACGGCATCATCAAGGACGAAATGCTCGAGATCAAGAACAAGTTCGGCGGCGCGAGAAAGAGCGAGATCAGCTATGCCTACAGCGGACTGAACCTCGCCGACCTCATCGCTCGCGAGGACGTCGTGATCTCCACGACCCACTTCGGCTATATCAAGCGTGTGCCCTTGAAGGAATATCGCTCGCAACATCGCGGCGGCGTGGGCGTCACGGCGCACAAGCCCAAGGACGAGGATTTCGTGACCGACATCTTCACCTGCTGCACGCACGACGAGCTGTTCTTCTTCACCAACTACGGCAGGGCGTACGTCATCAAGGCGTACGAGGTCCCCGAGGCGGCGCGTACGGCGCGCGGCAGGGCGATCGTGAACCTCCTCCAGCTCATGGAAGGGGAAAAGATCACGACCGTGCTCCCCGTCACCGAGGAGCAGGGCAGGACGGGCAACCTCGTCCTCGCCACCAAGAGGGGCAAGATCAAGAGGACGTCCCTCAAGGAATACGAGTATATGCGCAAGGGCGGCAAGATCGCGATCAACCTCCTCGAGGGCGACGAGCTGATCGGCGCGGTGCTGACAATGGGCGGCGAGGAGATCATCATGGCGTCCAGCCTCGGCAAGTGCATCCGCTTCAAGGAGGACAGCGTTCGCCTGATGGGCAGGACCGCCGCAGGCGTCCGCTCGATGAAGATCGGCGAGGACGACTACATCGTCAATATGGAGGTCATCCACGAGGGTGACGAGGTGCTGACCGTCACCGAGAACGGCTACGGCAAGCGCACCGACGTGGATGAGTACCGCGTGCAGGGCAGAGCAGGCAGCGGCATCAAGGCGGGTACCTTCAACGAGAAGACCGGCCGCATTGCCGCGTTGAAGACCGTGAAGCCGGACGGAGACCTGCTGCTCATCACCGAGAGCGGGGTCATCATCCGCACCCACCTCGACGAGATCAGCAAGATCGGCAGAGCGGGTCAAGGCGTAAAGATCATGTCGGCGGGTAAGCTGAACAGCAAGGTCGTCGGCGTGGCGCTGACCGAGCGCTACGAAGAGGAAGAGGAGTACGTCGAGGGTGAGGAAGGCGGCGCGCCCGCCGAGGCGCCCACGGAGCCCCCTGCAGACGGCGGCGACGGAGAATAATTCCAAACCAAACGAAACGCCCTTGTGCGCCTCGCGCCGCAAGGGCGTTTTTAATTATGAATTATGAATTAGGAATTAAGAATTATGGGTCGCGTTGCTTTGTTTCGGCAATATTGGTAAATTTTTTGAAAA
>JAFSZO010000035.1 GCA_017455605.1 Clostridia bacterium
GGGTCACTTCGTTCCGAATGAGCTTCTACTCTATCCCAATTATCGTAGCGGAGATGGGCTAAAGAAAAACCAAAAAGCGACTGTGGAGCCGCCGTTGGGGTCCACGCAAAATCAAAGATTTTGTGGGGTTTTGGCGGCGGAGAGTGGTGCTTAGGCAAGTGCTCCGCAATAAAGCCACATGCTATTTTGCTAAATAGCCGCTACTTAAATGACGCGCAAAATGAATCGTTACTCAAAGAAAACAAATGCGACTGTGGAGAAGGGTGTGGAGGCGAGCGCTCTCCGAGGAGCCGAGTATGAGCGTACTTGCCGTACGTGATTACTCGGCGACGAGGTAGTTAGCGAAGCATACGCGCCCTTATACACAGTCGCTATACTCGGTGAAGGCGAAAGCAATATTTTGAGGCGAGTGAGCATCGCTCGAAAGGATAAAGCGCGCGCCTTTTTCTCGCAAATACGCCAGCACCGACGGCGTTGGATAGGGCACGGTGCGATAGCCGCGCGCGATGGCGCCCGTGTTGATCTCGAAGGTCTTGCCCGCCGCGAGTAGGGCGTCCGCCGCCTTCTTCGCCGCCGCGAGATAGCGGGGATCGGTCTCGTCGAAGAGGGCGTTCCCTTCGTTGTACTTGCTTATCAGGTCAAAGTGCCCGATGATCTGTATATCTTCCCTGTCCCCGTAGGCACTCATTAGGGAGAAATACTCCTCCGCGAGAGCGTAGCAGTCCCCCCCGAAGCCGCCTCTCACGAGGGCGACGAACTCGTCCTTGGAGCAGTCGAGCGGATAGTACTTTCCCCCGACCTTCAGATAATGTGCCGACCCGATCGCGTAGTCGAAGGGGGCGGTGGGTTCGGTGGAATAGGCGTCGTACTCGACGCCGCACCGCACGACGATCTTGCCCGCGTACTTTTCTCGTAGCGCGGCGATCGCGGCGACGTACTCCCCCGTCCGCTCCCTCTTCATACAATAGCTCTCGTCGAAAAAGGTGTAGACGTGGTCGGAAATGCCGATCTCGTCCAGTCCTTTGTCGATCGCGGCGCGGACCATCTCCTCGGGGGTCGCCCGCCCGTCGCTGTAGAGGGTGTGGGTGTGCAGGTCGCGGATCATACCATCTTTTCCTGCTTGACCTTCTTGTCGATCACGTGGCGAGAGGCGAGTTCCCGGAAAACGTCGCCGGTCGTGATGCCCATATCGGTCATCAGCACCATCACGTGGTAGGCGAGGTCGGCGATCTCGTAGATGGTCTCCTTCTTGTCGTCCGCCTTGCCTGCGATGATGACCTCGGTGCTCTCCTCCCCGACCTTTTTCAGGATCTTGTCCCTGCCCTTCTCGAAGAGGTAGGAGGTGTAGGAGCCTTCCTTCTTGTCCGTCTTTCGCCCCGCGATCAGCGCCATCAGCCCCTCGTAGGAGAACCCCTTGCGCTCCTTGCTCTCAAAGATCGGATTGTGAAAGCAAGAGGTCTCCCCCGTGTGACAGGCGGGGCCGTCCGGTTCGACCAGCACGAGCAGCGCGTCGCCGTCGCAGTCCGCGGTGATGGAGACGACGTGCTGATAGTTGCCGCTCGTCTCTCCCTTCAGCCACAGCACCCCGCGCGAGCGAGACCAAAAGCAAGTCAGCTCCTTCTGCATCGTGAGGGCGAGGCTCTCGCGATTCATATAGGCGAGGGTCAGCACCTGCTTGGTGACGGCATCCGCCACGACGGCGGGGATCAGTCCTTTTTCGTCAAACTTCAATTCGTCGATGTTCATATTCACTCCTTCACCATTCTCGTTAAAATGGCGTTTCTTTTCATTTCTTTTTTCAGCTCCGAGACAGAGACTTCGCCGAAGTGGAAGATGGAGGCGGCGAGCCCCGCGTCCACCTTGGGCAGGGTCTTAAAGAGGGTGATGAAGTCCCCGATGCACCCCGCGCCGCCCGACGCGATGACGGGGACCGAGACGACCTCCGAAACTGCGCGCAGCATCTCGAGGTCAAAGCCCTTTTTCACGCCGTCGGTGTCGATGGAATTAAGGACGATCTCCCCCGCGCCCGAGTCCACGCCGCGACGGATCCATTCGATGGCGTCCAGCCCGGTGTCCACCCTGCCGCCTTTCGCGAAGATGCGGAAGACGCCGTTCACCCGTTTCACGTCCACGGACAGCACGACGCATTGGTCGCCGTAGACCTTCGCCGCCCGCCCGACGAGGGTGGGATCGGCGATCGCGCCCGAATTCACGCTGACCTTGTCCGCGCCGCATTTCAGCACGTGATCGAAGTCCGCGAGGGTGCGAATGCCGCCGCCGACCGTCAGGGGGATAAAGACGTTTCGCGCCGCTTCGGCGAGGATGTCCGTGAAGATATTCCTGCCGTCCGAGGACGCCGTGATGTCGTAAAAGACCAGCTCGTCCGCGCCGCTGTCGCTGTATCTCTTCGCGAGCTCGACGGGAGAGGCGATCTCCCGAAGCCCCACGAAATTCGTTCCTTTTACCACCTGTCCGTCCCGAACGTCCAGACAGGGAATGATGCGTTTCGTGATCATTTCGCCACCTCGATCGCCTCGGAGAGGTCGATCGCGCCGATGTAGTACGCCTTGCCGACGATCGCGCCGTACGCGCCGCCCTCTTTCAGCCTTTTGACGTCCTCGAGGGAGGAAACGCCGCCTGAGGCGACGACCTTCATCCCCGTGCGCGCCGTCAGTTCCGCATAGAGGGCGTCGTTGCTGCCTTGCATCGCGCCGTCGCGGGAGACGTCGGTGCAGATCACCGTATCCACCCCCTGTTCCCGAAAGCGCAGGCAGAAATCGAATAGGTCGAGATCGGCTGTCTCGGTCCATCCCTTGATCGCGACTCGCCCGTCTTTGACGTCCACGCCGAGGGCGACGTGGGAGCGCACCTCCGCGGGGAGGGAGGGGACGAACGCGGGGTCGGTGACCGCCACCGTACCGAGGATCACACGGTCGATCCCGCGCGAAAGGTAGCGGTCGATGGTCTCCCTCGTGCGAATGCCGCCGCCGACCTCGGCGAAGAGCCCCGTCTCCGCCTTGATACGGCAGATCAGATCGAAATGGTCGCTCACGCCCTTCAGCGCGCCGTCGAGATCCACGAGGTGGATATGGGTCGCGCCCGCCGTCGCAAAGTCCTTCGCCACGGACAAGGGGTCGTGCGAATACACCGTCTTTTGCGCGAAATCTCCCTTATACAGCCGCACGGCTTCGCCTCCGACGAGGTCGATCGCGGGGAATATGATCATACTTCGCCCTCCTTGATCTCGCAAAAAGCCTTCAAGATGCGCAGCCCGACGTTGCCGCTCTTCTCGGGGTGGAACTGGCACCCCATCACGTTCCCCTTCGCGACCGCCGCGGTCACGGGGCCGCCGTACTCCGCCCGCGCGATCACGAACGGATCGCACCCGACGGCGGCGTAAGAGTGGACGAAATACACGTAGTCTCCCTCCTCGAGATAACGGAAAAGAGGATGCTTCCGCCCGCCGAAGGAAAGGGCGTTCCAGCCCATGTGCGGGAGCTTCAGATCGGCGGAGACGGGGATCTCCCGCACCTCGCCCGAGATCATCCCGAGACCCTCGTGTTCGCCGTATTCATAACTTTTGTCAAAGAGCAGCTGCATGCCGAGGCAGATGCCGAGGATGGGCGTACCCTTCGCCGCCGCGGCGCGGAGCGCCTCCTCCATGCCCGACGCGCGCAGTTTCGCCATCGCGTCCGCAAAGGCGCCTACCCCGGGGAGCACGATCCGATCCGCCCGAGAGAGCGCGGCGGGATCGGCGGTGACCGTCGCCTCTTCCCCGATCGCCGCAAAGGAGGAGCGAAGCGAGAAGAGGTTGCCCACGCCGTAGTCGATGATGACGGTCATCACAGCACCCCCTTGGTCGAAGGGATCTCGCCCGCAAAGCGGGCGTCCACCGCCACCGCATCGCGCATCGCGTGCGCGACGGATTTGAAAGCGCCCTCGATGATGTGATGTGAATTGCGACCCGACAGCTGGCGGAGGTGCAGCGCGCAAGCCGCCTTCCTGACGAAGCCGTACCAAAACTCCTCCACGAGTTCGGTGTCGAAGTCGCCGACCTTCTCGGTCGGGATCTTCAGGAAATATCCGAGATACGCCCGCCCCGAGAAGTCCACCGAGGAGAGGATCACCGCCTCGTCCATCGCGAGGATCGCGTCGCCGTAGCGCAGGATGCCCCGCTTGTCGCCGAGGGTGGAAGCGAACGCCTCGCCGAGCGCGATGCCGACGTCCTCCGTCGTGTGGTGATAGTCCACGTTGACGTCGCCGACGCATTTCACCGCGAGGTCGAACTTGCCGTGCGCGGCGAAGAGGGTCAGCATGTGGTCCAAAAACCCGCAGCCCGTGTCGATGACGCTCTTGCCCGTGCCGTCGAGGTCGAGGGAGAGGGCGATATCCGTCTCTGCGGTCTTCCGCTTGATCTCAGCCTTTCTCATCACTTGCCCTCCTTGATCGCACGGATCGCGGCGAGGAGAGCCTCCAGCTCCGCCGCCGTGCCGACGGTGATACGCACGTATTCACGGATACGCGCCTTGTCAAAGTAGCGCACGAGGACGCCTTTCTCTTTCAACTTTTTATACAGCATTTCTCCCGATATATCCGAGCATTTCGCGAAAACGAAATTCGCGGACGAGGGGAGCGCGTCGAAGCCGAGCGCCGTGAGGGCGTCGGTCAGGAATTCGCGGTTTTTCCGTATCGTCGCAACGTTGCTCTCGAAGTATTCTTTGTCGAGCAGCGCGCCGACGCCTGCCGCGGCGGTCATCGAGTTCACGTTGTAAGGATTGGTGGAATACTTCACCCGCTTCAGGTCCGCGATCAGCGCGGGAGAGGCGAAGCCGATGCCCAACCTGCCGCCCGCGAGGGAGCAGGACTTGGAAAAGGTGCGCGTTACCAAGAGGTTGTCGTATTTCTCGATGAGAGGCAGCGCGCTTTCGCCGCCGAAATCAACGTATGCCTCGTCCACGACCACCACGTTGTGGGGGTTCGCCGCGACGATGCGCTCGATCTCCGCCCTGCCGAGGGCGACGCCGGTCGGGGCGTTGGGGTTCGCGAGGAAGATCGTCCCCTTCACACCGAGATAGTCCTCGACCCGCACGCGCAGGTCGCTTGTGAGCGGGATCTCACGGAAGGGAACGCCGTCCTTCGCCGCAAAAACGGGATAAAAACCGTAGGTGATATCGGGGAAAACGGCGGGGGCTGTTTCGTCGCAAAAGGCGAGGAAAGCGAAGTCCAGCACCTCGTCCGACCCGTTGGTGAAGATCAACTGCTCCGCCTTTACCCCGAACGCATCCGCCGCGACCTCGGTCAACGTGCGGCATTCGGGATCGCAGTACAGGTTCAGCCCCGCCGCCGCTTGCCGCGCGAGTCTCGTCGCGAAGGGCGAAGGGGGAAAGGGGGACTCGTTGGTATTCAACTTTACGTATTTTTTATCCTGCGGCTGCTCCCCGGGGACGTACGCCTCGAGGGCGGCGAGCCGCTTAGCCAAATACTTGCTCATTTCTTTTCACTCCTTATCGTCGCGCTCTTTGCGTGCCCCGTCAGCCCTTCCTTTCGGGCGAAGGCGGCGACGTCCGCAGCGACCGCGGCGAGCGCTTCTTCGGGGTAATAGGCGTACTGCGTCTTCTTCACAAAGTCGTCCACGGAGAGCGCGCTCGAGAAGCGCGCCGTGCCGCAGGTAGGCAACGTGTGATTCATCCCCGCGTAGTAGTCGCCGATGGGCTCGGGGCAATACCTGCCGAGGAAGACGCTCCCCGCGTGGCGCACCTTGCCGAGATAGGCGAAGGGGTCGGCGACCGCGAGCTCGAGGTGCTCGGGCGCGATATCGTTCGCGACGGCGACGCCCTCATCGAGGTCCTTTACGACGATGATCTTGCCGTTGTTATCGATGGAGGCGCGGGCGATGTCACGCCGCTCCATCCCTTCGAGCAGTCCCTCGATAGCCCCTTGCACCGCCTCGGCGAACGCCGCGTCGTCGGTAATGAGGACCGCGCTCGCGTTCCTGTCGTGCTCCGCCTGCGAGAGGAGGTCCGCCGCGATACAATCGGGGTCGTTCGCGCCGTCCGCGATCACGAGGATCTCGCTCGGTCCCGCGATCATGTCGATGGAGACCAGCCCGAAGACCTGCTTTTTCGCCTCCGCGACGAAGGCGTTGCCCGGACCCACGATCTTGTCCACCTTGGGCACGCTCTCGGTGCCGTACGCGAGGGCGCCGATCGCCTGCGCGCCGCCGACCTTGTAGATCTCGTCCACGCCCGCGACCAGAGCCGCCGCAAGGATCACGGCGGGCACCTGCCCGTCCCGCCCGGGCGGGGTGGTCATCACGACCTTGTCACAGCCCGCGATCTTGGCGGGGATGGCGTCCATCAGCACGGTGGACGGGTACGCCGCCGTGCCGCCCGGCACGTACAGACCGACCCGCTCGATCGGGGTGACCTTCTGCCCGAGGATCACGCCCCCTTCCCGACGGATCTCGAAGCCGTCGCGGCGTTGCTTTTCGTGATATTCGCGGATATTCGCGGCGGAGGTCTCGAGGATGTGCACGAAGTCCGCGTCCACCGACGCGATCGCCGCCTCGATCTCCTCCTCCGTCACGCGGAGAGAGGCGAGCCGCACCTTGTCGAAGCGCTCCGCATAGTCGTAGAGCGCCTTGTCGCCCTCCGCCCTTACGCGAGCGAGGATCTCCGCCACGACGACGGACACGTCCTCGATCGGACGAGGGGAGGCGATCACCTCCGCGCCCAATATCGCATTGTAGTCCAGTATTTTGATCATTTCAAGCCCTCCACCACCTTCGCGAGCCCCGCGGTCAGGCGATCCACCGCGGCTTTCTTGAACTTCGCCGCGCTCTTGTTCGCGATCAACCGCGCGCTGATCGGGAAGACGGTCTCGATGACCTCGAGATCGTTCTCCTTGAGGGTCGTCCCCGTCTCCACGATGTCGAGGATCACGTCGGACAGCCCGAGGATGGGGGCGATCTCGATGGAGCCGTTCAGGTGGATCACGTCGATGTCTCTGCCTTTGCTCCGATAATAATCGCGCGCGACCGAGCTGAACTTGGTCGCCACGCGGAGCGCTCTGCCCTTGTCCTCACGAAAGCCCTTCGGCCCCGCCACCGCCATGCGGCAAGCGCCCTTCTTAAGGTCAAGCAGCTCGTACACGTCGGGCGCGTATTCGGCGAGGATATCCTTGCCTGCCACGCCGACGTCCGCCACGCCGCGCTCCACGTAGATCGTCACGTCGGAGGGTTTCACCCAGAAATAGCGCACGCGGCTCTCCGCATTCTCAAAGACGAGCTTGCGGCTCTCCTCGAGCAGCGAGGGGCAGGGATAGCCCGCCTCGGCGAACATTTTGTAGATCTTTTCGCCCAGTCTGCCCTTGGGCAGGGCGACGTTCAGATAGTCGTCCTTCTCGGGCAGCACGCCCGTCTCGGGCGCGTCGATGCCGTCCGCGTAGACCGCAAAGCCGATCGCGGCGGCGTTCTTTTTCAGCCGCTTCATCAGGCGGTCGTATCTGCCGCCCGACAAGACGGGGGTCGGCACCCCGCGCAAAAAGCCCTTGAAGATGACGCCGTTGTAGTAGTTTTGGTCGCCCGTGACCGAGAAATCGACGCGCACCGCGTCCGCCCCCTCCGCGAGAGACCGCAGCACGACGAGGAAATCCTCGAGCGCGGGGATCTCCCAAAAGGCGTTCTTCGCCCCTTCCAGCACGGGGATCGCGACCTCGAGCCCGTCCGCCAGAGCGAAGACGCGCGTCGCGGCGTCCACCCGCTCCTCCGTCGCGCCCGAAACCGTGAGCGCGGCGCGGATCGCGGCGGCATTCTTGCCCGCCACCGCCGCGGCGAGGGCGCCTCGGTCCTGCGCCGTGAGTCCGAGCGCCTCCGTGAGGGCGTCCGCCACCCCGAGGTCGGACACGTCGAGCACGCAGTCGGAGGAGATCGTGCGGAGGCTCTTCACCGCGAGGGTCAGCACCTCGCCGACCTCCGCGCCGCCGATCTCGCCGAAGCATTCGACGCCGGTCTGCAAGATCTCCTTGAACGCACCGTCCGACGCGGGACGGTAGACGTTCTCGCTGTAGTACGCCTTGCGGACGCCCTTCGGCTCCGCCTCGCACCCCTTGATGATCGAGAGGGTCACGTCGGGCTTCAGCGCCATCAGCCTGCCCCCCACGTCGGTGAAGGTCAGCACGTTGTCCGAAACGAGGAAATCCTTGTTCTTCGCGTAGAAGTCGTACTCCTCGAATTTGCCCATTCGGTAGTATTCGTAGCCCTGCTCCGCGTAGAGCGCGCGGAGGGCGAGGACGACCTGCTCGCTCAGCGTGAGCACGTTACTTTTTATCTCCATCGACTGCCTCCTTGTAGATCGCGATCGCCTTCTCGTAGCCGCCGTTGCCGTACATCAGACAGCGATTCACGCGGCTGATCGTCGCGCTGCTCGTGCCGACCCGCGCCACCACGTCCTGATAGTTCGCGCCGCCCTTCAGGAGCACCGCCATCTCGAAGCGCTGCGCCATGTCCTGCAGTTCCTTGATCGTGCAGAGATCGGAGAAAAAGTCGTAGCAGTCGTCCGCCGAGGACAGCTTCGCCACCACCTTCATCAGATCATCCACCGATTTGTTCCTGATCTTATCCATAATCCACCTCTCGGAATTGGTATTTGCATTTTAGCACGCTAAATTGTGAAAGTCAAACAAATTACACAACTCCTCAAAACAAAAAGAAGCTTTCGACGAGGCAAAAGCTTCTTGAAGTGATCCGGTCTTTACAACTGTTATACCGAACTATTTTCCCTTGCGCGACGAGGCAAACCCGGCGCATCCCAGCAAAAACCCTTTGCCCTCCTCGTCCAACTCACGATACTGCATAAGTAGCGTCTCTTCCTCGCGCGACAAACGCATCCCGTTCTCGAACGGGGACGCGCTCGACCGACCGATCAATTCGTCGACCGAACATCCGAAAGCCTCTGCCAGTCGGATCAAGTCGCGGACGGAAGGCTCTGCCTTGCCCCGCTCCCAATCGCCGACGTTGTACCACGCCGCGCCGATCTTCTCCGCGAGCTCCTTCTGCGTCCATCCTTCCTCCAAGCGGAACTCTTTAATCTTCAGCATATCGAGGCCTCCTTTCTTTTTAGAATATAGATTATTTCCGTTCCACGTCTTGACACAAAGAATTGTTCTATGTTACAGTAAACAATAATGTAGATATTTTCTATATAATAACCTCAAAAGGAGTCGTTATGAAGAAAAAATATTTATCGCTTTTCTTAACCGCTATCATCCTCCTCCTTTGCCTGTCTCTGCTTTTCGTCGCGTGTAAATCGGGCGGAAACGAAAACGTGACCGAGCCGCAAAGCGAACCCTCCGGCGAGCCCCAAACGCCGGAATACACCGTCACTTTCGACGCGAACGGAGGCACACTGCACGGCGATCGCACCCAAAAGGTACGCGAAGGGGCCCTGCTCTCGCAACCCGAGGACCCGACTCGCTCCGGATACGACTTCGTCGGATGGTATGTGGACGAAAGCGGCATTTTCGAATACGATTGGAACGAATCCGTTGACGAGGACATGACCCTCTATGCCGGCTGGGAACCTGAGGTGGAATGGGTGAACGCAGAGGGCAAGCTCGGCATGGCGCGGCTGAAACTGAGGGAATACACCGTCAACTGGCGGATCAATCCCAACACTCGCAACTACGGCTATGAATTATGGCTCGGGGATGAACTGAAAGATGAAGGCACCCTGTATGAGGGCTCCTACACGTTCGACGAAACCATGCCCGCCGGCACGTACACGCTGAAGGTGCGCGCCAACGGCGACGGAGAACGTTACACGAACTCCGCATTTCAAACCGTCACGATCACCCACAAAGTACTCCCCACGATCGCAACGATGGAATACGACAGGACCACGGACGTCGTGAGTTGGAGCTCCGTCCCGAACGCAACATACTACGAAGTCGTGATCGACGACCTGATCCGCGCAACGCTCGACGCCGCCGTGACCTCCTACGCCACGGGCGACTTAGACGCCGGCAGACATCAGATCAAAGTCACCGCGAGCAAAGTGGGATGGATCTCCTCCTCGAGAACGCACGATTTCACGAAGAACAGGCTCCGCACTCCTTACGACGTACGTGCGGTCTTTGATCACGCAACGAACGAATACGTCCTCCGTTGGAGTGCGATCAAATACGCAGACTCCTATCTGGTCTATGACGAAGGCAGTCAGCTCACCTCTGTCTCGGACACGACCTACTCCCTCTCCGCGCTAAACTGGCAGGGCGGCGCCACCACCCGAACGATCACGATCAAAGCGGCAGACACCAAGGCGGACTACCTACAATCCGGCATCTCCGCAGGTGTGCTCTTGACGGAGAAGGGGGTCTTGTCCGTCTCCAACGACGCACCGCAGGGCGGCTCCGTCATTCTCGCACTGGACGAGAAAGACGGCTATCGGATCACCTTCGACTACAATTACGAAGGTAGTCCCGCTCCCATCGTGATGACTCTCGCGAAAGACGACGACTACTCCTATCCCATCCCGAAGCGTCCCGGATACATCTTCTTCGGCTGGTACGAGGATGCCCGCTGCACCGTCGCCTACGACTTCGCGATGGGATTCGGACTGGATACGACGCTCTACGCGGCTTGGTTCCACGACGAGGACTGCGGCTTTGAATTCGGCAAGGAGTATGCCGTATCGACCGAGACGCAGCAGGACTTCTCCTTCATCGCCTACACCAACGGGCCCTGCACGTTGACCTACCGCAACGCCTCTTCTTCGCAAAAAACGGTGCTCTCCGTTTTCTGCGATCGGGACCCCATCTTTGGCGGAGACTATCGCGCCAACACGGAGGCTCGCACCTTCGACTTCATCGCGCGGACGGGCTGTTTGTACACGATCTCGACACGCAAGTATCAAGGCAGCACGAGCGGCACCTTCTACTTCTCGGTCAACGGCGCGAGAACGCCGACCGCCTCCGTGATCCCGACGGAAAACGACTCGGCGGCACTGAACGTCGGCGCAACGGTAACGATCACGGGCAAAGAGTCCGTCGGGTACACATTTGGCGGCATCTATCGAAACGGCGCCAAGGTTGGAAAGAGCAGTTACGAGGCTACGGTCCAAGCGGGACGAAACCCCTACTCCGCGAGATTCGTCGCCTGCCCGATCCTGCTCACACAGAACCTCGATGAGGCGGGCACGATCTCCCTCGCTCTGGCAGATCAAGAAGGAAAAGTGCTGCTATCCGCACAGACCGCCGCAGGCTACACCTGGCTGGGGTGGTTCGATGAGGAGCAGCAGAAGGTCAGCCGAGAAAACGACCTTACCTTCGTCGCAGATATCCCCTCCTCCGAAACGACCTATCAAGCACGCTGGTGCCGCTTGACCCTCTCCATGAATAAAGAAAATGCAGGCACGATCCCTGCACTTGACGGCACCTACTCCTCCGGCGAAGAGATCACCCTGGTTGCGACCCCCTTCGTGGGCTACTTCTTCACCGGTTGGTACGACGGGGACACGCTTCTCTCCGATTCTGCGACCTTCACCGCGCAGATGCCCTCGGAGGACAAGACCTACGTCGCGAAGTTTGACATCGACGAATCTCTGCTCGCAGGCCTCACATTCACGCACGTCGGGGACGAATACACAATCACGGGCGTCGAAGACCGGACTATCTCCTCGGTCGTGCTGCCGAATTATGTGGTAGCAATAGCCGATGGTGCTTTTGAAAACTGCACTTCATTAAAAGCATTATCGATCGCCGAGAGTGTCACCCAATTATCGGAAGGTCTATTAAGCGGCTGCTCGTCACTCGTTGACCTGACCATTCCTTTCGTCGGCAGCACGGCAGGCAAGACCGCAAACGACACCAATCAATACCCTTTTGGCTTTATCTTCGGGACATCAAGCTATACAAACAGCACAAAGGTGACTCAGTCTTATTATGGCTTATCCACAACCACCACGACAAATACCACGTATTATATTCCCTCCTCGCTCCGCAGGGTGACGGTGACAGGCGGAAACATTCTTTATGGCGCCTTCTGTGGTTGTTGGTCTCTGAACTCCATCACGATAGGCGCAAATGTGACTGGAATATTTGATGATGCCCCGTTTTACGGTTGCAAAAAGCTCGCAGAGGTTTGCAACAACTCTTCCATGACGTTCTCGACCCTTATTTATGAGCATTCCGAAAGAGCAATCCGTCATGGCGTCAGATTCATACATACCGGTGACAGCAATCTCACTGTTGATGAAAAAGGGTTCGCCATTTATTCTGACCGCAATCAAAAGATTCTCGTTGCCTACATCGGCGCCGATAGTTCTCCCATAATCCCCTCCGGGGTCTCCGAAATCAACATCTACGCCTTTTATAATTGCACCGATATTACTTCCGTCACGATTCCATCAAGCGTGACCCTTCTCGGAGATGAGGCATTCACCGGCTGTACCTCATTGATCTCCATCTATTATCAAGGGGACGTTGCCGGCTGGTGCGAGATTACCGGCTTGAATAATGTCCTTTCAAAAGAGCGGGGTTTATATGTAAATGGCTCAAAGGTTGAGGGCGCCTTCGTAATTCCCGAGGGTGTAACAAGCATCGGGGATTATGCGTTCTCCCGTTGCTCCGGCTTGACCTCGATCGAGATTCCTTCGAGCGTGACAAACATCGGGGATTATGCGTTCTACGCTTGCAACGACTTGACCTCGATCGAGATCCCCGACAGTGTAAGATACATCGGGCGGGACGTATTCAACTATACTGGCTTGAAGTACAACGAAACTAACGAGGCGGTGTATTTAGGAAACGAGATAAATCCATACGTGGTTCTGATAAGAGCTAACCGTACAGACTCAACGCAATTCATCATTCCCGATGGCACTAGAATTATATACAACAAGGCATTTTACTTTAATGACTATAATTCTTCTTTGGTCTCGGTGACAATCCCTGCCAGTGTGAGAAGCATA
Organism: Clostridia bacterium; assembly: GCA_017455605.1. Classification (GTDB taxonomy): domain Bacteria; phylum Bacillota; class Clostridia; order Christensenellales; family CAG-1252; genus CAG-1252. The sequence goes on from JAFSZO010000035.1 coordinate 12,966, forward strand.
GGGAGTTGGGCGTTTGCCGGCTGCTCCTCATTGACCTCTGTCACTTTTGCCGAGGACAGTCATCTGACGAGCATTGGGAATTCTGCGTTCCTCGGCTGCTCCGGATTGACCTCTGTCACGATCCCGTCCTCGGTCACGAGCATCGGGGCTTATTCGTTCCAGGTCTGCTCCGGATTGACCTCGGTAACGATCCCGTCCTCGGTCACGAGCATCGGGGATCATGCGTTCGAGGATTGCTCCGGCTTGACCTCCGTGACGATTCCTAACAGCGTGACGAGCATCGGGGATTGGGCGTTCTGCTATTGCTCCGGCTTGACCACTGTCACGATCCCGAACAGCGTAACGAGTATCGGGCATGCGGCGTTCGAGGGTTGCTCCGGCTTGACCTCGATCACCGTGGAAGCAGGGAACGCCAAGTATCACAGCGCGGGTAATTGCTTGATCGAAACGGAAAGAAAAACTTTGATTGCGGGTTGTAAAAAAAGCGTAATCCCCAATGACGGCAGCGTGACGAGCATCGGGTCTTATGCGTTCTACGGTTGCAGCAGTTTGACCTCGATCACGATCCCGGACAGCGTGACGAGCATCGAGCTTTACGCGTTCCGCGATTGCACTGGCTTGATCTCGATTATCGGTAGTGTGGAAATGACTTCCGTTATTGCAGAGCAGTGTTCTTCCTCATCGTTCTCCGTAACAATCACGTCGGGAACGAGCATCGCTTCTCGTGCGTTCCGCGATTGCTCCGACTTGACCTCTATCACGATCCCATCCTCAGTCACGGACATCGGGTCTTATGCGTTCTCGGGTTGCTCCGGCTTGACCTCTGTCACCTTTGCCGAGGGCAGTCGGTTAACGAGCATCGGGTATGGGGCGTTCTCCGGTTGCTTCGGCTTGACCTCGGTAACGATCCCGTCCTCTGTGACAAGCATTGAGGATAATGCGTTCTCCGGTTGCTCCGGCTTGACCTCTGTCACCTTTGCCGAGGGCAGTCGGTTAACGAGCATCGGGGATTCTGCGTTCTACTATTGCTCCGGCTTGACCTCGATCTACTATACGGGCGATATTGCGGGTTGGTGCGGCATCTCCGGACTTGGCCGCCTTATGGGTGTAGGAGCATCTTCCAAGTCCCTCTATATCAATGGCGTAAAGGTTGAGGGTGACCTCGTGATCCCCGACAGCGTGACGAGCGTCGGGGCTTCTGCGTTCTACGGTTGCTCCGGCTTGACCTCTGTCACCATTCCGAACAGCGTGACGAGCATCGAGCGGTCTGCGTTCGAGGATTGCTCCGGATTGACCTCTGTCACTTTTGCCGAGGACAGTCATCTGACGATCATCGGGGATTTTGCGTTCTGCTATTGCTCCGGCTTGACCTCGGTCACGATCCCGTCCTCGGTCACGAGCATCGGGTGGAATGCGTTCGAGGGTTGCAGCGGCTTGACTTCGATCACCTATCAAGGCACCAAGGAGCAATGGGGTAATAAGGCTGCTTTTTGGTATTTCGGCGTCTCCATCAACGTGATCCATTGCACGGATGGAGATATCACGCTGTAACCAACACGGAAACGCCGCGCAAGAGATTGACACCGCGCGCGGGAGAACATATAATAAAGGCGGATCTCGCGACTGACGGATCAGTGGAGCGTACCACGGGGAGCGGGATCGACGACAGCCGACCGTCTGGGCATATTTCGGGAGAAGTATGCCCTTTTTATAAGGAGAAAGGAATGGACGAAAAGAGACAAAGCGCGGCGGAGGCGCTCCGCGGCAACCCCTACCCCGGGCGGGGGATCCTCATCGGGAGGAGCGAGGACGGCAACAAGGCGATCTACGCCTACTTCATCATGGGCAGGAGCGAGAACAGCCGCAACCGCGTCTTCGAGATGGCGGGCGGCGCCCTGTACACCCGCCCCTTCGACGAGAGCAAGGTGACCGACCCCTCCCTGATCATTTACCCCGCGATGCGGCGGGTGGGAGACAGGATCCTCGTGACCAACGGCGACCAGACCGACACGATCGCGGACGCCCTCGCGGCAGGCGGCGACTTCTTCTCCGCTCTCGAGACGCGCACCTACGAACCCGACGCGCCGAACTACACGCCGCGCATCAGCGCGATGCTGGACCTCGCGGGGGCGGACCCTCTCTGCGCGATGAGCATCCTGCGGCGGCGGGCGGACGGCTCGTGCGAGCGCGCGCGATTCACCTATTCCTCTCAGGCGGGCGTGGGGCGGCTGCTGCACACCTACGTCACGGACGGGGACCCGCTGCCCTCCTTCGTGGGGGAGCCCAAAGAGGTGGCGATCCAAGGGAGTGCGGACGAACTCGCGACCGCGCTGTGGGACGTCCTCGACCTGAACAACCGCATTTCCCTCTGCGTCGGCGAGGTGGACCTCGCGACGGGGGAAAGCACCTACCGCATCCTCAACAAACACGAAAAGGAGTGAACAATGAAAGAGATTTCCCTGAAATACGGCTGCAACCCGAACCAGATCCCCGCCCGCATCTACGCGGAAGAGGGGGAGCTGCCCGTCGAGGTGCTGAACGGCAGACCCGGCTACATCAATTTCCTCGACGCGCTGAACGGGTGGGCGCTCGTGCGCGAGATCAAAAAGGCGACGGGGCTCCCCGCGGCGACCTCCTTTAAGCACGTTTCCCCGACCTCGGCGGCGGTGGGTCGCCCCCTGCCCGAGCGGCTGAAACGCGCCTGCTTCGTGGACGACGTGGCGGGGCTGGACGACTCGCCCATCGCGTGCGCCTATGCTCGCGCCCGCGGCACGGACAGAATGAGCTCCTTCGGCGACTGGATCGCCCTGTCGGACGAATGCGACGAGGTGACGGCAAACGTCATCAAGCGGGAGGTGTCGGACGGCATCATCGCCCCCTCCTACACCCCGCGCGCCCTCGAGATCCTCTGCGGCAAGCGCGGCGGCAAGTACAACGTCGTGCGGATCGACCCCGACTACCTGCCCGCCTCCCGCGAGCGCAAGATGGTCTATGGCGTGACCTTCGAGCAGGGCAGGAACGACCTCGAGATCACCGAAGACCTGCTCGGGCGGATCGTGACGGAGAGGACCGACCTCCCCGACGAGAAGAAGCTCGACATGATCGTGGCGCTCATCACCCTCAAATACACGCAGTCCAATTCGGTCTGTTTCGCCGTGGACGGGCAGGCGATCGGCGTCGGCGCCGGTCAACAGAGCCGCATCCATTGCACCCGCCTCGCCGCCTCCAAGGCGGACAACTGGTTCCTCCGTCAGACCGACCGCGTGCTGGATCTGCCTTTCCGCGCGGACCTCTCCCGCCCCGATCTCAACAACGTGATCGACCTCTACCTCTCGGACGAGGAGAGCGAGGACCTACTCGCGGACGGCACTTGGCAGCGCTACTTCACCACCCGCCCCGCCCCTTTCACGCGCGAGGAAAAACGCGCGATCTTAGGGGCGATCAAGGGAGTGACGGTGGCGAGCGACGCCTTCTTCCCCTTCTCGGACAACGTCGAGCGGGCGCGGCGCAGCGGCGCGACCTACGTCATCCAGCCCGGCGGCTCGGTCCGCGACGAGGACGTCATCGCGGCGGCGAACAAGTACGGCATGGTGATGGTCTTTACGGGAACGAGACTGTTTCACCATTGAGGGACACCCCATCCAATGCGGAATTGCAGGGCGCAGAGCGCCCCTTTAATTAGGAATTAGGAATTAGGAATTGCGGATGGAAAAAGCGATACGCAATATTCGGCGATTCTTCGACAAGCTCAGAATGACCATTTGATTTGTCATCCCGACCGTAGCGGAGGGATCGCCGCATATTTAATGCGGAATGCGTAATGCGGAATGCGGAATTGCGGACAGCGTTCCGCAATGTCGAGCGAAGCGAGATACATCATGCTTGCGTAGCAAGTACATCATGTCGCCGAAGGCGATACAACAGTGAAGTTGCTCCGCAGTA
>JAFSZO010000036.1 GCA_017455605.1 Clostridia bacterium
TAGGAATTAGGAATTAGGAATTGCGGGTCACTTCGTTCCGAATGATCCGATTGCGAGCGGAGGGAGCGGCTGTCACCCTTAGGACGCAAGGCGTCCGAAGAAAGGGGGCTCGATTGCGAGCGGAGCGAGGAATGGAGGTTTTTTGAAAGCGGAAAAACTATCCCAACGAGGTGAAGAGGTCGGTCGTGACGTAATCCACGCCGTAGAGGACGGCGAGGTCGAGGTCGGAGGGGTCGTTCACCGTCCAGACGTTCACCTTCAGCCCTGCCGCGTGGAAAGCGGCGACCAGTTCCTCGGTCAGGATGGTCGTGCGGACGCTGACGTGGATGCCGTTCTCGAGGCAATCCTCGAAATAGGGGTCGTCCTCGGTCTGTGAGAGATACTGCAGCTCCACCGTAGGGTCCTGTGCCCGAACGAGCGCGAGCATCAGCGAATTGAAGGAAATAAAGCAGACACGACTGCGGGAGTACTCCTCGTCGACGATCTCCAAGATGCTCGTGATATCCTTGGGCAGGAAGGTCCCTTTCAGTTCGATGACCGCCACCTTGTTCCCTGCCTTGCAGATGCGGAGGTAGGTCTCGAAGGTGCAAAGACGCACGTCCTCGGAGGTTTTGTAGTTCAAGAGGGGCTTCGCCGTGAGTTCGGCGAAGGTGCTACGATTGATCTTCAAGGAGGAACCGTCGGCGAAGGTCACGGAGTCGTCGTGATTGCAAACGAAACAGCCGTCCTTGGTCTTGTGGATGTCGGTCTCTATGCCATAGAAATCCATGCTCGCCGCGGCGGTGAAGGAAGACTCGGTATTATCGGGATAGGCGTAGCGATAGCCTCGGTGCGCGATAAAACGCGGACCTGCCGCCTCTTCGGGACCGTCGTCCGAGGGGAGTCGACACGAGGGAAGAAGGCACGCCGCGAGGAGCGTGAGGAGGAGCAAAGGGAGTAGGAGATATTTCTTGATCGGCATCTTCATAGTCTTTCCTTTTATGAGATCACGGTTTGGGGAGGAGCGACCGCCCCACCCAAAGCAACGTTCCGCGCGAGCGTAGATCAAAGGCTCTTCGGCTTCAAGACGACGCAGGTGCGGGAGGGGAGATAGAGTCGGACGAAGTTGCCCTCTCGCCCCGGGAGGAAGGCGCTGAGCGTGTCGCGGCGCATCCGCGCGAAACCGCCGTAGCGGCTGTCGTCGCTGGCGAAGAGGACCTCGTGATCCTCCCCGCGGGTGACGGGGATCGCATAGTCGAAATAGTCCTTGTCGGGCGAAAAGTTAAAGACGAAGACCAACCCGCCCCGCTCGAAGGCGATCACCTTGTCGTCGTCGCGGACCCATTTCAGATCGGGATAGTTCTGATCGAAAATGCGGTAATGCGCGGCGGTGTGGATCATATCGTGGTCGAAGTCGTATAGGGCGCGGTATTTCAACGCGTCGTTAAAAAGGAGCGACCATTGCCGCCTGCAATAGTGATAACTGCCCCCGTTGCCGTCGCGCGGGAAATCGATCCATTCGGGGTGGCCGAATTCGTTGCCCATAAAGTTCAGGTAGGCGTTGCCGCCCGCCGCCATCGTCAGGAGACGGATCAGCTTGTGCAGTGCCATCGCCCTGTCGATCACGGGGGTGTGGCAGTCCTTGCTCATCTGATCGTACATCGCCGCGCCCGCCAGTCGGAACATCACGGTTTGATCGCCGACGAGCGCCTGATCGTGACTCTCCACGTAGGCGACCGTGGGGGCGTTGCGGTTCGTGAGTTCGTGCCAGATCATGTCGAGGTTCCAGTCTTGGTCGCGCTGCTCCTTGATAAGCTTTATCCATAGGTCGGGGAGACCCATGCCGAGGCGATAGTCGAAGCCGATGCCGCCGTCAGCTACCTTCTCGCACATACCGGGCATGCCGCTCATATCCTCGGCGATCGTAATGCAGCGAGGCGAGACCTCGCGGATCAATTCGTTGGCGAGCTGCAGATAGGTCACCGCTTCGGTGTCGGTGTTCATCGTGAAATACATCCCGAGGTGAGTGAACGCCGTGCCGAGCCCGTGGTCGTGATACAGCATCGAGGTCACGCCGTCGAAGCGGAAGCCGTCGAAATGGTACTCCGTCATCCAGAACTTGAGGTTGGAGAGCAGGAAGTGGATGACCTCGTGCTTGCCGTAGTTGAAGCACTTGGTATCCCAGGCGGGGTGATCGCCCAGCTTTCCGGGGCGGAAGAACTGGGTGTCGGTGCCGTCGAAGCGGTTGATGCCCTCGACCGTGTTCTTGACCGCGTGGGAGTGCACCACATCCAGCAGCACCGCGATGCCAAGGCTGTGGGCCGTGTCGACAAGGTACTTGAGATCCTCGGGATAGCCGAAGCGGCTGGAGGCGGCGAAGAAGTTCGACACCTGGTAGCCGAAGGAGCCGTAGAACGGGTGCTCCATGATGGCCATGAGCTGGACGGTGTTGTAGCCGAGGTATTTCACGCGGGGCAGGACGTTGTCGGCAAACTCCCGATAGGTGCCGACGCGGTATTCCTCGGTCGCCATGCCGACGTGGGACTCATAGATAAAGAGCTTCCGATCCGGCGTGAAGTCCGCGTCCGTCCACGGGTAGGGCTCGAGAGGATCCCAGACCTCGCAGATCCACTCAAAGCTCTCCGGGTCCTGGATGACGCGGCGGGCGTAGAGGGGGATGTGCCA
>JAFSZO010000037.1 GCA_017455605.1 Clostridia bacterium
ATGTTTTACGTCTATTTGATTTAAAATGCGAGCTCTGCTCGCAAAAAATCCGATTAAAAGCGTTTAGGGGTTTGGGGGCGCGACGCGTTAAGAAAACGCCACAGTGCGGCGTTTTTAGCCAAAGCGCGTGAGGAGCCTGCTCCGAGCGATCGCAACCCCCCGCCTTCACGGGGTCCCCGAGAAATCAAGGATTTCTTGGGGTGTATCGTTGCTACTTTTCTTCAAAGAAAAGTTGATAAAAAGCCAAAGCGCGTGAGGAGTCTGCCTCGAGCGATCGCGCCCCCCGACTTCACGTGGTCCTCGAGAAATTAAAGATTCCTTGAGGTGTATCGTTGATGTTTTTCTTTAAAAGAAAAGTTGAAAGTACTATTGTGCTTTAATGCGCCTTCGCATTCCGCGATTAAACTTGCGCAACAAAGTTTTACCGATATTGCACGACGACGGTCGGATCGGGGCGCCTGCCCGAGATGAAGTTCCGCTTCCAGCGCGCCTCTTCCGTGACCGACACAGGCCCGCCGTTCGCGCTGTAGGTCTGTAGGAGCAGACCGCCGCCGAGGTAGATCACGACGTGCGAGATGGTCCCGTCCGTCCCCGTGAAGTAGAAGTCGCCGCGTTTCAGGTCGTCGTAGTCCGTGATGACCTCGCCGACGGTGCAGTCCGCTTGACTGCCCGTGTAACTGCCCAGCTTGATCCCCATCCCCTCGTAGTAGCAGTATTGCACGAAGGAGGAACAATCAAAGCTTTTGCCCGTAAAGAAGGGATTGAGGATGCCGCTCCCCGAGACGCGCCGCGTCGCGCCCCACTCGTAGGGGGTGCCGAGCTTCTTTAGTCCTGTGCGGATCGTCCGTTCGATCCCTTCGTTGGTTTCGGACAGATAGGCGTAGCCCGCGGAGAGGTACCCGACCCGCTCGCCCGTCCACACCGCGATCCACTCTCCTTCCCGCCACAGGTAAGGCAGGCTGTCTCCGATCCCGAGGGTAAATAGGACGCCGTACCCCGTCCCCGCGCCGCGTCTGACGTTGACGTTCGCCTTTGCGCACGCCGCGACGTAGCTCTCGCGGTCGTTCGTCGGTCCGCGGTAGACGTAGGGCGCCAGCTCGTTATGTATTTCGACGGATCGGTCCGTCCTCTCCTCGCTCGGCGGCGCATCCGCACCTTCTTCCGCGCCTTCGCTCGGAGGGGTTTCCTCGCTCGGTCCCGCGTCTAATCGGGGTGCGTCTCCCGTTCCCGTTCCGTCCGCGTTTTCGGGCTCGTTTCCTCCCGATACGATCCCCTCGTAATGATCGGATATTACGGGCGAAAAGCCTTCCTCGCAACCGGCAAGTGCCGCGAGAGAGATCGTCAGGATCGATAGGATCAGGAGGTAGACCAACAATTTCTTCATAAGTGCCTCGCTTTCATTATAAATCATCCGAAGGAGGTTTTGACAGTCAATAACTGGAAAAGGCGGAAAAATCGTTGACGGATACTAACTTGTGTAATATACTATTTTTAAAACTATTTACAAGGGATAAAAGGTATATCGTTATGTCACTAAAACACGGTTTGCTCGGACTGCTCACCATCCGCCAGTCCTCCGGCTACGATCTTTCCAAACTTTTTCAGGAATCGTTGAGCTTTTTTTGGGTCGCGAATCAGAGCCAGATCTATCGCGAACTCGACAAGATGGAACAGCTCGGCTGGGTCGTCTCTTCTAAGGTGGAGCAGGACGCCCGCCCGAATAAGAGGGTGTACGGCATCACGCAGGAAGGCGACAAGGAACTCATTCGTTGGTTGAAGGAAGAGAATGCGGAGGATCTCGCCGTCGTGCGTAATCCCCTCTTGATGAAGCTCTTCTTCTCGGGCAAGGTGGACAGGGAATATGCGATCGCTCTCCTCACGAATTATCGCAAGTTCTGCGAGGACGCCCGCGCCGAGATCCGCGCCGAGGTCGAGGGGATCGGCGAGGTGGAGGAGACGGCGGCGAAACCCGCCTATTGGCTCTATGCCACCGAGTATTCGATCCGCAATTACGACTTTCAGATCGAATGGATCGACGAGACCCTTCGTCGCTTGGAGGCTTTGAAGTAACGATGCCCACGGAAAGGGTCGGAGCGGGGCGTCTCCCCGATAGGCTGGTCGTCGACTACGGCTCGCTGTATCTGACCGAATACTCCGTTTGTATGACGGAGTCCGTCGCCCTGTCTACGGCGAAACTCGCGGGGGTCAACCCCCTTTTGACGCATCTTGCCTTCGCAGCCTTGAAAGAGGGGATCCGTGAGGGCGCCTATCGCTTTTCGGCGGAGAACGTGACGTTCTTCGCTCTTTTTTCACCGAACGATCCCGTTCGCGGCGCGTCGGTCGTCTTTTACGATTTTCGCTCTTACCCCGTGACGACGGCGGGGGATCCGAGGCTCAAAGGGCTCGCGGAATTCCGCACGGAGCGGGCGCCCGTTCCGATGGTTCGCTTCGACAAACTCTACGGCACGTTCGGCGCCGAGACGGCGCACCCCATCCTCGACGAGAAACAGCGCGCGATCGTCCGCATCGAGGGCAAAAATCTGCTCGTGCAGGGCATAGCCGGCAGCGGCAAGACCAACCTTTGCATCGACAAGATCCTCTTCGCAGCGGCGTCGGGCTACGGCGGCAGGACGTTATACAGCACCTATTCGCGCGGCTTGCTCTTGGACGTCAGGCGCAGGGTGGAGGACTATCTCGCCTCGCTCGAAGGGTGCATCGCCGCTTACCGCGCGGGCAGGGCGGCTGCGGCGTCTTCCGAGACCGTCGCCATCGGCAGGCTGATCGGCGTGCCCGTCTCCGCGGAGGGACCCGCTCTCGAGCGGCTCGAACGGGTCGCCGCTTATCTCAGAGACAAGG
>JAFSZO010000038.1 GCA_017455605.1 Clostridia bacterium
AGTGCTTTTCGCTCCGCAGCCCATTTCCGCTACGATAATAGGGTGAAGTTGAGTGAAGATTATTTTCGGAACGTAGTGACCCTAAACTCCACTCTCCACTCTCCACACTCCACTCTCGCGGCGCGCAGCGACCCGCAATTCCGAATTCCGCATTCCGAATTCCGCATTAACACGCGGCGATCCCTCCGCTTCGCTCGACATTGCTCCCGCCTGCGCCCTCCGCAATTCCGCAATTCCTAATTCCTCATTCCTAATTCCTAATTAAAAAGGGTCTTCCCTCCTCCCCCTACAAAGTATTGACATCACCCGTCCGATGATATATACTGAACGAAAGAATTTCTCGGGGCGAATAAGTCCCTTTGAAAAATACATTCTACGAGAGAGGATTATGAAGAAATACGATTATCTGATAGTTGGTTCGGGTCTGTACGGCGCAGTGTTCGCTTACGAGGCGATGCGGAGGGGCAAGACCTGCCTCGTCATCGAGAAGCGCGACCACATCGCGGGCAACGTCTACACCGAGTCCGTGGAGGGCATCAACGTGCACCGCTATGGCGCGCACATCTTCCACACCTCGGACAGGGCGATCTGGGACTACGTGAACGCCTTCGCGACCTTTAATAATTTCGTCAACAGCCCCGTCGCGGTCTACAAGGACGAGCTGTACAATCTGCCTTTCAACATGAATACCTTCTCCAAGATGTGGGGCATCCGCACTCCCGCCGAGGCGAAGGAGATCATCGCGCGTCAGGTCGCCGAAGCGGGCGTCGCCGAGCCGAAAAACCTCGAAGAGCAGGCGATCCGCCTCGTCGGACGGGAGATCTATGAAAAGCTCATCAAGGGCTACACCGAGAAGCAGTGGGGGCGCGATTGCCGCGATCTGCCCGCCTTTATCATCAAGAGGATCCCGCTGCGCTTCATCTACGACAACAACTACTTCACCGATCGCTTCCAAGGCATCCCCGAGGGCGGCTACACGCAGATCGTCGAGAAGATGCTCGCGGGCGCCGACGTCATGACCGGCACCGATTATTTCGAGTTCATCAAGGGACACGAGGGCATCGCCGCGAAGACCGTCTTCACGGGCGCGATCGACGAGTTCTTCGGCTTTGTCTACGGACCGTTGCAGTATAGGAGCGTGCGCTTTGAGACCGAGGTCCTCGACGTCGAAAATTATCAGGGCGTCGCCGTCGTGAACTACACCGAGCGCTCCGTACCCTATACCCGCGTGATCGAGCACAAGCATTTCGAGTTCGGCAAACAGCCCAAGACGGTGATCAGCCGCGAGTACAGCAGCGAATGGCAGCCGGGCGTCGAGCCGTACTATCCCGTCAACGACGAGAAGAACACCGCCCTTTACGAACGCTACAAGGCCCTCGCGGAGACCCGTCCCGACGTGATCTTCGGCGGCAGGCTCGGGCAGTACAAGTATTACGACATGGACAAGGTCGTCGCCGCTGCGCTCGCCGCTGTCGATGCGGAGTTCGGAACGCAAAAGAACTGACCCCGTTCTCCCTTCGATCTAATCAAACGAAAACGCCGCTCGCCCGAGCGACGTTTTTCTGTGCGCCGTGATCCCTGCGCGCGAGTTGGGACTCATTGTCGCCGAAACGCTCGAAAGAGCATTTCTTATGCGACGGTTTTCGTCCCCTCGCTTGCCTCGCTCTGAAACTATCGTTTCATTCGCGTTCTATCGTAGCGTTCATAGGCTCGTTCGCGATGCCCTTACTCTCTGTCGTTCGTAAGTGCTATTCGCTCCGCAGCCCATTTCCGCTACGATAATTAGGATAGAGTAGAAGCTCATTCGGAACGAAGTGACCCTTCGCTCCACTCTCCACTCTCCACGCTCCACTCTCGCGGAGCGTAGCGACCCTTTATTCCGCATTCCGCATTCCGCATTCCGAATTCCGCATTATCTTGATCCCCTCCTCGATCTCCGCCTCGTAGAAGGTCGGGGCGTAGCCGATCGCGGCGGTGTATCTCTCCGCGACGAAGGCTCGGAACTCCTCGACTTTGTCCTTTCGGACGAGCGAGATCGTCGATCCGCCGAAGCCCCCTCCCGTCATACGCGATCCCGCGCAGTGGGGATAGGCGTTAGCCGCGTCCGCGAGGGCGTCGAGCTCCCGCCCCGTGACCTCATACAGGTCGCGCAGGGAATCGTGTGACGCGCGGAGCAGGGCGCCGAGGGTGGAGACGTCGCCTTTCTTCATCGCCTCCGTCGCCTCCGCGACTCGTTTCGTCTCGTACACGACGTGGCGCGCGCGCTTGGCGAGGATCGGCGTCATCAGGGGCGCCACCCGCTCGAACTCCTCGGTCGAGATCGTCGCGAGGTGCTCGGCGGGAATATAAGCGTTTATCTCGGCGAGCGCCGCCTCACTCTCGGCGCGCCGTTCGTTGTATTTGCTGACCACGAGGCTGTGCGGCTTGTTGCTGTTCGCGATCACGAAGGTGTAGTCGCCGAGCTCCACGGGTACGTACTCGCAGTCGAGCGTCGCGCAGTCGAGCAGCATCGCCATCCCCTTTTTGCCGCAGGCGGAGGCGTATTGATCCATCACGCCACAGTTCATCCCCACGTATTCCCGCTCCGCCTTTAGGGCGTAGAGGGCGATCTCCACGGGGTCGATCCGCTCCCCCGCGATGGTGAGGAGTGCCGCCGTAAAGCTGACCTCGATCGCCGCCGACGAGCTGAGCCCGCTCCCGAAGGGGACGCGGCAGTCCGAGAGCACGTCGCACCCGAGCACGGGTCTGCCCGCGCGTTGCAGTACGTAGGCGCACGCCGCGAAGTAGTCGGCGTATTTGACCCCCTTGTAACTCTCCAACTTGCCGATATCGAGCGAGATGCGGTCGGGCACGTCCGTCCAGGCGAGGTTGATGCGGTCGGTGCCGTTCCTGCGGATGTAGACGGTGTTGCCGAGGGAGAGGGCGGCGGGCAGCACTTTGCCCCCGCAGTAGTCGATGTGTTCGCCGATGACGTTGATCCGCCCGGCGGCGGTCACGGCGTATTCGTAGTCTTTTGCGTTCGCGATCATATCGATATTGTATCCCCTCCCGCCCTTTTCGTCAAGTCAATCCGCTCGCAATCAAGCCCCCTTTCCTCCCTCGAGCTCTTCGCACTCTCGGAAAGGGTGACAAATGCTCGCAAGCGCGCAAACGGATTATTCGGAGTAGTGCGTCACATTGAGATCCCCGAAAAATCGATTAGACTTTTTGGGGTATTGCAACATATAACTTGTCGCAAGGCACCGTGCGTTGCGGCACAATGGTTTGACTTTCCGCGCGTAGGCGTGGTATAATAATCGCATCAAACCCGAGAGGTGACACTATGGCTTGTGATCATAATTGCAGTGAATGCGGAGAGAATTGCTCGGAGAGGAAGGGCATCGAGAAGGAACGCTTGCACGAGCTTTCCCGTGTGCGGAAGGTCATCGGCGTGATCAGCGGCAAGGGCGGCGTGGGCAAGTCCCTCGTGACTTCCCTGATGGCGGTCGCGATGCAGCGCCGCGGCTACCGCACGGCGATCATGGATGCGGACATCACCGGACCCTCCATTCCGCGCGCCTTCGGCGTTTCGGGCGCGGCGTTCGGGGACGAGAGCGGCATTTTGCCGATGGAGAGTGCCTTCGGCACGCAAATTATGAGCATCAATTTCCTCTTGGAGCAGGAGACCGACCCCGTCGTGTGGCGCGGCCCCGTCCTCGCGGGTATGGTGAAGAACTTTTGGACGCAGGTGATCTGGAAGGACGTGGACTATATGTTCGTCGACATGCCTCCCGGCACGGGCGACGTGCCCCTCACCGTGATGCAGTCGCTGCCCCTCTCGGGCGTGATCGTGGTCAGCACCCCGCAGGACCTCGTGGAGATGATCGTCGCGAAGGCGGTCAAAATGACCGAGCTATTAAACATCCCGGTGATCGGCTTCGTGGAGAATATGTCCTACTTTAAGTGCCCGCATTGCGGCGAGACGCATCGCATTTTCGGGGAGAGCAAGGCGGCGAAGCTCCGCGCGGAGACGGGCAAGCCCGTGGAGGAACTGCCGATCGACCCCGCCGTCGCCTCCCTCGCCGACCACGGCAAGATCGAGCTCATTGAGGAGAACCCGCTGTCCGTCCTCGCGGATGAGGTGGAGAAGTTATGACGACCAAGACCGTACTGATGGACGAAGCCGCGGTGCTTCGCGCCCTCGTGCGCATCTCGCACGAGATCCTCGAGAGGAACAAGGGCACGGACGACCTCGTCCTCCTGGGCATCAAGACGCGCGGCGTGCCGATGGCGGAGCGCATTCGCGAGAATATTGCCAAGATCGAGGGAAAGACCGTCCCTTGCGGCTCCCTTGACATCACCTTGTATCGCGACGATCTGACCGAGGTCGCGGACAGCGCGTCGGTCAGGGGATCAGACTTTCCCTGCGACATCGCGAATAAGAACGTGATCCTCTTGGACGACGTCCTCTTTACGGGGCGCACCGCCCGCGCGGCGATCGAGGCGATCCTCGACAGGGGCAGACCGAAGACGATCCAGCTCGCTGTCCTCGTGGACCGCGGCCACCGCGAGCTGCCGATCCGCGCCGATTACGTCGGCAAGAACGTGCCCACCTCGCTGAAGGAGATGATCGCCGTCGCCTTCCCCGAGACGGACGGGGAGACGAGCGTCGTCATTACGCAGATCGAGGACTGACCTCGCTTTTCCTTTATCCTTACGCGAGCATAGTATTCTTTACACCCTTTGAAGACCGGGATTGGCTGCCGACAAAGTCGGGAGCGGGGATTTTTTTCCTTACGCGAGCGCAGCGAGCACTTGTTCCTCTTTTTAATGCGGAATGCGGAATGCGGAATGCGGAATTGCGGACGCCGCAGGCGGACGCAATGTCGAGCGTAGCGAGATACATCATGTTTGCGAAGCAAATACATCATGTCGCCGAAGGCGATACGAAAAAGTGAAGTTACTTCGTAGTGAAGTTCGTCTGACGCCGAGTGGAGTTACTTCGTAGTGAAGTTTGTGCCAGCGGCACAAGTTGAGGATGGAGAAAGTGATACGTAATAATCGGCGATTCTTCGACAAGCTCAGAATGACTATTTGATTTGTCATCCCGACCGTAGCGGAGGGATCGCCGCGTATTTAATGCGGAATGCGGAATGCGGAATTCGGAATGCGGAATAAAGGGTCGCCTGCGTCACGCCCCAAAAAATCTGTTCGATTTTTCGGGGAACCCCAATGTGACGCATTGCTCCGAATAATCCGCTTGCGCGCTTACGAGCATTTGTCACCCTTTCCGAGGGTGCGAAGCGCTCGAGGGAGGAAAGGGGGCTCGATTGCGGACAAGCAAAGCGAGGACGGAATGGGGGGGGTGATCCTGCTCGCCACCGAGCCCTGTGCGTGACATATTTCTTTGCTGAAAAACCCTCTCTCCGCTCCGACTTTTGTCTCCGCGCAGACGATCTCCCTTTCGCAAGGGCGTCAAATCATTCGGAATTCGGAATAAAGGGTCGCATTCCTCCGACCAAAGAAAAAAGTCGGCTCCTCGCCGACTTTTTCTTTGAGTTGATGGCTTCGCCTTATTGGATGCTGTCCTTGAACGCCTTGCTGAACTTCAGCACCGGCTTCTTGCTCGCGGCGATCTGGATCTTTTCCCCGGTCTTGGGGTTGATGCCTTCCTTTGCGGCAACGGGCTTCACGTCGAAAGCACCGAACCCGACGAGAGCGACTTTGTCGCCCGCCTTGAGAGCGTTAGCGATGGCGGCAATGGCGGCGTCGAGAGCCTTGCCCGCAGCCGCATTGGTGAGTTCCGCATCCGCGGCGATAGCTTTAATCAATTCGGTTTTTGTCATTTGATTTACCTCCCTTGTGACAAAAATTGTTACTCGTATTGTATCATACAAAATATTGCGTGTCAATACCCCAATTGTGGCTAAATGTTGTGTTTTCTCGAAAAACGCGATATAATATGACGAGCGATGCGGCTTTTCCTTGGAAAACGGTCGCCCAAAGGAGATGTTATGAAGAGAAAAGTGCTCTATACGGGGGCGTTGGACGCCGAGGAGCGCGCCACCGTCATCCGTTACGCGATCGAGATCGGTGACAGGGCGACCTGCCGTACCAATTATCTGCTCCGCCCCTTCACGGGCGAGATGCTCGAGGCGGCGTTCCGCGAGCGCGAGGTACGGATAGAGGATCGCATCCGCGCCTACGAGGAGCGCGTGCGCACCTTTGATCCCGCCGCGACCACGCCCGAGTTCCGTTCCTTTTTCGGCGGCGTCGTCACGAAGGAGAAGTTCGCCGCCTACGTCGCCGACCTCATCAAGCAGGAAGAGGCAGCCAAGCAGAGCCTGCGCCGCGCGTACGGCGTCTCGGTGGACTACGCCACGCTGACTCCCGAGGACGAGGCTTTTCACGCCTCCCTCTCTCCCTGCGTGACCTTCGGCGATACGTCCGAGTTGCACGAGCTGTGCGACTTTGCCTTGACCCGCGAGATCAAGGACGCCTTTCTCGATTCCTCTCTCGGCGACGAGCCCGAAGACGGGATGGATTACGGCGCCTTCTACGTCGGCAAGACCCCTCTCTTTTACGAGGATATCTGCGTGACCGTCGGCGGGGAAACCGTGCTCGAGACCGTCTCACGCGATGAGGTGATGGACTTCTTTCTGACCGAGCAGGAGATGCTTGCCTTCATCGACTTTGAGCTCAATAAAACGCGCAATCGCAAGATCATCAAAAAGCTGATCTCCTGATCGGCATTCGGAGGTATTATGAAAAAGATCGTTATCATCGTTTTGAGTCTGATCCTCGCCGTGATCGTTGCCGCGGTCACCTTCCTCGGCGTGATCGGCTACTACTCCTATCAGTCCTTCGATGAGCAGGTCTCCGCGCCCGCGCTTTCCAAGGACGGTTCCCTCGTCATCATGAGCGCGAATATCCGCCGCAGGGAAAAGCTTATCACCTTCAATAAGATGGACGTCGGCAACCGTCGCTGGTACAAGCGCGCGCAGTATTATTTGGAGAATATTAAGGTCGTCGCCCCCGACGTCCTCGGCGCGCAGGAGGTCCAGCGCTCCCAGTACGACTTTTTGACCGAGCACCTCGTCGGCTACGACAGCGTGGTCGCCTATCGTGACGAACGCGGCGCCCGCAGCGAGTCCTGCCCGATCTTCTACAACGCGGCGCGCTTCACTCTCTTGGACAGCGGTACCTTCTGGCTGTCCGACACCCCCGACGTGATGAGCAAATACGAGGAGAGCGACGAGTATCGCATCGCCACTTTCGTGAAGCTGAAGGACTCCGTGACGAACCGCACCATCGCCGTCTACAACACCCATCCCGATTGGTCGAGCGTCGAGGCGCGCGTCAAGCAGCTCGCTGTGGTCGCCGCCAAGGCGCAGGCGTCGGATGCGGATGAGATCGTCGTCCTCGGCGACCTCAACTCCGATCGCACTCTCACGGGCGGACCTGAGGGGCTCGCCCCCATCGAGGCATTCCTAAAGGACAGCAAGACCTTCGCGGGGATGAGCGACTACGGCGCCACCTTCAACGGCTACGATATGGACGAGGACGCGCCGATGGGGCTCGATTACATCTTCCTGCCCGAGGAGACCACCGTCGACGCCGTCGGCAAGGTAGACACGGTCTACGACGGCGTCTATCCCTCCGACCACTATCCCATTTGGGCTAAGGTAAAATTCTGAAATAG
>JAFSZO010000039.1 GCA_017455605.1 Clostridia bacterium
ATTCGGCGATTCTTCGACAAGCTCAGAATGACCATTTGATTTGTCATCCCGACCGTAGTGGAGGGATCGCCGCGTATTTAATGCGGAATGCGGAATGCGGAATTGCGGAATTGCGGACGCCGTAGGCGGGAGCAATACGAGCGAATGCGAGTTATCATTTGAGCGACAGCGAATTATCATACGACCGGAGGGAGTCTTTTTCAATTAGGAATTAGGAGTTGCGGGTCACCCCGTTCCGAGAGATATTCTCTATTCTAATACAAAAATTCGGCGACGGAGAAGGGTGTGGAGGCGAGCGCTCTCCGAGGAGACGGGTATGAGCGTACTTGCCGTACGTGATTACTCGACGACGAGGTAGTTAGCGAAGCATACGCGCCCTTATCCGCCGCCGAACAGTGCGCCGCTATACACCCTCGCATATTATTCTTCGACCTGCGCATCCTATCCATCGCGGGCGATACGCCGCCCAAAGGAGAGTAAAATGATTACCTTGATAGCACTCATCATCACCATCGTCGGAGCGCTGAACTGGCTCCTGATCGGCATCTGCGGCTTCAACCTCGTGAGTTGGCTCACGATGGGGAGCGAGATCGCACAACGCATCGTCTACATCCTCGTCGGCATCGCAGGCGCTTGGTTGATCTACTTCATCATCCGCCGCAAGGGTCGCGTGGACGAGTCCTTCCCGAAGCAGGACGGACGGGAGGTGCGCGAATGACCTTGCTGAAAAGACTCGCCAAGAAGGCAAAAGTCGCCATTCGAAAAATGAAGAGCGCCTTCGACAAGTGCGGCTCTTATACCGGCACGGCGGACCAAGCGGGCGGCGAGAAGCCCGAACAAGACGCGGACGACCTATAAACCGCCATTACGCAATGCCTCTCGTTTCTTTCGAGGAGACCCGCATCTTGCATCATTAAACGCAAAAGTGTATTGCAATAAAAGCAATTGTTTGCACCTTTTCTTTGAAGAAAAGTTGCAAAAGAAGGGGGGGGTGAAAACTCTCATCGCGCTGTCGGCAGAGCCTTTGTGCGAAATCACGCGCCCTTTCTTCGGACGCTATGCGTCCTAAGGGCGACAAACGCTCGCTTCGTTCGCACAAGGATAAAAGGAACAATCCTGCCGTTGGGGTTCCGGGAAAAAACGAGCGGATTCTTTGGGTATGGGGGAGGACGTGACCCTTAATTCCTCATTCCTCATTCCCAATTCCTAATTAAAAAAGAAGGGCGTCACCGCCCTTCTTCGTTTGCATCAAAGCTATTATTTCTTGTTCATCACCGCGACGAACGTCTTGCTCGCCTTAAAGGTGGGCACGCATCTGCCGTCGATCTTGATCCTTTCGCCCGTCTTGGGGTGCAAGCCCTCCTTGGGTGCGCGCTCTTTCGCGCGGAAGTGACCGAACCCGGCAAAGGTCACGGTGTCTCCGCCCTTCAAAGCCTCGGCGATGGTCTCGATAAACGCCTCGGACACGCGGCGGCAATCCGCCTCGGTGATATTGGTCTTATCCGAAATGATCTTGATCACGTCACTCTTGTTCATACTAACCTCCGAAAATAATGGGGACTACGTATATGATACAATAGGAAAGCCCTTTTGTCAATACCCTATTTTCCCGAAATATCGGTATTTTCGTCCGCTCGCTCCGCCGCAATAAAGTAGACGGCGATCTGAAGCCCGTAGACCACGGGGCAAAAGATGCCCGGGTTCACCATGCTGATCCACAGCAGTCCGAGGTAGGACAAAAAGACCGCGACGGAGAACTCGGCGTTCCGCCCCCTTTGCAACGTGGCGAGGCGCTCGCGGAACATAAACAGGTATGCCGCCACGCCGAAGAGCCCGAGCGACCCCACCACCTGCACGGGCAAGCAATGGTAGCAGCCGAACATCCCTTCCTTATTTTGATAAATGGAGCGCAATCCCCGATACCCCATCCCCGTGCCGAAGATCGGATAGACGCGGAAGTTCTTCGCCGCAACGATCATCATATTACCGCGATAGTAGTCTGCCTTGACCAAGAGCGGCTTGAGATCGTCGAATTTCACGATAAAGAGGGCGAGCCCCACGACGGCGAGAGAACAGAGGATCGCGAGGTGGGCGCGGCGCTTCCTCTTGTCCCGCATACGGAAAAGGTACAGCGCGTACGTCGTGACCGCGATCGTGCCGAAGGCGAGCCCGAAAAAGATCACTTTGACCGTCGTGCCCGAGTCCTTGATCCCCTCCCCGTACAGCACCGCGAAAGTATCGCGACAGAGCAAGACGACCGCGACGGAGAGGACGGCGACCGCCGCGACGATGATCGCGTTGCGCAGACGTCCCGCCTTGTCCGTTACGAGGGTGTACCCCACGAGGAAGACGCACATCGCCCCGGCAAAGATCATACCTCCACGCGACAGAGACAGCACCGCCGCGAGTCCCTCCAGCACCCCGACGAGGAAGCTGACCGCCCCCCTAACGCCTCCCTTGCGAGAGAGGTAAAAGAGGAAGGGCATCGTGAGTAACACCGTCGTGGATAGGTTGTTGCTGATCGAGGAAAGGCGGCGCTCCGAAAAGTCCCAACCACCCTCCTTGATCTCGGACAGGTTGCCGAGATACTGCACCGCGATGATGAAGACGGCGAGGAGCGCGACGTAGAACGCGGTCTTAGCGACGTAGTCCTTGAGGTCGTAATCGCCGTGCGGGTCCACGTTCCCGCGCAGGATCGAGTAGAGGAAGAGCAAACCGAACCCCAGCCCGTACGTATAGTAGAGCGAGGTGCCCGACAGATAGTGCGCCATCGGGAGCGAAAAGAGCCCGCCGAGCGCCAGCGCAACGGCGACGGCAAAATAGCCCTTGGTCAAGCCGCCCTTTTGCGGCTTCTTGCGATAAAAGACAAAGTGGAACAGCAGACCGACCACGGCAGGGACGCCCATCACGAACTTCAACGCCATAAAGCGGTCGAAACTGTCGTACAGCCTCAGGACGATGAGCCCGATCAACAGGAAGGGCAAAAAGCCCGAGAGGGTGTCGTCCGAGACCATCATTTTGAACGCGATCAAATAGACGAAAAAGACGACGCCCGCGACCTCCGCTCCGAAGAGGAAAAAGAGCGCGGCGACGAGGGTCTCCCCCGCCATCCACGCCTCGCTGCGCATCGCTTTTCGCAAAAGCGCGAGAATCTTTCCCGCGCCTGCCTTGAACCGTTCCGTTCTCTCCATTATTTCGTGATCGTAACTTTCTTTAAGTTACGCGGCGCGTCGGGGTTCAGCCCCTTTTGCTGCGCGAATGCGATGGTAAAGAGGTGCATCGCCACCGAGTAAGACAGCGTACACGAGAGCATATCCGAGGTCGGCATCTTGACGCCGTAGGTCGCGAGGTTCAGGACGTCCTGATCGTCGCTGAAGGTCAGCACGTTCGCGTTCAGGATCTGGAGCCTCGTGGCGATGTCGCGGAAGTTTTCCGAACACTCGCCGCTGGGAGCGAGAATGATCACGTTGATCCCCTCTTCCACGAGGGCGAAGGGACCGTGCATAAAGTCGTTGGTGCCGTAAAACTGCGCGAAGGTGTATGCGCATTCGTTGAGCTTCAGCGTCAGCTCCTTGCCGACGCCCTGCATCACGCCGCGAGAGAGCACGATGAAGTTGTTGAGGTCCTTGACCTGCTCCGCCGCCTCCTCGATGACGGGCATCAGTTCGATCGCGTTCGCGACGACCTGCGGGAAACCGTAGACCACGTCCATCAGCGGTTTGCCCGAGAGAGCGATCGCCAGCATATACAGGACGGTCAGCTCCGCGATGTAGCTCTTCGCGCTCGCGATGGAGCGCTCCTCACCCGCGCTGAGATCGAGGTGGTATTTGCCCGCGTGCGCGAGGGGGGACTCCGCGTCGTTGGTGATCGAGACGGTCAGGGCGCCCTGCTTCTTCGCCTGCGAGAGGACGGCAAGGGTGTCGATGCTCCTGCCGCTCTGCGAGATCGCGACGAACAGGTGATCGGAATAGTCGACGTTCGCGCCGTACATCGTCGTGACGGACGGGTGTGCCGTGCCGGACGGGATCCCCGCGAGAATCTCCGCGAAATACTTGAAGCACAAGCCCGCGTTGTCGCTGGTACCGCGCCCGATGATCGTGATATTCTTGATGCCGCGCTTTTTTACCTCCGCGGCGATATCGGAAACCTTGGTTTCGTTGGCTCGGATCGCGGCGAGGATGACCTCGGGTTCGCTCTTGATCTCATCGAACATGATGCTCATAACGTTTCTCCTATTTGATGACGTCCACGCCGAGATAGGGCACGAGGACGTCGGGCACGCGCACGCTGCCGTCCGCCTGCTGGAACTGCTCCACGATGGCGGGGATCAAGCGACTGGTCGCGAGCCCGCTGCCGTTCAGCGTATGCACGAAAAGGTTCTTGCCCGTTGCGGGATCCTTGTAGCGGGTGCCGTTGCGGCGCGCCTGATAGTCGTTCGCATTGGAGACCGAGCTGACCTCCTTATAGATGCCCATCGAGGGGATCCACACCTCGATGTCGTAAGTGCGCGCCATCGACGCGCTGCAGTCCCCCGCCGCCAGCTTGCTGACGCGGAAGTGGAGACCGAGCTTCTTCACGAGGTTCGCTGCCTTGCCGACCAGCTCCTCGAACGCCTCTTTGCTCTTGTCCTGCGCGGCGTAGATGACCATCTCGACCTTGTTGAACTGATGACCGCGGATCATACCGCGCTCCTCGGAGCGGTAGCTGCCCGCCTCCTTGCGGTAGCAGGGAGTGTAGGCGAAGAACTTCATCGGGAGTTTCGCCCCGTCGATGATCTCGCCCGCGTACATATTGACGAGAGCGGTCTCGGCGGTGGGGAGCATAAAGTGTCCCTTCTTGTGTTCCTCTCCCTCGAGCCAGTACACTTCGTCCTCGAACTTCGGGAATTGTCCCGCGCCGAAGCCGCAAGCGTAATTGAGCTGATGCGGCGGGAGGATGAACTCGTAGCCGTCCGCGAGGTGCTCGTTCACGAAATAGTTGAGGATCGCCCATTCGAGGCGGGCGCCCATATTGCGATAGATCCAGTAGCCGCCGCCTCCGAGCTTCACGCCGCGCTCGTAGTCGATCAGACCGAGCTTGGTGCAGAGGTCGACGTGATTCTGCGGCTCGAAATCGAAGACGGGCTTCTCCCCTTCGATGCGGATGACCACGTTATTCTCCTTCTCCCCCGCGACGACGTCCTCGTCGGGGAGGTTCGGGAGGCGAGCGAGGAAGTCGTTCATCTTGCCCTCGACCTCGGCGATCCGCTGGTCGGACGCAGAGATCTTGTCGCCGATCTCACGCATCTCTTGAAAGATCTCGGTCGTATCCTTGCCCTGCTTCTTGTAGAGGGGGATCTCGCCGCTGACCTTGTTGCGCCTCGCCTTCAGCGTCTCCACCTCGGCGATCAAAGCGCGACGCTCCTTGTCCCATTCGAGGAGTTCGTCAAAGGAGACAATCGCCCCCTTCTTCGCGAGAGCCGCCGCCACTTGCTTGCTGTCTTTTCTGATGAGTTGTAAATCGATCATAGTCCTACCTTCTGTTTTTCCCGCCCGAAGGCGGTGATATTCTTATTCGCCGAGAAGCAATTTCGCGGCGTTGTTATACAATATATCCTCCCGTTCCTCTTCCGTCAGGTCGAGGGCGAGGAACCTCGCGAGCTCTTCGTCCGCCCGCCACATCGGGAAGTCGGTGCCGAAGAAGTATCTCTCGTGCCCGAAGCGATGGATCAGATCAGAGGCGCGAGCGGGGTCCAAGAACCACAGCGAGGAGGAGGTGTCGAAGTAGACGTTCGGAAGGTCCTTTAGGCATTCCACCTTGTCCCACACGGAATAGCCGCCGAAGTGTGCGCCGATGAAGATCTGCTCGGGATATTTCTCCGCCATACGCGCGAGGCGCGCGGGAGCGGAATAGTCGTAACGCTTGTCCCCCATGTGCAGCAGCACGGGCAGTCGCCCCGCCGTCACGCGATAGAGGTTCTCCGCGTCGTCGATGTTGAACCGCTGGAAATCGGGATGCAGTTTCACGCCCTTCATCCCGCGCGAGAGGGCGAGCTCGACCGCTTCTTCGATCGCGGCGTCCTCCATCTCGTTGTGCAGGGTCATAAAGCCGATGAACTCGGGGTGCGCCGTCATCTCGCCGTAGATGTAGTCGTTGATGCTCTTGACCTGGTGCACGGTGGTCGCGGTGCTGTGGACGACGTACCTCTCCACGCCGATCGCGGAGCCTTGCGCAATGAGCGCCTCGGCGGTGCCGTCCCCCGTCATCTTGATGTCGTAGAAGTTCCCGATCGCCGTCACCGCTTTCGCCGCGATCTTGGCGGGATAGATGTGACAATGCGCGTCGATGATCTTATAGCGTTTTCGCGGCGCCTCGTTCTCCGCGCCGTCTCCTTTGAGTACGATCATTCCGCGTCTTCTTCCTTTTTTTCGTCCAAGTAGGTCGCGAGGAAATCCGCGGTGTGGGTCAAGACGGCGAGCGGGTACTCCTGAAACGCCGCGCTGACGGTAAAGCTGCCGCCGCGCGCGCGGTCGTCGAAGCCGCCCATATGCCAGTTGATCGCCATCGCCTCTTCGCGCGACAGGCGCATAAAGCCGCCGATGATATAGACCGATTTCTCCCCGTGACCGTACGGGAGGGTGTCCTCGACCTTGTAATAGGGGACCTTCTCCCAAGCCCCGGTGTCCTTGCTTTTTACGTTACGATAGTCCACCGTGTAATAGTTCACCTTGCATACGTCGTGCAGGAGACCCACGATCGCGACGGATTCGGGAGAGTACTTCTCCCGCCACGTCTCGCCGTACTCCCCTTCGAGGAGCTTCACGAGGCGATGATAGACGTTCAGACTGTGATCCAAGAGTCCGCCCTCAAAGTCGTTGTGGAACTTGGAGGAGGCGGGCGCCGTGAAGAAGTCCGACTTGGTCATCAGGTAGTCGAGGAGCTTGTCCGCGCCCTCGCGCTTGATGAGCGCGCGATAGGTGGTGATGAACTCGTTGTCGCGTTTCCCTTCCATCTCAGTTCCTCAGATCCGCCGCGGCAAAGCCCGCCACGCCGAAGATCGCGATGATCGGGGTCAGGAAATAGGGGATCTCCTCATGGACGTACAGCGCCGCTTCGGGGACGAACTTCGTGACGACGATGGACACCGCGTTGGTCACGGCGATCGTGATGAGCGCCGCGAAGATGAACCAGCCGTTCACTGCACGGGACAGCGAGCCGTTGTGCACGCCGACGACGGTCATCAGGAGACCGACGCCGATCACGCCGAGGATCACATACTGCAGAATGCCGTCACCGAGGCTGAAGCCGTCCACGAACTTGGGCAACAGGATCAGCGCGACGTACCCCGCGATGACTACCGCCATATAGATCACGGGCAGGATCGCCGCCCCGCCTCCGAGATCGTATTCGTCCCTACCGGACACCAGACCCACCGCGAAGAAGACCGCGGCGATCAGCATCAAGCCGTAGATCGCGTATACCGCATATTCGCCGTATTCGATCACGATCTTTTTGAGCGCCTCGACCTCGACGATGGGCATCGTGCCGAACAGCGTGACCAAAGCGAACACGAGGTCGGCGAGCAGGACGAAGAGGAAGCCGAGCTTGCCCTTCTTGCCCGTCAAACCGAGGATCGACACGACGGCGATCAGTCCGGCGAAAGCGGCGATCACGTACGCACCGAACATCTCCTCGCCGAAGGTGGGCATCGCATTCGCGATCGTGGTAGCCAGATCGATCGAGACCAAGGCAAACACGGACACCTTGTAGTACAGGAACCAAACCGCCGCCGCGAGGATGGACAGGATCATCATGATGAGTGCGACAGGTTTCTTGTAAATGGAAGAACCTCTCATTTTGTTATCTCCTTTCGAAGCCGCCTCTTTTGGCTCGCGCTTCGATTTCTTCTCTTTTTTCGCAGGTTCCGCAGGTTGCTCCGACGGCGCGACGAATCCGACGCGCGCGGGCGTCCTGTTCGTCTCGGACAGGGAGGCGGCGAACGCCATATCCTCCTCGGTCGGCACGTACTGCTCCTCCGCCGACTCCTCTGCGGGAGCTTCTTCGGCGGGCGCTTCCGCTGCGGGAACTGCCTCTGCGGGAACGGCGTCTTCGACCTCTAACGCGGGTGCTTCCTCCTTCGCCGCGGGCTCTTCGACCTCTGCGATGGGCTCCGCCTCGACGACGGGCGTCTCCACGGGCGTGGCGTCCTCTACGGCGACGTCATCCGTCTCTGCGGGCGGGACATCGGCGGGTGCGGGCTCGATCTCGGGCTCGGCGACAACCTCTGCGGGAGTCTCGGACTCGGCGCTGTCGATCATCGGCAGGTCGTCGTCCAAGAGCGCGGGATCCACGTCGTCCTCGAGCGTTACGTTGTTATTCAAGGGTGCCTCTTCCTCGGCGGGAACGGCGGCTTCTTCGTCGGCGACGCGCGCGGCGTCCTCCTCCTCGGGGGTTTGTTCACCCTCGTCGGCGCCGATCGACCCGAAGACCTGCGGTTCGTCCGCATCATCCGAAGCAGGCGCCGCCTCGTTGGTCGGTTCGTCGGAGAAGAGCGAATCCTCCGCGGGTGCCTCTTCTGCGGGCGCTTGCTCCGCGGGTGCCTCCTCGGGGACCTGCTCGTCCATCATCGCGAGTTCCTCGTCCGAAATGCCGATCTCGTCCACGGGTTCATTGTTCTCCTCGACGGGTGCGGACTCCTCCGCCGCCTCGGGGGTGGTCGCGTCCATCATCGCGAGCTCGTCGTCGCTGATGCCGATCTCGTCGACCTGCTCGGGGGTCTCTTCGGCGGGAGCCTCCGTCACGGGTTCGTTGACCTCAGGCTGAGCGACTTCGGACTGCGTGACCTCTTCGGGAACAGGCTCGGTCTCGGGTGCCGCGACCTCTTCGGGGGCGGGCATAGCCGCAGCGGCTGCGGCGGCGGCTGCCTCTTGGGCGGCTCTCGCCTTCGCCTCTTCCTCGGCGCGCACTTCGGCGACAGACTTCGCGCTCTTCTTGAGGAGCGCGTTGCAGAACGGACAGCGCAATTCCTTGGCGTCCAGATCCACCACGATCATTTCTTTACATTGGGGACATTTTCCTCTGCCGGATCTCATTTTGCCTCCTTTCTTCGGGGCGCGCGTCGGGCGCGCACGAATAAAGATATAACTAACTATACTATAAAATGATAGGACTTTGCAAGCAAAATCAACAAAACAAGGACGCACATCTCGGACAAATCGAACGGATGCCGCGCGCGATGCGAAACGGGAAAAACGATATTTCCCGAAAAATCCGTATATCAGACAAAAGTTTTTCCTTTCACCCTTGCGCTTTTCCCGAAAAAGAGTTATACTGTTTCTTGCGGACGAACCCTGCCGCGAAAAACCGAAAAAACTCTCCGCTACGAGCGGGAAAGGAGCGAAACATGATCAAAGACAATCTCAAATACGCCGAACTGTACGAAGGGATCAACCCCGGGTTCCCCGTCGCCTTCGCCTTCCTCGAGGAAGCGCTCGCCGCGCCGAAAGAGGTGGGCAGATACGACCTCGAAGAAGGAGTCTTCGCCCTCGTGCAGAGCTACGACACCAAACCCGTCGAATCGTGCAAGATCGAAGCGCACAAGAAGTACATCGACATCCAATGCGTGCTGAAAGGCAGAGAGCTCTTCGGCGTGGGCGACCTCTCCAAACAGGCGATCTACGAGGACCTCTTTGAGCAGAAGGACGTCGCCTTCTACCACGGAGACGTCGACGTGCTGACGTTGACGGACGGCGATTTCGTGATCGTTTTCCCGGAGGATGCGCATCGGCCGCAGCAAGGGAGCGGGTCGCACGTGGAGAAGGTCGTGGTCAAAGTCCCCGTATAACAGCGCGAGCGCGAATAAGGGGGCATATCCTTCGCTACCGCATCGCTCGGAGGCAGTTACGTACAAGGAGTACGCGCCTACCTCCTCGCTCGCGGAGCGCTTGGCTCTACCCCCTTCTTCGCACTCGCGGGGGTTTCGTTTTGTGTGGATTATTCTCCTTCCTTTTTATTTGGAGGATTTAGCCTTAACTTTAGTCTTCCCTCTCACCGTTTTTTCAGGGTAATTACGCTCATTCACCGCCGCTCGTCGAACCGAAGGTCCGCGTAGAGGCAGAGCCTCATAGCGCGCCTCGCATCTGCACCCCTTCTCCGCCGTCTCGAAGTTTTTTGCGGAGCGCTTGCCTATACCTCCTTCTTTGCACTCGCGTTTTTGTCTTGTGTGAATTATTCTCCTTCCTTTTTATTTGGAGGATTTATCCTTAACTTTAGTCTTCCCTCTCACCGTTTTTTCAGGGTAATTACGCTCATTCACCGCCGCTCGTCGAACCGAAGGTCCGCGTAGAGGCAGAGCCTCATAGCGCGCCTCGCATCTGAGAGCCCTTCTTCGCCGCCCACACCCCACAAAATCTTTGATTTTGCGTGGACCCCAATGGCGGCGCCGCCTTTGTTCTTTCTTTCGCGGAGCATTTATCCTTAACGCCATTTTTCGCCATTTGCATTAAAATCGAGCATAGCGAGTTATCCTTTGAGCGATAGCGAATCATCATGCGTCCGCGGGACGTTATCATTTCACGAAGCGATTTTGCTCCCCTGCCCTTTTTTGCGTGCGGGATTTCGAGCGGACGAAAAACGAGCGACGCGAGGTCGCTCGTTGATTCGTTATCGATGCTCGCCGCGCGAGCGCCCGCCAAGCGGGATCACAGCGCGCGGATGGACTCGACGGGAGACTTCTTTGCCGCGAAGTAGACGGGCAGGAAGGTCGCGATCACGGAGACGAATACCGAGATGCCGAAGATCAACGCAATGTTGATGGGGCCGAAGTGCAACAAACTGATGCTGATGGACTCCACGAGCGTCTGATTCAGGACCATACACAGCACGAAAGAGCCGACCGACGCCAGCACGAAGCAAATGAACGCGATAAGGAACGCCTCGGCATAGAAGATCTTGAAAACATCCGACCCCCTCGCGCCGACCGCACGCAGGATGCCGATGTCCTTACGCTTGGTGGAGATGGACACCGAGATGAAGTTCAGGAGGAAGAACGCCGCCAGCACGCCGACGCCGAGCCCGACATACAGGAAGATCTTCTCCAGATCGAGGATCATCTCGAGGAAGTAATTGAGGCTGTCGACCACTTCGTTGTTGATGCGATAGAAGACCGACCTCTCCTCGTCCTTCGCCTGCGCCGCCGCGACCTGCGCCATGCTGTTGTCGGTCAAAGAGATCAGCTTATTATAGCGGGCGTCCGCGGGAGCGACGTAATCGGTCTCATAGGTCTCGTAATAGTAGGTCCCGTCAATTTCGGCATGTTCTTTTATGAAGCCGTCCGCCACGCAGTAGTCGTTGCTGATCTTTTCGATGTAACCGACGACAGAGAGGGTCCCCATCCTGCCGTACTTGTCGCAGTAGTAGAGATCGGATGTCGCTTTCGATATATCGAACGTGTAGTTCTCCTTCGCCTCCGTCGAAGCGCCGTTCGAGGCGATCCACGCGTCGATCCTGCCTTTCAATGCGGTAAAGTCCTCGTCGGAGTAGTTGCCGTACTTGAGGTCGGAGACCACAGACCAATAGTCTTTGTCCGGATCGGTGAAAGGATGAGCCTGGTTCATGTTATTAAGATATTCCACCATCCAGCCGTAGTAGCGCTGTGTATGCGCTTTGGTATAAGCATACAGAGCGTCCCAATCCTCATCGGTCGGCGCGAGAAGGGCAATGTCCTCCGTTTTGTCGTAACTGCCGCTGACATAGGTGCGGATCTTCTCCAAAACGGTAAGGAAAGCACGCTCCGTCTTCGGCATCAGATAATAGACGGCGCCCCAAGTATTCGCGCTGTCATAATTCAAGGTAAAGCGAACGGAGACGTCGGTGGAGAACCCGTCCTTTGCGAACCAGTCGTCAAGCGTCGCCTTTATGGACGCAAAGTCTTCCGCGGAATAGGACTCCGCCTTGAGCTTCTCGACGACCGTATACGGATCCTCCGCGACGAAGATATACTCCCAGCCGCGATTATTCATCTGCCGCTCCGCCAGGATGCCGTAATAGCTTTGCTCGTGCGCGGCAACGTAGGAGGCAACAGCGGCAGCCTCGTCCACCCCGTCGACCTTTTGGATCCCGGCGAGGAACGCCTGTTCCGCTTCGGTCAGATCCCACTGTGTTTTATTACTCACGTCCCAATAGAGATAAGAGGACGCAAAATCATACAGTCCCTGTCGGAAAGCCAATACGGAATACCACTTCTTCGCCGCGGCGATGCGCGTCTCCCTGTCTGCCAAATAATAGTCGAATTTCCCGTCCGCATTCAGTTCTTCGTACGCCTCGGGGTCGTAGATCGGATCAAAATAGTGGGAGGACAGATAGTTGTCGAGCACATTATTGTACGCATTCTCGGAAATGAACGCCTCATTTTCGCCCAACTTGTAATCCGTCCGCACCGTGCCGTCGAAGTTGCGGACGGTCACCAGTTGCTTGTTCTTTTCGAGCGTTTTGTCGGTAATGAAACTCGTTCCGTAATTCTCCAAATTGGTCGTGTCGTCGAAAGAATATCTCTCGACGCGGATCTTGCGCGCATAGATCGAATTCAAATAAACGGTATTGTTATTGTACGCTTGCATGCGCTTAGAGACAAAGTCATAGAAGTCGCCCGAAACGTAGATCAAGGTCTCGAATCCGTGAGACAGGTAGTCCGAAAGGGGTGTCTTGAGCGCTTCGCGATCTCTCTCGCTGAGGGAATTACCCGCGCGCTTCAGTTCATCGTACTTGGACGGGATCTCCCCCGTCTTCACGATGCCGGTAACGGTGAAGGAAACAGTATCCATCCCGCCGGAGGAGATCCTGATCTTTTTGCCGATCATATCGGTCTCGGAGTCCAGCCCGCAGCCGTCGGTATTCACAAAGAGCGCCGCCATATAGGAAGAAAGCATGACCTCCTCCGCCTTCGCGGGATACCTTCCCTCAACGGTAAATCCGTTCCCCGTCAAATACTCCTTGCCGCAATCGGAAAAGCCCGTGCACGAAGTATAGCAGTAGTAATCCTGCAAGTCGCGATTGACGGAAACGGACCTAAAGTTATTGCCTTCCGTCTCCAGTGCGATCGAAAAGGTCGCATTGTTGTCGTAGGTATTGTTGTTGAAGGTATAAACGCCCGCATAGTTCAAGCCGCTTACACTCATCGCCTTGATCTCGCTCGGCGAGAACCTGGTGTAGGCGTCGGCATCGTCGGCATAGTCCAGAGTTTCCTCCCCGGTGGCATAGTCCACGCGATAAGACTTGCGGACGTATGAATAGTGCTTGTCCACCAACACGTTGGGGTAATCCGCCTCTTTGAGTGCCTCGGAGACCGAATAATCGGGGTCATAGAGCATGAAGGTCGAGACCACGCCGAAGAGGACGAACGCCGCGACCGCGAGCAGAATCGTGAAGATCAAGCGGATCGGCTTGCTCTTCAGCCCGCTGGCGCCCATCTTGATCGCATGGCCGAGCGGCAACTTGGACTTGATGAACTTGGTCTTGCTGCCGTCGTAGGCGACGGGCGTGGGCGGCACGGTCTCCTTAAAGGATTCCTTGTCGCCGTTTTCATTGATCTTACAGGCGCGCTTTACGCCCGGAAGGTCGTGCGCGTCCGCCGTGATGATCGCTTCGCCGCCCTTCTTGCGCAAGAGTTCCGCGATCTTCTTAACGTCGTCGTCGGTCAGGTCCTCGCCCTTGCGGATCGCGATGGTGTCTTCCGAGACCATCGCAACGTTGGGGAGCTCCGCCGCCGCCTCGCCCGCAATGTCCTTGGGCGCATTGTACACTTTGGTGACATCCGAAATGATCTTGCCGTCCTTCAGCTCGATGATGCGGTCGCCGTACTGCTCCGCAAACTCACGGTCGTGCGAGACCACGATCACAAGCTTGTGCTCGGACAGCTTCTTGAGGGTGTCAAGCACTTGCTTGCCCGTCGCGGAGTCGAGAGCGCCCGTCGGTTCGTCCGCCATGATGATCTCCGGCTCCTTGATGAGGGCGCGCGCGATCGCCACGCGCTGTTTCTGACCGCCCGAAAGGGTGTTCGGCTTGCGCTTTGCGTAGCCCGCGAGGTCCACCTGCTCGAGGAGCGCCGCGACCGCCGCCTTGTCGTTGGGCTTGCTTTGGAGTTGAAGCGCAAGCGCGATGTTCTGCTCGATCGTGAATTCGTTCAGAATGTTGTATTCTTGGAAAACGAAACCGATAAAGGTATTTCTGTAACTGTCGAAATCCGAGGCGGAGAAGTCCTTGCTGCTCTTCCCCTTGACGATGATCTCGCCGTCGTCCGGCTTGTCCAAACCGCCGCAGACGTTGAGGAGCGTGGATTTACCCGATCCGCTCTTACCGAGCAGGAATACCATTCCTTTTTCGGGGAAAACGACGGAAACGTCGTCGAGCGCCTTGACGGTCACGCCACCCTTGCCGGAATAGACTTTGGATAGATTTTTTACTTCAAGCATAGTTTACCTCCTATAGCTGATAAACACATTATAAATCGATAGAATGGAAAAAGCAAGTTTTCGGCAGCGGGAGCTAATAAGACAAAATTTGTAATTAGGAATTAGGAATTGAAGACGGACTATCCAACCGAGCTACGATCTCGGCTCTAATGCGGAATTCGGAATGCGGAATGCGGAATTGCGGACAGCGCAGGCGGGAGCAATGTCGAGCGAAGGGTGTCTTTTTAATTAGGAATTAGGAATGAGGAATTAGGAATTAAGAGTCGCCTTCGGCTCCAAAAATACTTTTCCCAACTTCATCCTATTATCGTAGCGGAAATGGGCTGCAGAGCGTATAGCACTTGCAAGCGCAGCGCGCAAGGGCAACGCGAACGAGC
>JAFSZO010000040.1 GCA_017455605.1 Clostridia bacterium
CCTGCCTGGGGTGTTCTCCCCGTTCTCGGTGTTCATCCTGACCAAATACATGCGCCGCATCCCGTCCTCCATCGTCGAGGCCGCAAAGCTCGACGGGGCCAGGGAGTGGCAGATCTTCTACCGCATCTTCCTCCCGCTCTGCCAGAGCACACTGTATACGGTGGCGATCCTCGTCTTCATCGACTACTGGAACATGGTGGAGCAGCCCCTCATCCTTCTCTCGGATGAAGAGCTCTATCCGCTGTCAGTCTTCCAGTCGAAGATCAATCAGGGCGAAACGGGCGTCGCGCTCGCCATCGCGGTCATCTACATGGTGCCGCCCGTCCTCCTCTTCCTCTACAGCGAAGACTACCTGATCGACGGGATTTCGTATTCCGCTTCGGTCAAAGGCTGACCAACCCCACAAGAATCCAAGGAGAGTCCGTTTTATGAAAGATTCCGCAGCCCGCAGAGCATGGGTCAAAAACATCGCCATCATCTTTCTCGTCATCCTTCTGCTGCTGACGTTCTTCTCGCGCACCATTCTGAACTATTCGCTGCCCGAGGTGTCGGCACAGTACGCGCAGTACGCGACACTGACCACGGCTGTCAAGACGCAGGGGACCGTCAAGGCCAACGAGAGCTACAACGTGGTCTTCGAGGAAAAGGAAGCCGACGGCGGCACCGTCCAGAGCCGGAAGGTGGTTTCCGTCTACGTGAAGGAAGGGGATACCGTCGAAAAGGACGCCCCGATCCTCGCGCTCAGCGGCGGCCCGTCCGTGCAGCTTGACACGGCGC
Source organism: Clostridia bacterium (assembly GCA_017455605.1). Lineage (GTDB taxonomy): Bacteria > Bacillota > Clostridia > Christensenellales > CAG-1252 > CAG-1252. The sequence continues at coordinate 778 of JAFSZO010000040.1, forward strand.
GCAAGGATTATGAAGAGAAGAAGAAGGCCTACGAGCTGGCGCTTCTCAGCAGCGGCGCGGACGAAATCAAGTCGGAAAATGAGGTTGCGTCCAAAAAACGGGAAATTCAGAAGGCAGAGGACAAACTTGCCGAACTGAAGGAAGAATATAAGGAATCCCTCGCGGGCGGCGATCCGGTGAAGAGCATCGAGAGCGCGATCGAACGCCTTGAGGCCCGCATCAAGACCATCAAGGGACAGATCAAGGAGTGCGAGACCTCCCAGAAGAGCATCAACAAGCAGTCCGAAGCCCTTGCCAAGGAAATCAAAGCCGCGCAGGATAAGCTGTCCGAAGCGGAAGGCAAGCGCGATGCAGCGAAGCAGAAGATCGAGGAGGATATCCTCTCCAAGCTGACCATCTCCGAAAAGCTGGCAGTCGCACAGGACGAATACGATATTGCCGAGCGGACATACAATACCCTCAAAGCCGAAGCGGACCTCAAAAAAGCGGATGTCGACGAGCTTTCGGATATTGTAAAAGCCATCTCTGCCAACGAGGGCGATATCAATAAGGCAAACGAACTGACCAACCAGATCAAACAGCTGGAAGAGCAGATCAACGCCCTCTATCTCCAGCAGGACAGAAAAATCGAAGACTACAACAAATCCCTCAACAACGAATACTCCAAAAACGACGACCTTTACATTGCATATAACAAGGCATATTCTGAATATACGGATTATAAGAACCGGTATGCGTCCGAAATCTCCGATATTGAGAGTCTGAAAGCCGAAATTGCCCCGAAACAGGCAAGACTGAACGCACTGTCCGATATCGTTGCGGAGAAAGCCATTGCCAAAGCCGCTCTCGATGATATCACCGCGACCCTTGAAGCGGCGTGGGGTGACAGCGGCGTCAGCGACGAGCGTATCGAAAAACTTGAAGCGGAACAAAAGAACAAACAGGACGCGTATGATATCGCCTGTGAAAAATACGACGAAAATATTGATGCGTACGACTCTCTGAGCGCGGAAGTCAGCCAGCTGAACGAAGAATTGAGCGAGCTCGAAGGATACAAAACGGAACTTGCGAGCCTCGAGACTGCGTATAAGGCTGCCGAAAAAGCCCTTGACAACGCCGATACCACGATCAACGTCGACCCGACCGTTATCCAGCGCGAACTCGAGGACCTCGACAAGCAGATCGTTGACCTTGAAAATCAGCTCGGCGACGCAAAGGCAAAGCTCTACCACATCGACATGCCCGAAGTGGACGATGTGATCGATTATGCCTACGGCTACGACCTTGAAACCGCGAAAACCGCCCTCGACAAGGCAACGGAAGCGTATACCGAGGCGACCAAGAATCTCGAAGACGTCGCGAAGACCTACGAGGACGCAAAGACCAAGCTCGAATCCCTGAAAATGCAGTCCATCGCCGAAGAGACCGCGAACCAGTATCAGGTGGAGGTCAATACATATCAGGCGCAGGTAGACGCGCTGAACGGGCGTCAGGAAGCGTTTGATAACCAGATCGAATCCCTTAAAAACACGGTTGAAAACTACGAAGACCAGATTAAAGATATAGAAGACGATATCGCCGAAAAGGAGAAGGAAAAGACCAAAGCGGAAAGCAAGAAGGGAAGAGAACCCGAAGAAATAGAGGAGGATATCGAGACGCAGGAAGACAGCATCCGCAAACTCAAAGAAGCGTTTGAGGAATACGAAGCGTCCGAAAAGGTGACAGATACCGAATCCGACCAGAAGCTCGAAGCCCAGAAAAAGGAGATCGAAGAGCTCGAAAAGAAGATCAAGGAATACGAGAATGCCCCGGAGAACACCGAGGTGCTCGCGCCCATCGCCGGCCGCGTCGTGTCCGTCTCCTTCGTCCCCGGCGATACCGTGACGAGCGGCAATACCGTCGCGTCCATCGAGATCGCCGACAAGGGCTACGTCGTCGAGATCAGCATGCCCGCCGAGGAGGCCCGCCGCATCCAAGTCGGCTCTCCCTGCACGGTCACCAACTCGTGGTGGTATTCCAACATCACCGCCTCCGTCGCGCAGGTCCGGTCCGATCCCAAGAGCCAGGGCAAGAACCGCATCATCGTCATCAACGTCTCGGGCGACGTCTCCGACGGACAGAGCCTCAACTTCTCCATCGGCGACCGCAGCCAGTCCTACGACTCCGTCCTGCCGAACTCCGCCATCCGCGACGACAACGACGGCAAGTTCGTTCTGACCGTCGAGGCGAAGAAGACCCCGCTCGGCAACCGCTACATCGCCAAACGCACGAACATCGAGATCCTCGCCTCCGACGACACGCAGTCCGCCGTCAGCGGGCTCTACGGCAGCGAATTCGTCATCACCAGCTCGACCACACCGATCACGGACGGTCAGCAGGTCCGCCTCGCGGGCGATTGATGCGGGGGAATCATGAGCGATAAAGTCAACAAGAAACTCCTCAAGGCCTCCGGCATCGTCGCGCTCGTGATGCTCGCCGCGCTGCTCGTCGTCGGGCTTTTTGAGCTCGTCGTCCTCGGCATGCGGAGCCGGCTCGGCTTCCTCGACGCGGGCAAGCGATGGTCCGCCTCCGGGGATCGCTTTGCCGTCGTCTCGCTCTACGCCGAACAGAGCGCGGGCCTGACGGGCGACGACGCGGTCGGCTGGGCGCGATCCATCGACGCGAAGCTGCTCGAAGCCTCCGTCACCCCGAAGGAAGGCGCACGCTCGTGGACGTACTGCTACGCCGCGGACGACACAGTCTCCGTCCGGGGGACCAAGGGCACCGTCAATGCGAAGACCCTCGCGGTGGGCGGCGACTTCTTCGTCTTCCATCCGCTCTCGTTCAAGTACGGCGGGGGCTTCCTCAACGACGACTCGATCCCGCGCGGCGTCGTCCTCGACCGCGATCTCGCATGGCGGGTTTACGGCGCGGAGAACATCATCGGTATGACCGTCGAGATCGGCGGGGAAGAATTCGTCATCGTCGGCATCGCGAAGCGGGAATCCGGATCCGGACCGTATAAAAGAGCTTACGGAGACTCCCCGCGCCTCTATATGAGCTATGCCGGATACCGCAAGATCGGAGACGCGGGCGTCACGGCCTTCGAAGCCGCGCTCCCGAATCCCGTCACGGGCTTTGCCCTGAACATCTTCAAGTCCGCCGTGTTTGCGAACGAAAGCACGAGCGTCATGCGCGAGTCGACCGCCCGGTTCTCGCTCAAAAACCGGTTTGCCAACATGAAAGAGCTCTCCTATGCGTGGGTGAGCGTCAACAAGATCGAATATCCCTACTGGGAGAACGAGGCGCGCGTGTATGACTACCGGGCCGCGGTCCTGATGATCTTCGAGATCGCCGCCGCCGCCGTCGCCGTCATCTCGCTTCTCCTCTCGTTCATTCTCCTGCGCATCTCCGGATATTCCGTGCTGCAGAGCGCCAAAAACGGCTGGAAGAAGCTCTCCGAAGCATGCGCAAAGAAAAAACGCGAACGCCCGCCGAAACCGGCGAAGCCGCAGAAACAGAAGAAAGCAAAGAAAACAAAGCAGGCAGAAGAATCGGAGAAATCCGAAGAACCGATGCCCGAATCCGAATTCGAACTCACGGAAATTCCCGAAGAAAGAGGTAACACATGACCATCAAGAAATTCGTCTCCGCCGCCCTCGCCGTCCTCCTCGCGGCCTCCGCCCTCACGTCCTTTGCGGGCTGCAGGAAGAAAACCGCAGAACCCGTGAAGGAAAAACGAACCAACGTCTATGCGGGCGAGGACATCACCCTCCCCGAAGACGTCCGCTACGTCCAGCGTCTCACCGCGGCGGGCGGGAAAGCCTATCTGACCTACAACGCCGAATTCACGGTGACCTATAACGACATGGGCGAAGAAGTCGAGCGCAAAGCCGGCTATGACTGGGAAGAAGTCGACAAGAAGCAGGCGACCCTCCCGGAGGGCTGGTACATCAACTATGAGAACAAGAACATGCTCTGCGCCATCGACGTCGACGCGAAGACCTCCGAGACGGTGCCGTTCAACCTGGACGAGGAGCAGTACGGCTACATGACCTCCGATCTGTTCGCCGCGCCCGACGGACGGCTGATGGGCATCACCAACAAGTGGACCTACAACGAGGACTACACCGAGTCCACGTCGACCTACAACCTTCTGAGCGTCGATCCAGTGACGGGCGACACGAAGACGGTCCTGCTCAACGACGCCATCACGAAGGCCGGCCTCGATCCGTCGATGTCCTATATCAACGGCTCCGTGATCCGGGGCGACGAACTCATCTTCGGCACGGAGTCCGGCGCGCTCATCGTCACCGACCTCGAGGGCAGCTACAAGGGGAAGCTCGATCTCAACCTGCAGGACGGCTGGATCAACTCCCTCGGCGTCTCCGGCGACCGTCTCGTCGTCATGTATTCCGACAACGGCGGCCAGAAGCTGAAGTACTCCGAGAAGGGCGGCGATTTCGTCCAGATCCCGAACGACGTCATCGGCTCGAACGGCGGCTTCATCGCCTGCGACAACGAGAACCTCTACTTCAGCAGCTCCACCGGCATCAACGCGTACAACTTCGCGGACGGTTCCTTCAAGGAAGTCCTGAACTACATCAACTCCGACATCGCCAATTCCGGCAACATCGCGTTCCTCGAGGACGGGCGCCTTCTCATGGCCGTCACCGATTGGTCGGACGGGAAGACCACGACGACGGTTTCCGTCTATCACCGCGTCCCGGATGAACAGCTTGCGGAGGAGATCATCCTGCGCCTCGCCTGCATCTACACGGATTATCAGCTGCGCAATTCCATCATACGCTTCAACAAGCAGAACACCGGCGTCCGCGTGACCGTCGTCGACTACTCCTCCTACAACAACGAGGACAACGAATGGAAGGGCGCCGCGAAGCAGTTCAACAACGACATCGCGACGGGCAAGCTGCCGGACATCATCGCGCTCGACAACTCCCTCCCGATCGACAGCTACTTCCACAAGAACATCTTCGTCGACCTCAACACCCTGATCGACGATCCCGAA
>JAFSZO010000005.1 GCA_017455605.1 Clostridia bacterium
ACGGGCGCCTCCAACCCCGCGTTGAAGAGTATCTTTGACCGCTTCTCCGAGATCACGGGTATGGACATCATCGCTGCGATGGCGGTCACGGGCGCGGATGACGTCTATACGGGGACGCCCGTGGAGAACGGTAACGGAGACAATGGCGGTAACGAGAACGGTGGCGGCGGCAATGTCGATACGGACGATTCAGCCCGCAATTGGGCGCTCGCCGAGGATCTCCAGAAAAGCTATCTCGGTGAGGATGGGCCGCTGTTTACTTCCTCTGGCAGCGTAGCGAACATTACGAAGGAAGAGAACAACTGTTGGATCGACCTGCGCGGCGTGACCGAGGCGGAGGTGGTCGCCTACGTAGAGGCGCTGATCCGCGCGGGGTTCGAGCCTGCGTCCACCGATGGACATTTCAACAAAGAGGTGGATGGCAAATCCTTGACCGTCGTGCTCTCCGGCGGCGAGGACGACGAGCTGATCCTGCACCTGTCCCTCTCGGAGATAGAGGGCGACAAGACCGATGGCGATGGTAAGACCGACGGCGGCAACGGCGGAAACGGCGGAAACGGCGGTGAAAGTGGCGGCGGCAATGGCGGCAATGGCGGCAAGGAGGAGCCGAAGGGCGACCCCGACGACGATGCTCCGCAGACGCCCACGACGATGACCATTGACGTTTGCTACGTGACGAAAGGGTCGATCACCGATCGCGACGTGCGCACCTGCCTCGTCGGGGACGTCATCGCGGACGTTACCTCTTTCTTCGGCGGAGAGGCGTATTACGACCAAAGCGGCACGCAGCCCTTGCCCGAGTACCTCGTCGCTTCGGCGGATCTGCGGGTGGTGTACGTCGTGCGTGCGGACATCCCGTCCGAGGTGCGCGTGTACATCGTGGACGTCTATGCGGACGGCAGCGAGAGCGCCTATGCGAGCGTACCCGTCAACTACGGCAGCGACTATTCTTTCCGCTATTACGAGTACGTCCTCTTTGAGGACGCCGCCTGCACCAAGGCGATCGACCCGAACGTTCCGCGCACCTTGACCGAGGACGTCACGGTCTATCGCCGCGACGCGATGCAGGAAGTATATTTGTATATCCCCGCGCGTTTCTTCATCAACGACTTCGACGCGACTTTCTCCACGGCTTCTTGGTGTGACTATTTGACGATCCGTCGCGGCAAGATCTTTGAGGACGAAGAGCATTTCGGCGTGTATCCTTTCAGGGACAACGGTACGCACTATTACGACGCGGGCAAGAGTTCGCCTCTCTTCACCGAGAAGGGGAACTGCGTCTATTTCGACGAGAGCAATTCGGACGTCAGGATCTTTGCTTATCTGTATGATCCCAAATATCAAGAGGTCACCTATAAGTGCGGTGAGACCGTTCTCACGAAGGCGCTCCTCTATGAGGGAGATACTTTGGGATGGGGGTCGATCGATTATTACGGATACTGGATCGAGAATCCCGTTTTGGAGGGCAACGTCGTCAAGGTGGATTCCTATACGAGACTGAATCGCATCACGGTCAAGCACGTCATTAACGGCAAGGTGGTCGGAGAGAGCCGTATGTACTTTAAGGTGGGTGATTACGAGATCTATGAGGAAGAGGAGTATTACAGCGACGCGACGCTCTCCACACCCTATTACGGCAAGCCGACGGGGGATATGACCCTCTACAAGGATTTCACGCCGAGAGAGAGCGCAGACTGAAAAAGAAAAAAAGAGCGAGGCAAGCGCCTCGCTCTTTTTGTAGAAGCTGTCTATTTCAACAATTCTTCTACGGACTTTCTGACCTCTTTCATGTCGGTGGTCGGCTCGAAACGGGTGACGACGTTCCCCTCGCGGTCGATCAGGAACTTCGTGAAGTTCCATTTGATGTAGGCTTTGTCCCCGTATTTCTTGTTGTTCATCTTGGCGAACTTGTTCAGCAGGGCGTTTTTGAGTCCCTTGCCGAACCCCGAAAAGGGTTTTTGCTCTGCGCGACTATTTCCCGGTCGATCCGAAACCGCCCGCGCCGCGTTTGCTGTCCGTCAGCTCGTCCGCTTCCTCGTAATCGGCGGTGAGGTAGGGCGCGATCACGAGCTGCGCGATGCGTTCGCCCGTCGCTACGGTCTGCGCCTCGCTCGATTGATTGTAGAGGGCGACCTTGAGCTCGCCACGGTAGTCCGAGTCGATCACGCCGACCTTGTTTGCGGGCGCGAGTCCGCGCTTGGTCGCCAGTCCGCTGCGCGCGTAGACCAGTCCGACGTATCCTTCGGGGATCTCGAGGGCGAGTCCCGTGCCGATGAGGGCGGTCTCTCCCGCGCCGATCGTGATGTCGCCGCCTAAGAGGGCGTAGAGGTCCGCTCCCGCCGCTCCCGCCGAGCCATAGGTGGGCAGGATCGCCCGTCCGTCCAGTTTTTTGACTTTCACTTTCATTCGTCGCTCCTTTTCCCGAACAGCGCGTCCGAGATAATGCGTTTGAGCTCGTCGAGGTTCTCGCCGAACTTCGCACTGATGTAGATCGTTCCTTCTTCGCGCACGAGACCTTCCGCCTTGTCCGCCTTGTTGTAGACCGTGATCATCGGCACATCCGCCGCGCCGATCTCCCTGACGACCGACTCCACCGTGGCGATCTGCGACGCCATCTCGGGCGAGGAGGCGTCCGCGACGTGGATCAAGAGGTCCGCGTATCGCACTTCGTCGAGGGTGGACTTGAAGGCTTCCACGAAGGTGTGGGGCAGGTTGCGGATGAATCCGACCGTGTCGGTCATCACGTAGCTGCCGCGCTCGGTCCATACGCTGCGGCTGACCGAGTCGAGCGTGGCGAAGAGTTTGTTCTCCGCGTAGAGGTCGGAACGGCTGATCGCGTTGATCAGGGTGCTCTTGCCCGCGTTGGTATAGCCGAGCAAGGTCACGCTCTTGACGCCGCTCTGCTTGCGCTTGCGTCTGCGGAGGTCGCGCCCTTCGTCGAGAGCTTTCAGCTTTTCGGTCAGTTCGGCGATCCTGCGCCGGACGTGGCGTCTGTCCGTCTCGAGTTTTGTCTCGCCCGCGCCGCCCATCGCGTGCAGTCCGCCGCGTTGGCGGCTCATCGCCTCTCCCTGTCCGACCAAGAGGGGCAGGGTGTATTTCAGCCGCGCCAGCTCCACTTGGAGCCTGCCTTCGGCAGTGGTCGCGTGCTTCTCGAAGATCTCGAGGATGAGGGTCCCGCGGTCGATGACCCGCCGCCCGAGGCGTTCGCCGATCGCGGCGTGTTGCACCGCGCTGAGAGGTACGTCGAAGATCACGATCGCCGCGTTCTTGATCTGCGCCTCCATGCGGATCTCGTCTATCTTGCCGCTGCCGACGTAGTAGGTGGAGTCCACCGAAGTGCGCTTTTGCATCACCCGCCCGACGGGCAGATAGTTCGCCGTCTCGGCGAGTCCCTTCAGCTCGTAGAGCGATTCCTCGTCGCCCACGCCGACCAACAGACAACGGTTGTTGATCTCTTCCTTGACGGGCGCGCTCTTTTTGCCGACCTCGTCGCATTCCGCGATCAAGCCGAGCAGGGCGTCGTGATCGATGGCGGCGAGCTCTACGTCCACCAGTTTCACCCCCGTGGGGGCGATGTAACCGATCTGCATTTTGCTCGCGCCCTGCGCCGATACGCCCACCGCCGCGAGGCAGTCGTAGCGCATCTCTTTGAGAGCGGAGATATCCGCGTCGGACAGCCTCGCCGACCCGTGCGGATGGGTGTGGATCACGCGGATCTTGCTCTTGGAGCCTTCGCCGCGCCTCTTGCCGATCGCGAGAGCGTCCACCTTCAGCGCGTCGCCGACCGAGATCGCCTCGACCCTCCCCGAACGGGAGATGCACACCGACACTTCCCGCCCCGTCGCTTGGGTGAATTCCGTGATGACGGAGAGAGTCTCCTCGCTGACGAAGGAGGTCTTGTCGGTGTAGCCGAGATGTTTTTCGAGGCGCCACAGCATGGCGCGTTTGATTCCGCCGATGTTGCCGTTGATCATATCCTTATTATAATAGAACGCGCGCGTTTTATCAAGCGCAGCGGTATATTTCCCCGTTTCGCCGCATAATCTCTATTACTTTGATTCGGAGGACGTTATGAAAAAGCAGTTATTCGTTGCCATCACCGCCTTTTTGCTCCTTGCCCTCGGTCTGTTCGTTGCCTGCCACGAAAAGGAGACGACTCCCGAGAAACAGGGGCTCGAGCGATTCGTCAGCACCTATCACGACGCCGTTTACGTCGGCGCGAACGAGGATTTCGGCGTCTCCTTCGTCACGGGCGAAGCGGAGAAGCTCATCGTCATCGACGGCAAGGTCGGGGAGACCGCTCCCTTCGCCACGTTGACCGTTACGCCCCTTTCCGCAGGACTCTTCAACAATACCTATACCTATGTCTTAAAGGGCGAGTCGGGGGAGAAAACCGGCGACCTCACCAAGGACGTGATCGGCGCGACCTTCTCCGCCGAGGTGCCCGCCGCGGAGGAGATCGGTAAGGTCCTCTCGGTCGCCATTGTCGCGGAGGGGATATCGGAGAGCGAGATCCCTCTCGCGAATAAGGTCGAGGGATGCCTCGGGTGGCGCGAGATCCTCGCACGTGCGGAGCAGGCGCTCGAGACCGAGATCACCGCCGAGACCGATACGGGCGAGCTCCCGCGGGAGATCTACGTGAAACTCGTGAACGCCCTCTCGGACTCCGAGGCGCCGTACTACTATTACGTGTCCTTTATGAAGTCCCCGTCCGATTACTGGGCGTTGCTCCTCGACCCCGAAACGGGTGAGATCATCAGCAAGAAGGTTTGAGTATAGTAACGACCATTCCCGCGGTATCCCCGCGGGATTTTTGTCAAATCAATTAGGGATGATGAATTAGGAATTAGGAATAAAGGGTCGCTACGCTCCGATCCGAATATACGTTTTTTTCTTTCGATACCAAAACAGTTGCCTCTTGATCGGAAAAGTGGTATAGTATTATCACCTATCGGATTGGTGGGTAAATAAACGAAAGGAGGGCGAGTATGAACAGCAAACGCATAGCGGTCTTGGCTTTGATGACTGCCATCGTCGCAGTGGCGACCGTGGCGATCCGCATCCCGATGCCTGCGACCGACGGCTATTTAAACCTCGGCGACGCGTTCGTCCTCTTCTGCGGCGTGGTCTTCGGCCCCGTGTCGGGACTCATCGCGGGCGGCGTCGGCAGCGCCCTTGCGGACCTGATCGGCGGCTACGCCCATTGGATCTTGCCGACCTTCTTGATCAAGGGTGCGGAGGGTGCGCTCGCGGGTCTGCTCTTTTACCTTTTCCGGCGGAGCGGGGCGAACCGCTTTCTCGGCGCGGGGGTCTCCTCCTTCGTCGGCGCATGCGTGATGATCGTCGGGTACTTCTTCGCCTCGTGGGTGATGAAGGGCAGCGCGGCGGTCGCCTTTACGAGCGTCCCCGGGAATGCGGCGCAGGGTGGCGTCGGCATGGCGCTCGCCGTCCTTCTCTTGCTCTCCACCTCCCGCATCCGCGGCATTTCCGCGCTGGTCGGGCACAACCAATTCTACGACCCTCCCAAGCCGAAGGACCCGATCCCGGCGGAAAAAGTAGACAAAGAGTACAAGTCAATGAGGCTTAAGGTCTTCCTCGGAGCATTCCTCGGCTATGCCGGCTACTATCTGGTAAGAAAGAACCTGTCGCTTGCCGCCCCCGACATGATCAAGGACGGTATCCTTGATCCCGGCAAGGTAGGCCTTGCAATGTCGGCAGTGTCCATCGCATATGCATTCAGCAAATTCGTCATGGGCAGCGTCTCGGACAGGTCCGACGCCCGCAAGTTCCTTTGCGTCGGCCTCGTACTGTCAGCCCTCACGATGCTCGGTCTCGGCATTATGCCGTTCGGTACCAACACCGCCCTCAATACGGCCGTCATCTTCGTGCTGATGCTTATCGTGGGCTGGCTCAGCGGCTTCGGCTGGCCTCCATGCGGCCGCATTATGGCCCATTGGTTCAGCCAGAATGAACGCAGCTTCAAGATGAGCATCTGGAACGTCTCCCACACCATCGGCAGTTTCGCCCTCGGCTTCCTCGCCATCGCCGGCGTCGCCCTTGCGGCGGACCTCGGCGTCGCTCAGACCTGGAGAGGCAACTTCGTATTCCCCGCCGTCATCGCTATGGTGATCGCCCTCTTCTGCTGGTGGGCTATCCGCGATACGCCGGAGTCCTGTGGCCTTCCCGCCGTCGGCGACTGGCGTAATGACCACAGCGGAGTGAAGTCCAAAGGCGCCGCGGGCGAAAAACTCCCGTTCAAGACCCTTTTCGTGGATTATGTCCTGAAGAACAAGCTTCTCTGGGTCGTTGCCATCTCCAACGTCGCGGTCTATATGGTCCGTTACGGCATCGGAGACTGGGCCCCGACCTACCTGCAGACCAAGGGGATAATGACCGCTGCGGAAAGCAAGATTGCGTTCTCCGTCCACAACATAGTCGGCGCCGTCGGCACCATCGCCTGCGGCTGGGCCACTTCGAAGATATTCAAGGGCCGCTGCGCCCCGATGAATGTCATCTGCATGTTCCTCTGCGGCATCGGCGTGTTTCTTTACTGGATGGTCGGCGCCGACATCATCCACGTCTCTGCTCCGATGCAGAAGGTCCTGGTCTATGTCGCCCTCTGCATGATCGGCTTCTTTATCTACGGCCCCGTCGCCCTCACCGGCGTCCAGGCGCTCAATCTGGTCCCGAAGAACGCGGCCGGCACCGCTGCCGGATTCGTAGGCCTGTTCGGCTACCTACTGGGCGACGCCGTCTGCTCCAAGATAGTCGTCGGCGGCATCGCCAACGGCAGTTCCTGGGATGCCGCGATGCTC